>NZ_WTYZ01000001.1:1471936-1818873 GCF_009827455.1 Pontixanthobacter aestiaquae
CGTCAAAACCCCGACATGCTGATCGGCGCTCGACTGGGGTCACCACTGGTCGTTGGTTATGGGGACGGTGAAATGTTCCTTGGCTCCGATGCGCTTGCCTTGGCGCCATTAACGCAGAAAATCGCTTATCTTGAAGAAGGCGATTGGGTTGTTATCACGCGCGACAATGCGGTAATTTATGATCAGGAAAACAATGTAGTAGAGCGCGAAGTTACCACTTCTGGCGCATCGGCCGCGGCTATCGAAAAAGGCAATTACCGCCACTACATGCAAAAAGAGATATTCGAGCAGCCAACCGTAGTCGCACAAACTCTCAGCAGCTACATTCGCCAAGCTGACGAGACCGTCGCATTGCCGCAGATTGATTTCGATTTATCAAAGATAAACCGTATCACCATCGTAGCCTGCGGCACTTCCTATTACGCAGCGATGGTCGCCAAATACTGGTTTGAGCAATTTGCCAGGGTCCCGGTAGATTTGGATTTCGCGAGCGAGTTCAGATATCGCAATCCAGTTCTGGAGGAAGGCGGCCTAGCGCTGTTTATCTCTCAGTCTGGCGAAACAGCCGATACTCTTGCTGCTCTGCGCCACTGCAAGGCAAACGGACAGACCATTGGCGTTGTTGTGAATGTGCCGACCAGTTCGATGGCGCGAGAGGCGGACTTGCTACTGCCTACCCATGCCGGACCCGAGATTGGGGTTGCGTCGACCAAAGCCTTCACATGCCAGCTTGCTGTTCTCGCGGCTTTGGCGGCGCATCTGGCCGTCAAGAAGGGCAAGATGGATCGCGCGGAAGAACAGGAGGTAGTCCACCATCTGCTTGAAGCGCCGGCTGCCCTCAATGCCGCGCTGGATCATGATGAAGATATTGCCAGCATGGCGCATCTGATCGCTCCAGCGCGCGACGTGCTGTATCTGGGCCGTGGGCCGGACTTTCCCTTAGCATTGGAGGGGGCACTGAAACTTAAGGAAATCAGCTACATCCACGCCGAGGGTTATGCTTCGGGAGAGATGAAGCACGGACCCATCGCACTGATTGATGAGGAAGTGCCCGTTATCGTACTGGCACCATCCGGCCCGCTTTTCGAAAAGACTGTTTCCAACATGCATGAAGTTCGTGCGCGGGGCGGTCAGGTCGTTTTGATTTCTGACCGCGAAGGTCTGGAGGAGGCGGGTGAAGGTTGTATCGCAACTATCGAAATGCCCAAAGTCCACCCGCTCATTGCGCCGCTAGTATATGCAGTACCGGTGCAGTTGCTGGCGTATCATGTCGCCTGCGTGAAAGGGACCGATGTCGACCAACCGCGCAACTTGGCGAAGTCGGTGACGGTAGAGTAATCGGCTGAGGTAGCGCGGATTGTGGTTGGGCTGCTTGCCAACTTTTTGTAATTAAACAATATCGCACCAACGATCCCGGCGCTGCACGGGTAAATTTCATCGGCACACTTTACCCTGCGATAACCTTTTTTGGTTACCGACAATCGCGTGAGTAAGAATCTGCAAGATCCACCGGCATTGCCGGAGCGCCTACCTGCGCTGGCCGTGCTTGGGATTAAAGCCCCGAAGCAAGACGATTGGGCGCGCCTGCGAGGCCTGCAATTTGCGAAGCTGGCGAACAGAAACAACATTCTCACAAGAATGATCGCTCACGCAATTGCAGCTTTGGTGGTCGGGTGGGTGTATTGGAACCTTGTCAGTCCCGTTCTTCTAGGCGTTTGGCTTTTCTGCCTTGTCGGTGCCATCTCTTTCATCGGGCATTGCGATCGAAAATTGGCAGGGGCTGAAAACACGCGGCTAACCCAAGAGGAATTTTACCGGCGTACGACCGCTGTTACGGTCGTCAGTCTGGTCTGGTGCGTACCGACGTCAATCTTTGCCCTATATGGCACTCTTGCAGACCTGCTGACTCTGTGGACAGCAATCTCGGCGCTGATCGTTGGATTAGTCTTGATCGTAGCTTCGGCTCCGCTCGGCACGCTGATATTTACCTCGCTCACGGGTATTTCAGCCGCTGCTACCTGTTTGTTTCTCGGCGAGTACCCGGCCGCCGCGATGATCGTGTTCTTTATTCTGGTCGTCACTACTGGCACAATAGAGTCCGCCCGGACATATATGACTGCGCGTATCGCCGAAGCGGGTATGGCTGAGAAAAGCGAAGTTGTGTCGCTGCTGCTGCGGGAATTTGAAGAAAACCAAGCCGACTGGCTCTGGCAAGTCGATACCAAGAAGCGGATACGCTCGGTATCGCCGCGTTTTGCCTTCGCACTTGGGAAGCCGCTCGAAGAGATCGAAGGGAACTCGTTTCTTCAATTGCTCGCTGGCGATTCATGGGAAAGCGGTCAGTTCTCGCCTAGCTTGCACGAACTTGCCGAAAAGCTAAAGAATCGCGAGAATTTCTCGAATTTGATGATCCAAGTAACAATCAATGGTAGAAGCTGTTGGTGGGAGCTTTCAGGAACCCCCATCATCGATGAGCGCGATGTCTATGTCGGCTTTCGCGGCGTTGGCTCCGATGTAACCGAACAACGCGAGTCCAGCGAGAAGATCGCTTACCTCGCGAGGTATGATACGCTGACAGGGCTGCCCAACCGCCTTATGCTGAACGAAGCGCTGCGCGATGCGATGCTGTATGCGAAGCAATGGAGGACGCGCTGCGCATTCCTGATGCTCGACCTCGACCGCTTCAAGGCGGTAAACGATTCACTCGGCCACCAAGTCGGTGACAAGATGTTGGCGAAGGTATCCGAGCGTTTGAAAGAGCTGATGGGCGAAAACGCTATTTGCGGACGGCTTGGCGGAGATGAGTTCGGGATCGTAATTCGCGACGCATCGGCTAAGGGCAGCGTGGATGCGCTGGCGCGGCGGATCATTGAAAGCCTTTCCCAACCTTATGATATCGACGGCAATACGCTTTATGTGGGCGCGAGCGTAGGCTCAGCTGTCGGCCCGCGCGACGGGAAGACGGTCGAGGAATTGCTGCGAAACTCGGATCTTGCTTTGTACCGTGCCAAGGATGAGGGCGGCAGCGAACATTGCCAATATGAGCCGACTTTGCACGTGCATGCGGAAGAACGCCGTAAGCTGGAGGCCTCATTGCGTCACGCGCTTGAGCGCGACGAAATGTCACTCAATTTCCAACCGGTTGTCGACGCCAATGATGAAACTGTTGTCAGCTTCGAGGCGCTAGTCCGGTGGAACAGCGAAGAGCACGGTTTTGTCGGTCCGGATAAGTTTATTCCCTTGGCCGAAGATACCCGTCTGATCATTCCGATCGGCACTTGGGTTATGGAGCAGGCCTGTATCGAAGCCTGCAACTGGCCTTCACATGTACGCGTGGCGGTCAACGTTTCGGGCGAGCAACTGATCGAACCCGATTTCGCGTCCACCGTGATCGGCGCTCTGTCCAAAAGCGGGCTGGAAGCAAACCGGCTTGAGATCGAGGTCACCGAGAGCATATTCTTGCGTGATGCGAATGTTGCCCGTGCCGCGTTGGAGCAGGTTATCGCGCTCGGTTGTACAGTGGCTTTGGATGACTTTGGCACCGGGTATTCGTCGCTCGGCTATTTGCGCAAACTGAGCTTCTCGACCATCAAAGTGGACCGCAGCTTTGTGCAAGGCGCAGTGCAGGGCAGCGCGGAAAGCCTTGCCATTATCAATGCGGTTGTCGCTATGGCCGAGAGCCTCGAAATGTCGACCACGGCTGAAGGCGTGGAAAATGCCGAAGAAGCGGAATTCATCCGTAAGCTCGGCTGTAAGAAGATTCAGGGCTATTACTTCGGGCGGCCGATGCCGGCCCATGACGCGCGTCAGATATTTGTCCGCGAAGGCTTACGCCGTGCGTAATGGGTCGCGGCGCTTAGGCCCGAACGAGACCTTTCACTGCATTTTCGAACAGCGCGCGACCATCGCTGCCACCATGGGATTCTTCGATGGCGCGCTCGGGATGGGGCATCATTCCGAGTACATTACCAGCTTCATTCAGAATGCCAGCAATGTCACGGCGTGATCCGTTGACTACATCGCGATAGCGGAATGCCACGCGACCATCGCCTTCAATCCGGTCAAGCGTTTCCTCGTCTGCAAAGAAATTGCCGTCGTGATGAGCGACCGGAATGTGAATTGTCTCACCCGCTTCATAGCCTGCGGTAAACAGCGATTGATTATTCTCGACCTTGAGCGGGACATCACGGCAAACGAAGTTCTGGCTGGCATTGCGCATCAGCGCGCCAGGCAGAAGGCCGCTTTCGGTCAGAACCTGAAAGCCGTTGCACACGCCCAGAACCGGCACGCCTTTGTCAGCGGCATTGATCACCGCCTTCATGATCGGGCTGCGCGCCGCCATCGCGCCTGAGCGAAGATAATCGCCATAGGAAAAGCCACCGGGCAGTGCGATGAAGTCGAGCCTGTCAGGTAGGTCAGGGTCGCCATGCCATACACGGACAGGCGCTGTGCCCGATACCTGCTCCAGCGCCACCGCCATATCGCGGTCGCAGTTGGAGCCGGGAAACGTGATGACTGCGGAACGGAAGCCCATCACGCTGTTTCCAGTTTTTCAATCCGGTAGTTCTCGATCACCATATTGGCCAGCAACTTGCGGCACATCTGGTCTAAATCGTCATCCGACGTATCATCGGCAACGTCCAGTTCGATCAGTTTGCCCGCGCGCACGTCGTTTACACCGGAAAAGCCAAGCGCTTCAAGTTCATGATGGATCGCACGGCCCTGCGGGTCGAGCACTCCGGATTTCAGCGAAACGTGGATATGGACTTTCATGGCGGTGCCCTTTGCTTGGGATGGCGCTGCGTTGACTATCCGCGCAGCCTATGCCGCGCAGCCGCGGTCGGGGCAAGACATGAGGCGCGAATAGCTGTCGGAAAATCGGCTCATTCGCTATTCGGGGCCGGTTCCTGCGGGACTACACGGAACTCGATAGCATCATCCGGCTGCAGATATTGTGCGGCAAGAGCCTGCAATTGGTCGCCGGTCATGGATGAATAGCGCTCTTTAGCGGTCTGGAACCGCTTGATGTCATCGGGATCGCTCTGCGCGCGGTCGACCAGACTCATCCATCCGCTATTGCTCTTTAGCCGGTTTTCGAGAGCTTCGAGAACCGGCTGCCGGGCGCGCTGCATGAGATCTTCATCAGGAGTGTTTGCAATCAGATCCTCGATCACTTCCATCAGCGCCGCTTTGGTCGCATCCAACTGAGTCACATCGACCGATGCGCCCATCGAGAATGTGCCGTAAGCGACATAAGTGTCAGACTGGCTACTGCTGACGCTCGGCGAGTATGTCTGCCCCAGTTCTTCGCGCAGTTTCTCGGTTAGTTTCAGACGCGCCACACGCGCCAACAGGCTGAGTTGCGACGTCAATTCCCAGTCAGAGTCGTCGGTGGTTGGCCAGATCAGTCTGATCATCGCCTGATCGGCCTCACCGCCATGCGTGATCGTGTAAAGCCCGCGCTGGCTCGTAAAGGGACGCATACGGCGCTTATCATCATACGGCCTGAACGCATCTTCTCGAGTTGGAAGAGCGCCGAAGGTCTTGCTGACCAGATTGACGGCTTCTTGCTCATCGATATCGCCAACGATTGCGATTTCGATGGCGCCGGTGGCCAATCTGTCGCTGATTGTTTCCGACAATTTGTCGTAGTCAAGCGCGCGATAGCTCTCGACTGGCTGGCGAGTAAATCGCGGATCACTATCGGACAGGATCGCACGAGAGCCTTCTGAATATGCCGAGCCCGGCGTTTTGCCGAGGCGCGCGAAGAAATCATCCAGGCTCTTTTTCCATGGGCCCAAGCCTTCAGTGCGGTAGCCGGGATCAGTCACGAAAGCCGCCAGAAGCTGCATCTGCAATTCGAAATCGCGGGGCGTGGTGCGCGCGCGGCTGACAAATGTGTCGCTGCCCAAACCAAAGCTACCAGACACCGAGCGGCCTGCCAGGATCGACTGCAGTTCATCAGTACTGTGCTTGCCGAGGCCTCCACTACTGAGCAGACCGGCAAGCTCGACTGCAAGCGGATCGTCGCGAGTCCGTAGCATCCGACCGCCATCGAGATAGAGACTGATGTTGACCGCATTGTCTTGCAAATCGGTTTGCTTGAGATTGAGCATCACTCCGTTGGCGAAGCGAAGGGTGCGAATGCCAAGATCGTCCGATGTCGTGTCGGACACGACGGCTCCGGGCGTGCCAAACTCGGTGTAGGCAAATTCGACACTGTCTTTGAATTCAGGCGCAGCAAGTTCGCGGGCATAGGCTGCTTCGACCGCCGAACGCAGCGCTGCGGCACCACCCTCGGGCGCGGTTTTGCCGCTGAAACGGATCAGCGGGTCGCCAAGTTCGTTATATTCTGCGCGCATTAGCTTGAGCACTGCCTCGGGCGTAATTTTGTCGGCGAATGCATTGAATCGTTCTAGCGTTGCAGAGGGGCCGGAGACCACACGATCGCCGCGCGCCATAGCAAAGGCACTGTTTACGAAGAGGCCGTTGCTGCGCGTGCCAGCATTTGCTGCGCTGTCTTCATAACCGGTACGCATATTGGTGACCTGTTCAGCGACTTCCGCTTCACTGAAACCAAATTGCAGAGCGCGGCGGAATTCGTCGATTGCTGTGTCCAGACCGCGTTTCCAGCCGCCTTCTTCGGTGCTCACCGAAAGCTGGATAGTTTCAGCCTCGTCAAAGAACTCATTTGCACCAAAGCTCACACTGCGGAATGGTGGATCTTCACTGCGATTGAGCCGCTGGAAACGGCGTGACAAGGCGCCTCGACCCACGCGCAACAGCATGGCTTTTTGGCGGTTTTCGAGAGTATCAGGCTCATCCACGAACGGGACATGGCGGAAAATCGAGATGGACTCGGTCAGTGCAGGATCAAGATAGATGTCGGTTTCGCCCGTCCGCGTAGTATCCACCGGACCGGGGCCGATTTGTTCCGGAATTGGTACAGCTTTCCAATCTTCAAAGCGTTCGCGAATCTTCCCTTCCACCATGGATGGCTCGAAGTCGCCCACGACAACCAGAACCGTATTGGCTGGCACATATTCGCGCTCCCAAAATGCGCGCAAACCTTTTGCGTCAGCAGCCTCAAGCGTTTCCAAAGTGCCGATGGGAAGCCTTTGCGAAAGATGCGATCCGGGAAAGCCGAACTCCAAACTGTCGACGACATTCTTCAGGCTGTAATTGTTGCGCACCCGGCGTTCCGACAGAATAACACCGCGCTCTCGTTCTACTGCTTCCTCGGCAATGGTCAGTTCGCTCGCGGTTTCGCGCATCAGCATCAGCGCCGTATCGAGCAGGTCAGGATCGGCTTTGGGCAGATTGAGCTTGTACTGCGTCCGTTCGAAACCGGTGCTCGCATTGGTATCCGCGCCGAACGCCAAACCTTTGCGTTCGAGCAGCTTGACCATTTCCCCTTCAGGTACATTGGTCGATCCGTTGAACGCCATATGTTCGACGTAATGGGCGAAGCCGCGCTCCTCTTCGCGCTCGTTGATTGAGCCCGTGTCCACTTCCATGCGGACCAATGCTGTATTCTCCGGCCGGTCATTGCGCCGGATGATGTAGCGCATGCCATTTTCGAGCTTGCCGAACTGCCAGCCATCTTCCGGAACGAATTCACTGTCCTCCAAGTCCCAAACCGTCGGGTCCCAATCGGACTTGGCTTCGGCAAAAATCAGTTTGACCGGATCGGCGGCGGCTTTCTCTTGTACATCATCGGCTTGCTTCGGCGCGGCCATGTCTTGGGCACCAAGCGGAGCAGCGATAGCAGAGGTCAGAAGAAGCGAAAGCGCGGCACGCGCGGAGAAGCGGGAGATCATTCCCGCTTCATGCCGCAGCGTGGCTGAACCCGCAACAACGCGATTACTCAGCTGTCTGGGCGGCCTTGTCGCTGAGTACGCGCACATCGAGTCGACGTTCGGGAGTGATGTACTGCTTGGCAAGCGCCTGCAATTCATCAGCGGTTACCTCCGCCAGAATAGCGCCGCGCTGGCGTGCGCGATCGAGCCGCTCCGCTTTGCGCTGGGCACTTGCGGTTACACCAAGCCAGAAGCCATTGCCACGCTTGGCTGCTTCGTGCTGCTCGATCAACGGTTGCCGCGCCCGGGTCAGAAGATCGGCATCAATCCCGTTGTCACGAATATCGCCCATAATTGCCGGGATCGCAGCGATACTACGGTCGATATCGTCTGGAGCTACAACTGCGGAAACCGACAGTGTACCGTAATCTTCGAACGTATCCGACATGTCCGAGCTAACGCTTGGCGTATAGGTCGTGCCCAATTCCTCGCGCAGCACTTCAAGCGCCTTGATCGCCACAACCTCTTTCAGCAGATCCATCGCGACTTCTGTGCGGTGATCGCCATCATCTGCAGTGCGCCATACGGCTGCGGCTAACGCCTGATCGGCTGGTCCCGTATGATAGAGCGTTAGTGGTTCAAGCGTGTCTTTCACTTTCACTTCGCGTTCTTCACTATGCGGTACGAATTCCAGCTTCCTCGCCGGAAGAGCGCCGAATGTATTCGCAATGGCAGCTATTGCCGCATCTTCGTCAACATCGCCAACGATAGCGATTTCTACGGCCGCGTCGCTGGCGTTGGTGTGAAATGCCTCGCGGAAGGCTTCTTGCGACACGCCGCCGAGCACTTCCTTGGATGGAAGAGTAAAGCGCGGATCATCCTGTGTGATGGCACCAACGCCCTTCAATTGGAATACGAGTGCCGGATTAGACAGCAATTGGTTATAAATCACATCCAGTACCGCATTCCACTGTGCCTGCGCTTCGCCGCGGAAGCCATTGTCAGTGAGATAGGCCGCACTGACTTTCATTTGCAGGTCCAGAAATTCAGCATTGGTGGCACCCGAAACAACAAAACTGTCTTCCGCAGACGTCAGCCCAATAACGGCCGATTTTCCGGCGAGTATGTCATTAAATTCCTGTGCAGAATGTTGAACTGTTCCCATGGTTGCACCCGCCACCTGGAAGAATACGATATTGCCAAAATCGCTTCCCGGCAGCGCGAATACACCCCCATCCATGGCGATGTTGAAGCGAATCCGGCCCGGTTCGAAATCGGTTCTCTTGATATTCAATCTGACATTGTTGTCGAAAGTAATGGTTCGGATGCCAAGGTCTTCGATCATCGTGTCCGAAACGACTTTACCGGGGGCATCGCCGAAGCTGTCATAGGCAAACTCGGCCACGGCCACATCCTGCGGCGGAGCGACAGCCATTTGCACGCTCGCTTTGAACGCATCGGCGATGGCCTGCTCGCCACCTTCGAGTTCTTTGGTTGCGACGTGAATCAGCGGTTTCGAACCATTCCACAATGCACGAAATGCTTCATTCACTCGATCCAGAGTGATCTGGTTTTTGTAGCTTTGCCACAGCGAATATCGCCACGCCGGGTGAGTGTTAAGATCATTGTCAGCGGCATTGCTGACGATCGCTTCGGCCAGTGAACGTGTGGCACGCGCTTCGGCCTGATCTACGCTTTGACGGTAAGTCGTGTCAAAATTAGCGATGCTCCGTTCGAGTTCGGCTTGTGTGAAGCCATGCTCGATTGCGCGGCGGACTTCCTGTTCCGCAACGGTCAGTCCGCGCTCCCATTCGCCGTCCTTCGTAGTGATCGCAACCAATGCATAGTCGGAAGCCCATTTGAACTCGCCATCGAGCGCCTGACCGCCGAGCAAAACTGAGTCAGGTTGCTGGGCGATGCGTTGGATTCGCGAGCTCAGCATGCCCATGGCAATTTCTTCCAGCTGGCTTTTAAAACGCTGGGCTATTGTATCCATCGGGTCGTCATAGGGCCGGTGGACGGCAATCTGAACGGTGCTCGCCACAGCCGGATCGACGAATGCTCCGAACGACATGGGCCGCTCCAAATCGACTTTTCCAACGTCAGGCTTCTCACCTGCGGATCCGGTTGGTTGCCAGTCGCCAAATCGACCTTTGATCTTTGCTTCGATGGCGTCGATATCCATGTCGCCGACAACCACCAACGTTGTATTCTCGGGCCTATAATATCGGTGATAAAGTTCTTTGAGCCGGTCTGCCGGGGCCGTGTTCAAGACCTCCTCTACCCCGATCGGTAGTCGGTCCGCATAGAGTGCATCGGGCATCAGGAAGTCAATTTGGTGGATCGCATTGCGCAGGCCAACGGTATCGCGTGTTCGGCGTTCGCTGGTGATCACGCCGCGTTCACGATCTACCGCTTCCGGCGCAAATGTCAGCTCGCTGGCTGTCTCACGCAGCAGGAACAGCGCGCTATCGATCCGCTCCTCATTCGCAGTTGAAATGTCCAACTGGTAAATCGTCTTGTCGAAATCGGTCAGAGCGTTTGTGTCAGGACCGAATGCAAACCCAAGTCGCTCCAGCATTGGTAGCATCTCACCTTCCGGCACATTGGTGCTGCCATTGAACGCCATATGCTCGATAAAGTGGGCCAGCCCGCGCTCGTTCTCTGCTTCATAGAGCGAGCCGAAATCGACATGGAGGCGCATGGAAACCGCGCCGTCGGGAGTACTGTTCGGGCGGATGGCATAGCGCATGCCGTTACCCAGCCTGCCGTAACGGATTGCTGGATCGGGCTGGACGTCTGTCGGTTCCAATCCCCAAGCCTCCACCGGCCCAGGATTTACAATCTCTTCTTTCGTTTCGACTACTGCGTCATCAGCCTGTGCTGATGCCGGAATGCTTACCGTAAGTGCTGCCAAAGCGAGCGCGGACGAACCTGCGCGAAGAATGCGAACCAAACCCAAATTTTTCATGTGCAATCCCGTCATGTGAGAACGAGGCCCAAGTTACGCCGTAAATTGCTGCTAAACAACCGAAATAATGCGCGTAATTTATCAGGACGGTGCGAGAATGTCGGCTATTTCTTGGCTGGTTTTCCTCGCATTTTGCCGCGATGGGCACTCATGTCGAGAACTTCGCCAGGGCTGTTGTCGTCATTGTTAAGAATGCCGAGACGGCGCGCGACTTCCTGATAGGCATCTTCGATTCCGCCGAGATCCTGCCGGAAACGGTCTTTGTCCATCTTCTCGTTGGTGTTCATGTCCCACAGTCGGCAGCCGTCAGGGCTGATTTCGTCGGCCAAAATGACCCGGCTAAAATCGCCATCATACAGGCGGCCAAACTCTAGCTTGAAGTCGACCAGACGGATGTCGATTGCCGCAAACATCCCGGATAGAAAGTCATTCACGCGAATAGCCATGCTGGCGATATCCTGCATCTCTTCCTGACTTGCCCAGTTAAAGCAGGCGATATGCTCTTCCGCGACCAGAGGATCGCCCAAAGCATCATCCTTGTAGCAATACTCAATCAGCGTGTGCGGCAACGGATCGCCTTCTGCCAGGCCCAGCCGTTTGCAGATCGAGCCCGCAGCTACATTGCGCACGATGACCTCGATCGGAACGATTTCAACCTGGCGGACCAACTGTTCGCGCATGTTCAGGCGGCGGATAAAGTGAGTCGGAATCCCGATATGCGAGAGGCGGGTAAAAACATACTCGCTAATGCGATTGTTGATCACGCCTTTGCCGTTGATCGTTCCCTTTTTCTCGGCATTGAAAGCAGTCGCATCATCCTTGAAATATTGGATGATCGTGCCCGGTTCCGGACCTTCATAAAGGATTTTGGCTTTGCCTTCGTAGATTTGGCGACGACGCGACATGCGGGTTCCTTCAAAATAGGAGCGCCCCGGCGGACTGCGTTAGTGCCGGGGCGAGGGCTTCGTCTTACAAGCGAATTGCGCCGTGTGCAATCAGTCAGCAAATGAGCGGAATGCGTCTTCCACCGCTGCGAATGGGTTGCCGCAATGCTGGATGCGCGCCATTGCAATGCGATGACAATTCGATTTGAACGCGATGGAGCAATCGGCTCCTTGCTGATTGACCGTGCGGACCGCCGCAATGCCATTACTTTGGGGATGTGGCAGACGATCCCGGCACTGCTCGATAAAGTGGAAGCCGAGCCAGGTCTTCGTGTTCTTATTGTTAAGTCTGCGGAAGGCGGTGCATTCAGCGTTGGCGCAGATATCGCCGAAATGGTGGCGAGCAAAGACGATGCGCCTTGGTTGGCGGACAACCAAGCTGCTATTTCGGAAGCGCAGCATAGGCTCGCGCAATGCCCGATTCCGACCATTGCTTTTGTTGAGGGCGATTGCATTGGCGGAGGCTGCGCTATTGCACTGGCGTGCGACATTCGCATTGCAACGCCTGCGGCCCGTTTTGGAATTACGCCTGCGAAACTGGGGCTGGTCTATCCCTTTCATGACGTAAAACTGCTGACTGATCTAGTTGGGCCGGGGCAAGCGAAGCGTTTGCTCTACACTGGCGATTTAATCGGCGCGAAGGAGGCGGAGCGGATCGGGTTGGTGGAGATCATCGCCGATAGCCCCGATCATATTGCCGAAACTATGGCCGCGAATTCAAGCGTGTCTAACCGGATAATGAAGCAGATGACCCGGCGGATTCTCGGTGGGCAGATAGAAGAAGATCTCGCGACGCGCGATATGTTCGCGGCTGCTTTCGAAAGCGACGATTTCGCCGAAGGCACCGCAGCATTTATTGAGAAGCGCAAACCCAAATTCACTGGCTAGGAGAGACCCATGGACGTATCAAAGCTGATGTATCGCGATGGTCTGATGGACGGTCAGCGCATTTTGGTGACGGGCGGCGGCACTGGCCTTGGCCGCGAAATGACCGAGGCGTTTTTGAAGCTGGGCGCGACAGTCTATATCTGCGGACGACGCCAGAACAAGCTGGATGAAACCGCGCAGGAATTGATGGCAGAGCATGGCGGTACTGTGATCGGGCAGGCCTGCGACATCCGCGATGCAGAGGCGATTGATGCCATGGTTGATGCGATCTGGGCGGATGGCGGCGCGCTGACCGGCGTGGTCAACAATGCGGCGGGCAACTTCATCAGCCGGACGGAAGATTTATCGATCAACGGCTTCAACGCGATTTCCGATATTGTCTTTCGCGGAACGTTCTATCTGACGCATAATGTCGGCAAGCGGCTGATTGAAGAGAAGAGGTCTGCGAATTTCCTCTCGATTCTGACGACTTGGGTATGGAACGGCGGGCCATTTGTGGTTCCCTCTGCGATGTCCAAATCAGCAATCAATACGATGACACAGAGCCTTGCGGTTGAGTGGGGCCGCTATGGGCTGCGCTTCAATGCGATTGCTCCCGGCCTGTTCCCAACCGACGGCATGAGCGCGCGACTTTCACCGGGCGGACGCGGGGATAATTCGAACGACCGGATGAATCCGATGGGACGTCATGGCGAGATGCATGAACTCGCAAACTTGGCAGTATTCCTGATGGGACCGGGCGCAGAATGGGTGAACGGCCAGACCATCGCTATCGACGGCGCAGGTTACCAGGCCACAGGCGGTAATTTCTATCAGGCCTTAGCGCCCTTGGGCGATACGGAGTGGCAGCAAATGCGCGATATGATCAAAGGCACCAACGCCAAAGACAAAGCCGACCGTGCGACATAATCGCACCATTCACAGCATCTATTGGGGGGGTGATGGTGCCCAGAGGCAGATTCGAACTGCCGACACCACGATTTTCAATCGTGTGCTCTACCAACTGAGCTATCCGGGCACATCGGCGCTGAATCAAATTGTCCAGTGCGGGTTGGAAGCGCGCGTATGGCGAAGCTGGGCGTACTTGGCAAGGGGTATTCGCGCCGAATTTTAGTCCTGTTTTTCCCAATCCTGTTTTGCGATCTCATCGAGTGACGCAGGACGACCCGGAACGGCATATCCATCGCCGAACCACTGGTTCAAATCGCGGTCGCGGCACCCGCGCGAACAGAACGGATGGAACTCGTCTGTGCGGGGTTTCTTGCAGATCGGGCAGAGCTTGCGTTTCGCACTCATAATGGCACGGCCTGCGCGAAACCGGCTTCGAGAGCAAGCGTAGGGTCAGCCTCTATCCTGATCTTCCTGCCCGTGCGTTTGCTCAGCTCAGCCAGCCATTCCTTGGACAGCTTCGCTTGTATTGTTGGGTGGCAGATAAGCTGGATGGCGCCCGCATCGGTAGTCTCTTCGGCACGTCGCAACAACCGACGCGCCGCAGCGTCGGCTTTGGAGTATGTCAGACGGTGCAACAAAGATGGCCTTTCCAACCGCGCGACGATCTGGACGAAGCCGAATCCGTTCATTGCAGTTTTCTCATGCGGCCAATCCCCGAGTGCAGCGGTTAGCGCCTCATCCACTGCCTTACGATCAGCCTTCACCGCCAGCGTTGGAAAGTCGATTCCGATGGAGCCGCCCAGATCAAACCGCCTGATAGCTTTGGCGATAGGCTCAGTTGCTGCCAGCGCCAACTCGCGCGGCGATCCTCGACCGTCGATGTCGACCAAGACCATTGCCGGCGCGGGAGAGAAGTGCAGAGAGCCACCAGCAAAATCGCAAATCCCAGTCCACGCGTCGTCCCAGATTTCATCCCAATGACCGACTGGTAGTTTCCGCACGACCTTGGCCTTTTCACCTCTAGTTACGATAGCCTCTGCCAAGCTGAGCGGGGGCTGCAGAGCCTGAACGGTAGGGCGACCCTGTGCACGCTTGACGCGCGACTTTTCGCCCATTTGGCTGCGGGTGATCTCGATCCGGATCGGTCCGCCTTCCTGCGCGGCTGCTGAAAGTTTGCTGACCAGAACTTCCTCTCCGGTGGCAAGACGCGCGGTGCCGCGCGTGCTGGCTTTAGTTCGGGAGGTCAAAATGGCGTCTTCGATCAAACCGATACCGGCTGATCCGGGCCAATCTATCCGGGCAGCGATTACCTGCCCCTCATCGATCAGCAGGGCGCGGTGTTCACCGATGCCTTCTTCAATGAGCCATTCAGCCAAGGCGAAAACCTGCCGATTTCAGCAGCGCTCGTGTTTCGAACAACGGCAAGCCCATGACGGACGAGTGGCTACCCTGAATACTCACGATCAGCCCCTCGGCAGCGCCTTGGATGGCATAACCACCGGCTTTACCTTTCCATTCTCCGCTGGCGAGATATCCTGCGATCTCCTGATCGGAGAGCCGTTTGAACTTTACAACGGTTTCATTGAGCTTCTCGCGCAGTGTCCCATCGGGTGCAAGCAGAGCAATCGAGCTCAACACGCGGTGGCGGCGGCCCGAGAGTAGCTCGAGGCACTTGCGTGCGGTATCTTCGTCGTCAGCTTTCGGAAGAATACGGCGACCGGCGGCCACGACCGTATCCCCAGCGAGCACGTGATTATCCCGAGACGCAGCCGCCTTTGCTTTCTCTTGGCTCATCCGGCGCGCGTAAACGCGAGGAAGTTCATGCTCCAACGGGTTCTCATCGATATCGGCTGGAGCAATCCGAGCAGGTACAACACCAAGCCGAGCGAGCAGCTCGCGCCGCCTCGGGCTGGCAGATGCCAAAATAAGAGTGGGCGCGGTCATGGCCGCACGCTGCACTTAAGCGCTAGGGGAGCCGGGACCGCCTTGGCCCCCGGGGCCAGGACCACCGCGGCCGGGCATGAAGCGGTACGTGATCCGCGCTTTGGTCAGATCATAGGGGGTCAGTTCGCACAGAACTTCGTCACCCACGAGCACGCGGATACGGTTTTTGCGCATTTTACCAGCGGTATGGCCAAGCACTTCGTGCCCGTTTTCGAGCTCTACCCGGAACATCGCGTTTGGAAGCAGTTCAACCACTTTCCCGCGCATTTCGAGGAGTTCTTCTTTTGCCATAAAATTCCGTTACCTATGTCGTTCATCGATTGCTGTTGCGCGCCCATACAAGCAGCCGGAACAAAAGGGAAGCCTAAGGCGTATAGGGTTGGGTCTTCACGGTTACGTCATAAAATAGCGACACTTTGATACCGATTGGTGCTTGCGCCGGGCTTCAGTCTCGCGAAGAGGTTTTCCAATGCGCTTACCGATACTTCTTTGCTCGACAGCTGCGGTTGCATTCGCACTGCCAACCAATGGGGCAGCGCAAGAAGTTGAAGCGCAACCGGCGAGTGCAGAACAATCGTCGGTCAACCAAAGCGGTGAGATCGTGGTTGTCGGGCAACGGCTGCGCGGCCAGGTCGAGACTGATCAGCCCCCGGTGCTGGAACTGGAAGAGGAGGATATTGCGGCCTTCGGTGCCAATTCGATCACCGACTTGCTGGCGGCTATCGAACCGCAAACCAGTTCTACGCGTGGGCGTGGCGGAGGGAGGCCCGTATTCCTGATCAACGGCGTCCGCGTAGGCAGCTTTCGTGAATTCCGCTCCTACCCGACCGAGGCAATCCGCAAAGTCGAGGTTCTGCCTGAAGAGACTGCGCAAAAATTCGGGTTTCCGCCTGACCGGCGGGTGGTAAATTTTATCCTGAAAGATAATTTCACCGCAATCACGGGCGAACTTGAATACGAACAGCCATCGATTGGCGGCTATTCACGGACCGAGCAGGAAGCGACGCTTCTCAAGATTACGAAAGCCGGCCGGATCAATCTGAACGTTGAGCTGAACGATGTCTCACCGCTCACTGAAAGTGATCGGGACATTATTCAGACGGCAGCGAGCGAACCGGATGTCGCGACCGATCCTGATCCGGCAGAGTTTCGTACGCTGATCGCCGATTCCCGCCAGATCGAAGCAACCGCAAATTTCGCGAAAGCTTCGCTCGAAAACGGGAGCTCGCTTGGCCTCAATGCGACTTTCAACCGGTCAGACAGTTTGAGCCTGTCCGGTGTCAATACGGTCACTCTTGTTGATGGGGCTGGCAATTCGGCGATCCGAACGTTCGACCCGGACAATCCGCTTGAGACTCGTAGACAGACCAACGTTTTTTCTTCGTCTGCGAGCTACAACAACAGATTAGGGCCGTTCCAACTGACGGCCACTGCGGATGGGAGTATTACCGATGCGCAGACGCAAATTGATCGCCGCGCTGATGTCACAGCGCTGATTGACGATGCTGCTGCCGATAACATAGCAATCAATAGCATAATTCCCGCCCAAGCTGATGCAGGCTTTGATCAGGCGAACAGTGCAAGCTACTCCGGTACCAGCAAGGTCACGCTGCGTGGTTCACCACTTCTGCTGCCCGCGGGTGAACTCTCGACAACGCTGGACCTTGGCTATGACTGGACCCGTATAAACAGCGAAGACTCTAGAGCAGGTTCCACCGTTTCGCTGACCCGTGGGGATTTGTCTGGCGGTTTCACGGTCGGCATCCCGATCACGAGTGTTCGGGATGAGGTCTGGGATACGGTCGGCACAATCAGCGTGAACGGACAGGCGAGCTTCAATCATTACTCGGACTTCGGTACACTATACAGGCTTAGCGGCGGTGTCACATGGTTCCCAATCGACAGTCTCAATTTGCAAGCTACATATGTCTGGCGCGAAGTGCCGCCGTCACTGAGTCAGCTTGGCAGCCCGCAAATCACTACGCTGAATGTGCCGACGTTTGATTTCGCAACAGGCGACACGGCGCTTGTGTCTGTAACATCAGGCGGCAATCCGCTGCTTGAGGCTGAAACGCAATCCGACTGGAGTTTTTCGGGCAGTTGGGAATTTGCCGACAACGCACGGTTCCGCATCGATTATTCGCGCAACACGTCGAGCGATGTGTCGTCGTCATTCCCGTTTCTGACGCCCGAGATAGAAGCGGCTTTTCCCGGGCGCGTGACACGTGATGTGGGTGGTACTTTGGTGGCTTTGGACCGCAGGCCCGTGGACTATTTCGAGACGCATACGGAGCGGCTGACTTTTGGTCTCAATTTGCGGGGCAGCTTTGGCCAGCGGCAATCGCAGCCACCGGCGCAACCTGGCGGAGCCGGGCCAGAACGTTCAAATTCGAGTCAGGATAGCAGGCAGAGCCCATCCGCCGGTGAAACCGCCCGGAGCGGTCAGTCTGGGGGTGATAACGGAGAACCCAAAAGACAAGGCCGCCGCGAGGCGTTCATGAAGCTTCGCGAGCGCGTTTGCGCGGATGACGGAGCAGACTTTCTTTCACGTTTGGTTGCGGCGGCCAACCGGGGAGAGCGGCTGGAAGATTTTCCGGAGTTCGATCCCGCGCAAGCCGAGCGGATTCTCAGCCAATTGCGAAGCGAGGACGGCTCGATTGATCCAGAACGGCTAAAGCAATTCCGAGCGCGAATCTGTATCAGTAACGGCCCATCCGTGGCGCGCGCGGCAGGCGGCGATCGTGGCGGACGTCCAGACTTCGCCAATATGAGCGAAGAGACGCGGGGTGCCTTCATGCAATTTCGCCAACGCTCATGTGCCGATGATGGCGAAGCGTTCCTGACCCGAATGGTCGAAGCCATCAAAGATGGTGATCTGCCCGAAGAACTGGCTGGATTTGATCTGCAGCAGGCTCAAAATATGCTTGAACGACTGCGCGATGATGATGGCACGATAAATACCGGTAGGCTTAGCCGGTTCCGTTCGCGGATGTGCAGTGGCCCCGGCAGATCTGCTCAAGCTGCTGGTCAGGGCGGCGGACCTCCGGCTGGCGCACGAGGTGGCGGGCGCGGTGGCGGCCGTTTCGGCCGAAGCGGTGACGGGCGTGGCCGGTACTTTTTCAATCTCAATCATTCGGTCGAACTGAACCGTGAAGTTTTGATAGCGCCGGGCGGGCCGCTGCTTGATTTGCTCGATGGTGACAGTCTCAGCAGTAGCGGTACGCCGCGGCACAACACCCGGATAGAAGCTGGCGCATTCCGAAACGGCTGGGGAACACGCTTTTCAGTGCGTTATACTGGCACGGCGCGGATCGATGGAGCGGGCGCGCCAAACAGTACCGCATTGTTCGTGGACGATCTGGCGACTTTTGACCTTCGTCTGTTCGCTGATCTCGGCCGAGTTCTCAAGAAGGATAAGGGCGTGTTTAAAGGTATGCGCCTGTCAGTCCGTTTCGATAACATCTTCGATGGCCGCCGCGTTGTGCGTGACAGCAACGGCGATATTCCGTTGAGTTTTCAGCCGCTATTGGTCGACCCGACGGGACGCTATCTGGGTGTCGATATCAGAAAGCTGTTCTAAGCGCGCTTAGTGAAGCCGCGTTTTGGGGAACATCAGGGCTGAAAACCCTTTGGCCTGAAACGGTCTCCATTCACCTTCAGGCTGCGCCAGACGATCTGCAATGGCGACCATAACAGTGGGATTCACGCCAAGGCCAATATGGCTGGCGATCACTTCGATATTCTCCGTTTGACCTTCTGTATCGGGGTGAGGATGTTGCACCGAACCACGCCAATGAACCACACCATCGCCTTTGGTCAGCACGGATGTTGTTGGAACAGGCGGTGCCTCGTCCAAACCGGTGAACTTGCCTTCTTTCAATGGCTCAGGCTCTTTCCCATTGAGATATTCGAACAGGCGCCGCGCATTGCTGTGATCGCGGTCATCGCTGATCGGGCTGCCAAGTGAAATGACCATGCGGACTTTTTCAGGCAACATTTTTGCAAGTTCACGCGCAAACACTCCTCCGAGGCTCCAGCCGACAATAGAAATCTTCCCGCCAGTGCGATCGTGCAGTTCCTCTACGCAGCGCGCCATTGCTTCGACGCGGGCGTTGTCGACTTTGATATTACGACCTAGATTCCAGCCTACAACATCATAGCCGAGCCGCTTCAGAAGCGAGCGCATCGGGCGCGTCGAGCTGTCGGAGGCCATAAAGCCCGGCAAAACCAGTACACCGTGCCCATCGCCTTTTGGTAGAGCGCCCATGCCCATTGCGGGGCGCAGAGCGAGGAAGCTGGCGAATTCGGCCATTGCACGGCCAGGCTCCGAGAGTGTCAGAAACCGGTGCGGCGGACGAGCTGCTATGGCGGCGGGTGCCGCTCCTATTGTGGTTGAAGTCATTTGTTGGCTTTCCCTCCCGCCCTGCGACGTGTTGTTTTTGCTTTTGCGGCTGTCTTGTTGCCGCCTTTTGTTTTGGTTGTAGACTTTCCTGTAGTGGCGCGTTTGGCAGTGGTCTTTTTAGGTGCCGCATTTTGGGTTGGCGCCTTTTTCTTCGCTGCTGCCTTCTTGACCGGTCTTTTTTTAGGTGCCGCTTGCTTGGCTGTTGGTGTTTTCGGAGGTGCGTCAGCCTTTGCCGCGAGATCGCGATATTCTTCGAAGCTCTCCTGAATGCACTCGGCATAATATTCCGGATCGGGCAGCAGATCGCGGCAGGCGGTGAAGGATATGGTCGCCTCGTTGACATAGGACTGAACAACGTGGCCCAGCCCCATACCGTCGGTCAGGCAAACCAGCCCCATCTGGCTTTCAAGCCGCGCGCCGCTGGAATAAATCGGCACCGGCGGACCGGGGACGTTGGTTACAACGGTAGAAAACGGTGCGCTCACCCGGTCGGCAAGGCCAAGGCGGGTGTAGAGCTGTGCGCCAAGCGCCATAAATAGAGCAGGGCTGACCTTGCTCATTTCAGTCATATTGCGCGCGCCCATTGCTTCAGTCATAGCCTTGCTATTGGCGGTCTTGTCGTGGACGAAATCGAGGCGTTCGACGGGGTCTTCCAGCTGCGTCCCGAGCGGCGCGACCATGGCGGCGACTTGGTTGCCCATATCGCCTTTCTCGTCTTTGGACCGGACTGAGATGGGTGCCATTGCGGTAAGCGTGCGGCCCGGCAGATCGTTCTTGCTCAGCAGATACCGGCGCAATGCGCCTCCGACGATCGCAAGAAACACATCATTGATCTTGCATCCCGGCGACAATGCGCGGATCGCCTTGATATCGGCGAGCGGAACGCTGCGGCCTTCAACCACACGAGCCGGTGAAATCGTCCGGTTGAACCGGCATTTAGGCGCGACCATATCGGCGCTGACTTTGAAATCTTTTGTTGCCAAACCTTTGATTGCATTAGCAATACCCGGTGCAGCTTTGGCCGCTACTTCCAACTGCTTCAGTGGATTGGTCAGCGCACTGATATAGGATTTGCCGAGCAGTTCCGCGGGATTTGGTATCTTCTCCGGCTTCCAAGTGTCAGGCGTGTCCGGCGGCGGCGCATCGGGTGTGATCGTATGCATCGCCTCCAGCAAATCGACACCGCTCATGCCGTCGATCGCTGCGTGGTGGACTTTCGTCACCATTGCAAAGCTGCCGGGTGCAACGCCGGGGACGTTGTCGAGCCCCTCGACAATCGTGAATTCCCATGGCGGCCGTTTCAAGTCGAGCGGGCGGGCGAAAATACGCGCAGCCTGAATGCATAGCTGCCGCCAGTCACCGGGCTTTGGCAATGCGATATGGCGCACATGATATTCCAGATCAAAGTCCGGATCCTCTACCCAGTATGGATAGTCGAGATCAAACGGCACTTTAACCAGTCGCTGCCGGATTGTCCGCGAAAGCTGCATTCGGCTTTTAAAAAAGCCCAGAATATCTTTGTAGCGGACAAATCCGCCTGGTGCTGTTTCTGGATTATAAATCAGTATCGAGCCGATATGCATCGGCGAATTGCGCGTTTCCAGCGCGACGAAGGACGCATCCATACCTTGGAGTTGGCGCAATTTCTGACTTCCTCTCTACCCGGCCCGATCTTTGTCAGGTCCGAAGCGTCACATAGACGTAACACACGCGGGCGCGTCGTCAATGCATATGTATGCGCACCCCGGTAGAGCCATGTAGGAAAGCCGCAAGGCCTATGCACGTTCCTATGCGTGTGTTGGAACTTTTTTGGTTGCGCCGATATAGGTTCGCAGCGACTGGCGGTATCGCTTCATGGAACGGGCTGGCTTGCGTGACTGGACCAATGGCGGGACGTTCTCTGCCACCGGTTCCATCAAGTACATTTCCTCGATCAAGCGAGCTATCTCGTGGCAATCGCGCACGCTCATACCCGCCATTCCCGGTAGATCACGGCAATCGCCATGGGTCAGACCGAACAGGAAGAGTTCGCGGTAGGCAACCCGCTCTGCCAGTCCGCTCGTGACGCGAAGACCCAGTTTCTCAGGCAGTTGTTCAATTGCGGCGTTAAATCGCTCCAGTTGAACTTTCTCGGCGCGGCGAACGCGATTCTTGATCAACATCCAGTCTGTTGGCTGGTATCCGCTTGCTACCCGCTCCTCACGAAGCTGCATCACCAGATCGGCAAAGCTACCGGGGCCAGTCATTGTCATGGTGCCGACATTGAATTTGGCGACCGAATCCAGATCCACAAAGTTGGGATTCACCGGCGTGATCAGCTTATCGGCCAGAGCAATCGCACGGCGCGCTATCGGCGAGTCATGGCCAGCGACGTCAATGATGATCGTGTCACAACCTTGGCCGCTGCGCGCGATCTCCTGCATTAGCATCGCACCGCTTTGATGCGACAGGACCAAATGCCTAGGCGTGGGTAGGGTTATCCCGAGGCTGCGCGCCGTCGCCTCACGGTTCTCCAGCGCGCGATCAAATGAGCGCTGGCGTTTGTCGAGGTCGATAGCGAGAATTTTGTGCCCGGCTCGGGCCAATGCAATCGACGTATGAAACGCAAGAGTGGACTTGCCGACGCCGCCCTTCTCATTGGCGAACACAATAACGCGAGCTGAAATTTCCGGACGATTGCGAATATCTGCGAGAACCACCGAAGGGTGCTCGCCATCACAAACGCGTCCGGCATTCTCTAAGCTCATGCGTGTTCCCCAACAGCCCCAAAACCGCATCTATTCTTGGTCAACGCTGATCCACGCGCGACTCGGGTTTCGACTGTAAGTGTCGCTAATTCACAGCTTATCCACAAGTAAATTCGATTCTCGTTTTGAGACATGGCGCATCTTCAAAGATTCAGTCTTTTGAATCAGTTGGGTAGCTCTATTGCTAACCGCTCTCACCCATAAGAATAGCCGCTCGCGGCTTGTGCTACCGCTCTAAAGTGGTGTTTTCCGGCGAAGCACCGTGTAGCCGAAAACGACCAGTATCAGCGCCATGGTCCCAAGAATTCCGAGCCGCAGAATATCAATCCCGCGGAAGCTCGATTCCTGCACAAAGTCGACCACATCAACCATCACCGACAGCAGGCCGAACAGAGTAAAGATGATCACAAATGTGTTGAGCTGGCTGTCATACAGGCTGCGCAACGATCCGCGCACGCGATCATACATTTTTTCAAGCGTAGCGAGCTTGTCATTGATGGCTTCGAACCGGTTATTGGTGCCCCAGCACGAAATGATTTCCTGCCACAATACGCGCGACTGTGGATCGAGATGGTAGGAATAGTCATTATAGGCTGACCGGAACAGCTCCGCATATTCAAGCAGGTCAACGATTTCCTGCGACTTCTCTTCGAGAGCCTGAATCTTGTCGAAACCGGAAATGTTGCGCTGGTCGACCTCGCTACTGAGCGCGTTGATGTAGTGGAACAATTCGACATCGAAGCTTTCGATCCGCGCCCAATAGGCATTTTGCATCGACACCACGCGCGGGACCAGATCGAGATCGGCTTCGAAAGCTTCCTTGTCCGCTATCACGAGCGAGTTTCCGACACCAACGTAGAAATCGTAATCGTCATCAATGGCCAGATTGCGAACATCGTCGGGCTCATGCCGGAAAACCAGCGCTTCGACTTCCTTGGCCTCGTCGACAAGAGGGTCGCTGCGTTCGAACCGAAAGATCCGGTGCACCCATAGCATCCGGATATCGTCATTCTCGCGCTGGCGCATGATCGGGGCAGGGATGTTGGATTGCGGCCCGGCCTGTAGCAGAAATTCCGCTGGGATCGCGTCGATCAGCGCATCAGCGGTTTCCTGTGCCAAAGGCGTCCAGATGGGAACTTGCGAACTTATGCCTTCCACAAGGCCGCGGAACTCCTTGATCGCGCTGCAATTCGGACATTCCAACCGGCCATAGGCCAACATTGTTGCGTAACCGAACTCCAGCTGGCGGATGATGATCTGCTCGACATGAAATGCCGCAGTTCCGCTCTCATCCTTCAGCGTGGCCGGCAACGAAAGCGCCACCAGAGCCGCTGATAGATCTTCACCGGTCAGGCGGCGCTCGGCGATATAGCGCGGCAATATTGTCACCCCGCGCCGGTCATCGACATCAATTTGCAAACCGCTTTGGCGCACTTTGGATCGGGCAATATCCCATGCACCGACCGGCATACTGGCATCGGTGACGGCCTGCTGGACCGCACCGAAACTATCGAGCGCCGCGCGCCGGGAGTCGAGATAAATACCCGTGTGCAGCGGTGCGTTGAACACCACCTGCCGACTATTTTGCGCCATCACTCAACCCCCAACTATACTCATTAACTCAGAAGTTCCTCGACAAATTTTCGCGTATCGGCAGCTTTTGCCAGGAGAGTTTGCTCAAGCCTGTCTTTGATCGTTTCCGGGATGTTGGCATCGCCCGTTACGACATCGAGATATCGATCCAGCGTATTGGCGACATCGACCTTGTCCAAAGCGTCACTGCAGGCATCCAATGCTTGACCCCGATAGCCCTTGGTACGCGCCATCAGCATGAACAATGCAGCTTCCTGCGCTTCGCCGATACATTCGAACGGCAATTGGGATTCGAGCCCGACCAGCTGGCGGAATAGGAATGTGTTCTCCGGAACGTCGTACAGATTCTCCGGACCGAACGTTGCCTCGACAATTTCGCGATCAAGAAACGCGGTGTAGCCTAGCCACACATACAGGCATTTGGCGCAGCGACGGCACCATGGTTTTTCAATGTTACAGCTGTGCGTGTGAGGGATGGACTCGGTGACGCCGCGCAGTGCGCCGAAAATCGAGACGTCGTAGATTGGTTTCAAGATGCTGAAATAGTCAAACTCCGATACCAAATGCGCCCGGACATAGTCGTTGAGAAGCTTCTCGGCCTCGTAAGACTTGCCCCATTGGTGATTTACCGGCTCGCCGGTCTTCTCCCATACGACCTGCGGTGCGTCGGCGCTGCGCTCATGCGCCAGACAGACATAGCGGTAATTGTGATGCAGCACGTAAGGCAGCGCGCCAAAGATGGAGCTGGGGGTTTCCGCAGCAGTTACTGCGTCGACGTTTAAATCCTTGCGCAGCTCCAGAACCGGACTGTCGAGGAAATCGTCATAGATCCACTGGCGGTGCTGGTTTGTCACGCCGTAGCTATCCAGCAATTTCCCGATCAGTGCATGTTGCGGCGCAGCCCGGCCATAAAAGCTCGCCGAATAGGCAAGTGTGCCGTGCTCCTGCCCGAGAGACTTCAGCAGATCGAGCGAGACGAGACTGTCTTTACCGCCACCGCAGAATGAGAGGAATCCGCCCGAGAGATCGCGCTCACCAATCGCTGGCGGCGCGTCTGTGGCGGTAATGGCAAAGTCCGGGCCGAGATAGTCGGGCTCGTCATTTTCAAAGCGCCATTGCGCCCAGACATTGCGATAAATCGTCAGCCATATCTCCTTGAACTCGGCAGTGACCAGATCGCTATAGTCGCCCCAATCGAGCGTGTCGGGTTTCAGGCTGACAATCTTGTTCATTTCGAACGCAGCGATGTGGAATATCATAGCTCGTATGAACGCGGCACCAAACCGTTCTGACAGACCGTCGAAATCAACGCCTTCGTACCAGATCGCATTCGTGAAGGTCAGTCCGTCCAGCGTATATTCGAAGAACAGCTGCGAGTGGGTCCAGCGGATTTTCGCGAGTCGAAGCGTGCGGGGCGTAGCCATGAGGCGACTCTAACCTGTCGCCGCGACTTTTCCACCCCCAGCCTGTGTTTGACCTGTCGGCGCAAAGGCTTATTTGCCAGAGCATGTCCAAACCGCGCGAACCCTCCAAAGCTGGTAGCAAGCTTGCCGCCCCAAACGGGCCCGGAAGCGCTGAAAGGTTCAACGAGGAGAACGCTACATACACCGTCGCTTCGGCCACGCCCGATCTGGATACGGGACTACAAGCGATCCGCGACACCGTGAAAACCTTGAAGCCAGTTCCAGGCGTGTACCGGATGCTCGATACGCGCGGTGACGTGCTGTATGTCGGCAAGGCGCGGGTGCTGAAAAACCGTGTCGCCAACTACACCCAGCCGAAGGGGCAGCCGCAGCGCCTCCTCCGGATGATCAGCCAGACGCGTCGAATGGAAATCGTTACCACCAATAGCGAGGCTGAGGCACTGCTGCTGGAAGCGCAACTAATCAAACGCTTCCGGCCGCCATTCAATGTGCTGCTGCGCGATGACAAGAGCTTCCCGTTTATCCTGCTGCGCACAGAACATGACTTCCCGCGGATCATGAAACATCGCGGCGCAAGGCGGGCGAAGGGCAATTATTACGGACCATTCGCTAGTGCCGGCTCGGTCAATACAACCATCAACGCGCTGCAAAAGCTGTTCCTGCTGCGGTCCTGCACCGACAGCTTTTTCAGCCGCCGCGACCGGCCGTGTCTGTTGTATCAAATCAAGCGCTGTTCAGCCCCATGTGTCGACCGGATCAGCAAGGATGATTATGCTGAGCTGACCAGGCAGGCGAAGGATTTCCTTGGCGGAAAATCTGGCGCGGTGCAGGCTGATCTGGAAAAGCAAATGGCTAAGGCGGCGGAGGATCTCGATTTTGAGACCGCCGCCATTCTGCGCGACCGGCTGCGCGCCGCGACCTTCATTCAGGGCAGCCAAGCCATCAATGCCAGCGGTGTGGGCGATGCTGACGTGTTCGCGCTCGCCAGCAAAGGCGGCCAGATTGCGGTACAAGCCTTCTTCATTCGCGGTGGACAGAATTGGGGGCACCGCGCGTTCTTCCCGAGCCACACCAAGGACGTGGAGGAGGATCAGGTGCTCGCCAACGTTCTCGCACAATTTTACGAGGAAGTGCCGCCGCCGCGTACCATTCTGGTCGATCGCAAACTGCCCGAGCAGGCGCTGATCGAAGAGGCCTTTGCGGCAGCTGCGGAGCATAAAGTCGATATCTCGATCCCGCAGCGCGGTGACCGGCGCAGCCTGATGAAACAGGCGCAGCGCAATGCCAAGGAAGCCCTCGACCGGCGGCTGGCTGAACGCGGCACGAAGGCCAAGACGTTGCGCGAATTGGCCGAGTTTCTCGAACTGCCCGAAGTCCCGCAGCGGGTGGAAGTCTATGACAACTCGCACATTCAGGGATCGAAAGCGGTCGGCGGGATGATTGTTGCCGGGCCGGAGGGCTTCATCAAAAACCAGTACCGCAAGTTCAATATCAAGAGCGCGCAAACCGATGATGATTTCGGGATGATGCGCGAAGTTATGCAGCGCCGCTTTGCCCGCGCGATGAAGGATGATCCCGATCGCGAAACCAGCGGAGATAAGGCCGTGTGGCCCGATCTTGTTCTGATCGATGGCGGGAAGGGGCAGATGAGCTCTGTGCGCGATACGCTGGAGGAATTGGGCATCGAGGATGTCCCGTTGATCGCTATCGCCAAAGGACCGGGCCATGGCCGCGAAGGCCGCGAAGTGTTCCACTTCCCCGATGGCCGCGAGAAGATGCTGCCGACCAATTCGCCGGTTCTGTTCCAACTCCAGCTATGGCGCGACGAAGTCCACCGCTACGCCATCGGCGCCCACCGCGCCAAACGCAGCCGCGCCATCACTGCGAGTCCGCTAGATGAAATTCCGGGCGTCGGCCCGGCACGAAAGCGCGCTTTGCTGCTGCATTTTGGTACCGCAAGCAAGGTGAGGGCCGCGAGCCTAGAAGACCTGCAGCGCGCACCGGGTGTCAGCGCCGGCGTCGCGCAGACGGTGTATGACTATTATCATGCGGGTGGGTGAGGGATGACAGCAAGAGACCTTACGGCTGAACAAAGAGCAGCGGATTATTTTCACCATATAGACATGGGGTTTCTGAACCGTCGACTTTGTATGTCGGCGCTCATGCAAGACGGTCGGGCGTTTTACGCTCAAAACGCTCGCGTCGGACATGATCATTTGACTCGACTTTCCAATGACCATTTGTTGGTTACATTGTTACTTGACCGCTGCGATTCTGTCGGAGCGCCCACACTCATCGAGGCAGTTGGCAAGGGAAAACCGAAGTATCTGTTTCGGAGTACTCATGCGTTAGCTCCTTGCCCAGAGGTCTACACTGCCGAGCGGGTAACACAGCAGGTCCTGACAGATATCGAGCTCGATAAGCCGCTTAGACTTTCCTATCACACCGAGCATATTGTCAGTTCGACGGGCAAGATGATGCTCGCTCAGGGTTCGGATGACAATTATCTTGAGTCAATTGTTGGCCTTGTTCACGATAAAGATGGTCGTTGGGAAATCGAACCACTGGTAATGGGAGCCCCGTGGCTTGATCATCCGCGTAACGGGAAGCACAGCGGAGATTTGATGTGGTTAGGTCGCGACTTTGGTGAAATTCTTGCTGAAGATATAGATGAATTTTCTAACCTAACTGACGTCAAGGTCACGTCGGCGGACGAGTGGATGAGCGTCATGCGCGATCTCTCTGAAGAAGACGTTAAGCAGAAAATCGCAACATTGTTTGCCGAACCAACGAAGAAAGACTGGGGTGGGGAGAGGAATGATTTATTCACAGCTCAGATGCATGTTCTCGGCGGACGCCGGACTGCCGCATTTTTGTTGAAGGGGCCGACTAATTTCCGAGAAATGACCCTCGATATGTGCGGGAAGAGAGCCGATCAGGTTCTTCGGTTAACTGAGAGTGGTGCAGATATATCTGTAGTCCAGCACTCACATCAGATTGGAGAGGCGGTGCGGAGCACGCTTCGGCAGCTTACGGTGACGCCCGGGAGAGCCAAAAAGTACTGTACGATAGATGGACAGACTACCTATCGAATTCTCAAGGCAAACAAGCTACTTTGAACCCAACATCCCCCTTTCAACCCAGCATGAATGCACGCCGCTGCTAATCTTGTGCGGCAGCTTTAGCCGACAAATCGGGCCCTTGGTCACATCGCCAGCATCTAAAATCGCCAGCTCGCTCGTTCCGGTGTTCTCGTCGATCAGGAATGTTACGAGATATCCGTCATCCTCTGAAGCCGCGCCTTTGCGCGGCACCATCGGGCTTTCGCTTGCATATACGCCCTCGGGCAGCTCGAAGACTTGCTCCTCGCCCGTTTCGGTGTCGTGCTTGACGTAGCCGTTGAACAGGAACCAGCCGGGGCGCGTGGTGGTGGACCATAGGTAGCGCGAGGGTTTCATTAGATAGTCCGGATTGATCATTCCGAATTCGACAATGCGGTCGGACAAGCGTTCTTCAGTGGTCTCGCCGGTCGTCAGATTGAAGCGCCAGCGGTGAAGGCGGCTTTGGAAGCTGTGCTCGTCGACATAAGCCATCATGTGGCTGTATTGCCCTGCTTCTTCCAGCGGATCGGGCATCGGCTTTGACTGATGATAGCCTTCGAGGACAACTTCATCGCCTTCTTCCCCCTTGACCTCATACGCATTGGTCCAGTGGAGCACGTAGGTCGGGTCAGCCTCAAACCAGCGGATTTCTTCGGGCTGGCCGTGACGCGGGATCAGTGCGAAACGGGTTGGCAATCCTTCGTGAATGCGCGCGGCGTGGAGGTCGCGCTTGAGCAATTCCGCGTCCCAGAACAGCGGCATATCGTTGAGGATCGACCAGTTCTTGGTGATCGCCATATCGTGCGGAAGGCGCGGTCCGGGCAGAGGGATTGGGACATAGTGCACCAGCTTGCCTGCACGGTCGACCACGCCATAATGCATGTAGGGCGCGTGCTTTGAATAGTTGAAGAACATCAGCTCGCCGGTCTCTTCATCGACCTTCGGATGCGCTGAGACGCCGTCGATTGGTCCCCACGGTGCCTTGCCCAGATTATCGAGCGTTTCAGGATCCATCATCCACGCTTCGCCGCATTGGTAGAAAGTGGCATAGGCCACGCCTGCATGGACGATTATGTCGGTGCTGCCGGTGTCTTTCAGCCCGCCATGCGCGCCGAAGCCAGGGCGTTTGGATGTGCCCGGCGGGTCCATCAATCCGCCCCACAGCGAGCCATCCGCAATCTGCTCCTGCGTAAAACAATGGGTGCGAATGAAGCGGTTGCGGTAGCTGACTTTGCCGCGAGAAATGCTGACCTGATGGACCATCGCATCGCCGTCAAACGGATGATGGCGGCCCAGCGGCTGGTGCACCGGGTTTTCAGTGTTGCGCAGATAGATGCCATCAATATCGGCCGGAACTTCGCCTTCGATCACTTCCAGTTCGGCAACGTCCACCTCCTCATGCAGGGGAGCCCAAGGACCGCTGAGATATGGATGATTGCTCGGCTCGAGTGTGGTTTTGACCGGCGGTTGCTTGGTAATCTGCATTCGCGTGTTCCTCTCGGTGGTGAGAGTAGCGAATGGCAGTCACGACGCAAGCGGCTCCGGCATCGTGAGTAATTTTGCCGGTATCTTGATCCAGATCAATGCGCGGCATTGCGATGGGGCGCAAAAGACTCGCAAGGGAGCGCAGCCCCCGATTTCATGACGCTCCCTCTGACTGGAAGGAGTCACGATTATGCGATCTATCTTAGTTCATGTTTATAACGATCCCGGCATTGAGGCGCGGCTGCAAGTCGCGCTGGACATGGCGCGGTCTTACGATGCGCATTTGACCTTTTTGCAGGTGGTGCAGCAACCTATCGTTCTACCCGGAGATTACACTGGCACAATCACCGCACAGATGATGCCGGTTGTCCAGGAACAGGCAGACGAGCTGCGCAAAGTGATCGAAGCCCGATTGGCCGATGAAGACGTCCGCTGGGACTGGGTTCAGGAAGCTGGCATGGCCGATGACATGCTGATGAGCCATGCAGCGCTCAATGATCTAGTACTGGTGGGCTGCGTTGCACCGCAAGGGTCGGAAACGCAGCCATCGCGGCTGGCAGGGACCTTGGCGATTGAAGGCCGAAGCCCGGTGATGGTAGCCCCAAAGGATGCGAAAGGCTTCGACCCGACGAAACCTGCGTTGGTTGCGTGGAACGGTTCGCGAGAGGCCTCACATGCGTTGCGAGAGGCACTGCCCATGCTCAAGCACTCAAAGTCTGTCTATTTGGTGACAGTGACCGGTGAGAATGATCGAAAGCGGTCCGCGTTGCCACCTGTTGATGGCGCGGCCTACCTATCGCGGCATGGTATTTCGTGCGAGATTGTCGAACTGCCATGTCTGGGACGGCATCCGGCGGAAGTGCTGCTCGAAGCTGCGGAAAGCCGCGATGCCGGTTACATCGTGCTAGGTGCCTATGGCCATGCGCGATTGTTCGAGCTGGTATTTGGCGGCGTCACGCTGCGGATGCTGAAAGACCCGCCAATACCTTTAGTGCTTGCCCACTAATCTAAGGCTTTGGGCGTGCGGCGGCGGATCACGCCTTCCTGGGCGACGCTGGCGATCAATTCGCCGTCGCGGTTAAAAATACAGCCACGGTTGAAACCGCGCCCACTGCCGCTCCACGGGCTATCGGTTGCGTAAAGCAACCACTCATCCGCCCTTGCCGGACGATGGAACCAGATCGTGTGGTCGAGGCTTGCGCCGTTAAGTTCACCGCGCATCCAGCTGAGGCCGTGGGGCAGCGCACTTGTGCCAAGCAGAGTGAAGTCGCTGGCATAGGCGATGATCGCGCGGTGCAGCGCCGGATCTTCGGGCAAAGGCGCGGCGGCTCTGAGCCAGCTATGCGCTCTGGGTTCTTTCTTCTCGCTGTTCATCCAGTGCAGCCGGTCGATAGTACGCATTTCGATAGGGCGCGGACGCAGCATCATCTTTTTCGCGGCCTCGGGCATATTGGGCTGCTTGGCAATCATCTCACGCCGCATTTCCATGTCAGACTTCAAATCCTCTGGCGGTGCGACGTCGGGCATCACGTAGTCGCCATGCTCCAGCCCGTCTTCCGCCTTCTGGAAGCTGGCTGTCAGGTTCAGGATCGGTCGGAGTTGTCCGTCTTCCTCGGCCTGGCTGGCCACAACCCGGCGGTTGGAGAAACTGCGCCCGTCAAAATCGCGCGCGATCTGATAGTCGATCGGCGGGCCTTCTTTGCCGCCGCGCAGGAAATAGGCGTGGAGCGAATGCGCGCCCTTTTCCTCAGGCACGGTATCTTGCGCGGCCATCAGCGCCTGCGCGATAACTTGCCCGCCAAACACGCGCCCAACCCCGCCTTGTTGCGGGTTGCCGGTATAATTGTCGTCGCTGTTCTTAGTGACTGTCAGCAAGCGCACGAGGCCATCGACAAGCTCTTGCGGGGATTTAGGTTCGCTCATGAAACGGTTCTGCGTTGCACTGCAGCGCAGGTCAACGATGCTTAGCCGACTAGCCCAAGCTTTCTGAGAGCACGATAGGTATAGGCTTTCTGCTTGTTCGATCCTGGCCAGCGCAAAGGTGCTCTCGGGTTCAGCCCAGCTTTGCGAAGAACGCGATTGAACCCGCGCGCATCGGCCTCTTCAAAACTCCAATCGCTGCGCCATGTGATAGACAGAGAGATCGAGCTGGTCGCGCCGTTACGAACGAAATGTGGTGCCATCACCGGGACGAATAGAGCTTGCCCCGCTTTGATCGCGAGCTCGGTTCCGTACTCGGCGAATTGGTCCTGCCATGTAAGTTCACGTGCGCCGCCGGAGTGATAGCCTTCGTGGACCTGATCCGGAGCAAAACGGGCGTCACCTGCCGGAAACTGGGTCATTACTTTCGAGCCCTTGAGTTGAAGCAGAATGTTATGCTCCGGATCGAAATGATAAGGCGTGACAGCATTCGGTGACGATATGAATATAAACCCTTGCGGGCGCAGCATCGCGCCGGTTTTGGCTTCGATCTCCGGTTTGATTTCGTCGAGCAACGACAGCAGCAAAGTCTTGTAGGTTGGTGATTGCTCGATGTTCTTAAGCACCGCCCAGCTATTGCTGGTGGCGATGTGGCGGATTGTGTCTCGGATGGAAAGGCCGGTGGCTTCGGGCTTACCATCCACACCAATTGGCAAATCGCCACTGTTGAACTCGATTGAGCCTTCGGGAAGCTCGCCGGCCAGATTGGCCAGTGCATCAAGCGTCAGGGATGAATGGTCTGACATTTGATGGTCGAGAATATGCGGGGTTTCGGGATAGTTCGCTGCGAAGTGAATGCGGGCTGCTTGGCCGAACACGGTCGGTTCGGTGCCATCGCTAACCTCGTCCAAATCAAATGCGTGATCGTGAAAGTCGTGTGGGCCATCCATCATCATTGTCCAAAGTCTTCCGAACCGTTTTCTGCGCGGATCATGTGCTTGAAAGCGGTTTGTCTCAGCGCACCGCCAAGTCCGACGTTAATCCGAACAATCGAGCGTTTTTCGCGCCAGATGCGTTCTATCATCGGGTGGTCGGCAGCGGCGCAGCTATCCGCCCATTCGATTGCCGAGTTGTCGAGCAGTTTCAGATTCTCGCGTTGGAGAAGAACGCCGGGAGAGAAGCGGGCATAGTCTTCATCGAATGTGGTCTTGAAAGAGAACACGCCGGGTGCGCTGACAAAATTGGCCAGCAGCGCAATCGGTCTGCCTGACAGCGTCAGAGACAGGCGTTCCAGCCGTCCAGCCTTTGCCGCACCGGCCAGCGACTGGCGGAAGAGCTGCTCGGTATCGGTGTTGGAGGCGAGGGCGGAGCCTTCTTTGCCCTTCCATCCGGCTGCTTCGAGAGCGAGGAAAGTGTCGATCCAACGCGTGATTTGGGTTGAGCCTTTCTCGCGTTCAATCGCTACGGTGCCCAAGTCCGAAAGGCGGTTAAATTGCCGGCGCAGTTCCTTGCGCTTCTTGCCGCTCATAGAGGCAGTGAAATAGTCCTCTGACGATTGACCGGAACGCAGCATAGCCCGCTCTTCGCGGTGAACGATGGCAGCGGGTTGATTCGCTTCGAGGGAAGACGAAAGGGCTTCGACAAGCGGGCTGTCCTCGGGCAAGTGCATGAGGTGCAGAAGCAGAGCAGACCGTGTTGAATCAGATGCCCAGCGAAGGAGTGCCTGCCAAAAGGCCCGCTCGGCGCCCCGTGCGACCAGGGGGACACCGCAGAATGCATTGTCATGCAGCCATGCCGAAATATGCGGGATCAGGTAGCCGTAATAGACCTTGGCGCGCTCAATAGGGAGCAATCCGCACAATACGCCGTTCTGACGAAATGTGACGAGTTCGACGGCACCTTTGGGATCGAATGCCGTCAACGCCGGGCAAAGGTTCCAGCTTTCGAAAAAAGGATTGGGTTCAACCGCGATTTGGGTGAGGGCGTTCCACTCCTCGACGAAACTGTCGTCGAGGATCTGCCGCCAGCTTGCCGACCGGATTTGCCCCGCACAAACGCCCTCGGGCGCTGCCGCAGCTGCACCGTCAAGACCGCCTTTGCTGAGCGAGATGCTCTCCACGCATTAACCTTCACATCAGGCGGCAAAGTGCGCCGCACAGTGCGGATAGCAGGTGAATGCTGACAAGCTTTTAACGATGCTGCCTTCTTTTGTGAGGTATAGGCAAACAAAAGCCCCGCCGGAATTGCTTCCGGCGGGGCTCAGTTTGCTTAGGCTTTTGGGGCCGAGGCCATTGAATCCAGATCAGTGTGCCAGAGCTGCGAGAAGCAGAAGAGCAACAATGTTGGTGATCTTGATCATCGGGTTCACGGCTGGACCCGCAGTATCCTTGTAAGGATCGCCAACGGTATCACCGGTTACGGCAGCTTTGTGTGCTTCCGAACCTTTACCGCCGTGATTTCCATCTTCGATGTATTTCTTCGCATTATCCCATGCGCCGCCACCTGCGGTCATGGAAAGCGCGACGAAGAGACCGCCGACGATCACGCCGAGCAGCAGAGCACCCAGAGCCGCAAAGGCACTGGCTGGTCCGTCAATTGCGCGGATCACGAAGAACACCACGATTGGGGCAAGAACCGGCAGCAGCGAAGGAACAATCATTTCCTTGATCGCCGCTTTGGTCACGAGGTCCACTGTGCGGGCATAATCAGGCTTCTCGGAGTAATCCATGATGCCAGGCTTCTCTTTGAACTGCGCGCGAACGTCTTTCACAACGTCACCGGCAGCGCGGCCCACAGCGGTCATGCCCATCGCACCAAACAGATACGGGAGCAGAGCACCGAGAAGCAAGCCAACGATTACATACGGGTTCTCGAGGCTGAAGTTCACAGCCGCACGTCCGTCAACCACGTCCAGGCCGAGCTTTTCGGCAAAGGCATTAAGGTCAGCGGTGTAGGCAGAGAACAGCACCAGCGCAGCAAGACCTGCCGAACCGATTGCATAGCCCTTAGTCACAGCCTTTGTGGTGTTGCCAACTGCGTCGAGCAGGTCGGTCTTCTCACGAACGCTCTCGTCCAGACCAGCCATTTCGGCGATGCCGCCGGCATTGTCAGTGACAGGACCGTAGGCGTCGAGAGCAACAACCATACCGGCCAGCGCCAGCATTGCGGTTGCACCGTAAGCGAGACCGATCAGGCCAGCCAGCTCATACGCACCGATAATCGCTGCGATAATGACGATGGTTGGCAACGCGGTCGATTCAAGGCTGATAGCCAGACCTTGGATCACGTTGGTGCCGTGGCCAGTTTCCGAAGCCTTCGCAATCGAGCGGACCGGACGATAGTTCGTGCCTGTGTAATACTCTGTGATCCAAATGATCGCACCAGTTAGAATGAGGCCGATCAACGAACAATAAAACAGGTCGCGCCCGGTGAACTCGACCATGCCGGTCCCAGCATTGAGAACGGTGTTCATGTCGGTTCCGACACTGCCCAGAGCATATTGCGTCACAAACCAGATCAGCGGAACGGACAGAACAGCGGTGACAAGAAAGCCCTTATACATCGCGCCCATCACGTTGGTTCCGCCGCCTAGGCGAACGAAATACGTACCGATGATCGAAGTAACGATACACGCACCGCCGATTAGAAGTGGCAATGCCATCAATGGCATCAGCAGATCGCCCAGCTGGGTCAGCAGCAGCGCGGTAAGAACCATGGTCGCACCAACGGTAACAACATATGTTTCGAACAAGTCAGCGGCCATGCCAGCACAGTCACCGACATTGTCGCCAACGTTATCGGCGATGGTTGCTGGGTTACGTGGATCGTCTTCAGGAATACCTGCTTCGACTTTACCGACAAGGTCGGCGCCGACGTCAGCAGCTTTGGTGAAGATACCGCCGCCGAGACGCGCGAAGATCGAAATCAACGACGCACCGAAAGCGAGGCCGACTAGACCGTCGATGACGGTGCGGCTGTTCGCTTCGAGAGCCATCGGACCGACGAGCACATAGAAGAACACAGCAATCGCCAGCAGAGCGAGGCCAGCAACGAGCATACCGGTGATCGCACCCGCGCGGAACGCGATTGTAAGACCTTGCTGCAGGCCGGTTTCGCAAGCAGCTGCAGTCCGTACATTCGCACGGACGGAGATGTTCATGCCGATGTAGCCAGCGATGCCCGAAAGCACCGCGCCGATGACGAAACCGACTGCCGGGATCATGCCAAGGAATACGCCGACCAAGATAGCGACGACAACGCCGACGATACCAATGGCAGTGTATTGACGGTTCAGATAGGCCTGTGCGCCTTCCTGAATAGCGCCGGCAATTTCCTGCATTTTTTCATTCCCGGCGCTGGCGCCGAGCACTTGGCGACTGGTGACAAAGCCATAGATAATGGCCAGCAATCCCAGTCCGATTGAGATAAATACGAGTTCCACGAGTATCCCCCTGCGGATGACATAGAAAAAGGCCCGCTGTTGCGGGTCCAATAAAGGTGGGGTGGCTATAGGGACGCCGCGCGGTGGCGCAAGCCCAAAGCGGCAGAAATCAACGAGTCGAACCGGATTCCATGTGGTTAGTGGCTATATCCGAGCGGAGAGTCGCGATCCGGCGCGGTTCCTTCGAGCAGAATTGGCGAATCGGTTGGTTCAAGGACTCTGCCGATGCGCGTTGCGCTGACGGGTAGTGTGGCTGTGTCCGGCAAAGTGAAAAGCAGCTGGTAGTCGTCACCCCAACGGAGCGCTTCGTCGCGGCGGGCTTCTGGCGTTGCAATTGGAACGGATGCGGGATCAATGTCCAGTGTGACTTTGCTCGCCTTGGCTATCCGGCTGGCATCCAGCAGCACGCCATCTGAAACGTCCATGATTGCCGTCACGACAGGCGCTAGCGCTTGACCCTCGGCAAGAAGCGGGATGGGACGTGTATAGGCCGAACCGCCGGCACTGGTGTCATCGCGCAGTGCCTCGAACCCTAACATTGCGGCTCCGACCGGACCGGTGATATAGACTGAATCGCCGGCCTGCGCGCCGCCGCGTGACGGTACGGGCGAATGCGTCGCACGCCCCACTGCAGTAACACCGTAAGTAGGCGGCCCATCGCTTGAAACTGTGTCGCCACCGAGCAGCGGACAGCCATAGGTTTCCAAAACTTCGGTCAGTCCTTGGACAAAGCGGTCATCGTTAGTGGACAGCATATGGCTGAGGAGTATTCCAACCGGCTCTGCGCCTTTGGCGGCAAGATCGGAAAGGTTGGTTGTGACCAGTTTCCACGCGACGTCCGCCATATCCTGAAACGGCAGAAAGTGAACGCCGCTGACAATGGTGTCGTGGGTCAGAACCAGCGTTTCGCTGCCGACTTCGAGGATGGCGGCGTCATCCTCCAGATTGCGCGCACCATCATGAAGCGGCAGTTTGCGCAATGCGGCGATGAAGTCTGACTCGTTCACGCAAACCTCACTATCCGCCCGCCCTCGCCTTGTCGAAGGGTTGCACTTCTTGAAGAAAAGGGCAGGGCTTCGACTGGCTCAGCCCGAACGGTTTTGGTTTTATGCCCGCACAGCCTTCGCCACCGCGTCCAAGACGCCGTTCACGAACTTGGCCTCTCTGTCGTCAAAGAAGGCTTTGGCCACATCGACATATTCGTTGATAACAACGCCAACTTTCACGTCTTTGCGCGCCATCAGCTCGTAAGAACCAGCCCGCAATATCTGCAACATCGTCTTGTCGAGACGCGCGATGGTCCAGCTTTCGTTGAGCTTTTCTGTCAGTTTCCCATCGATTTCGTCACGCCGGGCATCGACGCCGCTGACCACATCATCGAAGAAATCGACATCGGCATCGGCATACTGGTCGTCTTCGATTTCACGGCCGAGGCGGTGCTGGTGGAATTCATTGAGCAGTTTGGCCAGCTTAGTCTGTTCCATATGCTGCTGATACAGCGCCTGCACGGCGGCAAGGCGCGCTGCAGAACGTGCTTGAGAGGAATGCTTACTCATGCGTCTTGGCTCATTTCAGGCGGCTTTCGATTGATTTGGCGTGCGCGGGCAGACCTTCTGCCTCGGCAAGCGCCATCGCTGCGGGGCCAATAGCGTTTAGTGCGGTCTCGTCCAGCTCGATAAAGCTGGACCGCTTCATAAAGTCGAGCACGGACAACCCGCTAGAGAACCGAGCACGTCGGCCTGTCGGGAGGACATGGTTTGGACCTGCGACGTAGTCTCCGATCGCTTCCGGCGCATAACGGCCAATAAAAATGCTGCCTGCATGACGTATGCCGTCGAACAAAGGGGTGGGATTTTCGACGGCCAGTTCGACATGTTCGGCGGCCAGTTCATTTGCCAAGGCGATGGATTGTTCAAGCGTGTCGACCACAACGATGACGCCGTGATCCTGCCAGCTTTGTTGGGCTACAGCGCTGGTCGAGAGCATGGCTGCTTGCACATCGATCCGATCGGCGACTTGGCGCGAAAAGCCTTCATCATCGGTAATCAGTATCGACTGCGCATTGGGGTCATGCTCGGCCTGGCTGAGCAGATCAGCCGCGATCCAATCGGGGTTGTTCTGTCCGTCGGCGATCACCAGAATTTCGCTTGGTCCGGCGACCATATCGATGCCGACAACACCGAATAGCTGACGCTTCGCTTCGGCGACGTAGGCATTGCCCGGGCCGGTGATGACATCGACGCGCTTGATGCGGTCGGTGCCGTAGGCGAGCGCGCCCACCGCCTGCGCTCCGCCGACGCGCCATATCTCATCCACACCTGCGAGATGCGCTGCGGCGAGCACCAAGGGATTGACCGTACCTTTCGGTGTCGGAGTCGCAACCGCCAGTCGTTCAACTCCTGCAACCTTTGCCGGGATTGCATTCATTAGCAACGAGGACGGATAGGCGGCGCGTCCACCGGGAACGTATAGCCCTGCGGCATCAACTGCCTGCCAGCGTGCGCCCAAGCGGACACCCACTTCGTCGGTGTAATCGCGGTCCTCGGGTAGCTGTGCCTCGTGATACGTCCGGATGCGGTCTGCGGCGAGTTGCAGGGCGTCGCGCAGGCTTGCTTCCAAATCGTCAAATGCAGCTTTGCATTGCTCGGCAGAAACTGACCAATCATCATCGCCGCTCAGTGAATGCTGGTCGAAGCGCTGGGTCATATCGACCAAGGCAGCATCGCCGCGCGAACGCACATCGCGGAGTATCGAGCTTACTTGGCCAGCAACATCGCCATCACTCTCGCGACGGTCTTCGACAATCCTACGGAACTTTAGATCGAAATCGGCATCGTTGATCGAAAGGCGTTGCATCAGACGGCGTCCCGTGCGGCATTCGCGCGGAATGCTTCAACCAAAGCGGCCACACGTGCATCAGTCTTCAGCGCAGCCCGGTTTACGATCAGCCGCGCAGTAATCTCCACGATCTTGTCTTTCTCGACCAAGCCGTTCTGTTTCAATGTCGCGCCAGTGGAAACAAGGTCGACAATCCGGCCGGCAAGACCAAGGCTGGGTGCAAGTTCCATTGCACCGTTCAGCTTAACGCATTCGGCCTGAATGCCTTGCGCCTCGAAGTGGCGGCGCGTGATGTTGGGGTATTTGGTCGCAACGCGAATATGGCTCGCGCCATCGATGCTTTCCGCTCCTTCTTTCGGTTCAGCAACCGACAAGTGACAGTGGCCAATGTCCAGATCGACGGGGGCGTAGAGGTCCGAATAGTCAAATTCTTCGATTACATCGCTGCCTACGATTCCCACTTGTGCCGCGCCATGTGCTACGAAGGTCGCGACATCGAAAGCACGCACACGGATAAGCCGCATGTCCTCACGCGTCGTCGCGAAACTGAGCGAGCGATCCTTCTTGTCATGGAATGCATCCGCCGGAACCACTCCGGCGCGCGCCATAACGGGCAGGGCCTCATCCAGAATGCGCCCTTTGGGCACGGCGAAAGTTAGCGGATTTGTCATGGCGTTTGGCATCTTGCGCGCCAAATAGGCACTGGGGTCCGAAAGGGCAATCGAAATGGAGGCAGAGAAAGAGAACGTATGGCAGCAAATGGAATTATGAATATCGTCAATGTGCCTGAAGCCATCGAATGGCAGGCGACCCATGCGGAAGAAGCGGGGGCACCGAATACCGGCCGTGTTGTTCGGGCGTTGCTTAGGGTTCTGGAGACCGATACTGCGGTCGGCCGCCGGATGGCTTCTTGGGAAGGGCTAAGCCTTGAAGACGCCATGCCGCTGCGGATCAATGGCGGTTTGCACAATTTATTGCTGACCGGAGCGGATCGGCGGCTGGGACCTGTCTATGCTGGGCTAACCACCGATCAGGCTGCCATCGATGCGATTGTGGTGGAGTTAGTGGAGACTTTCGATACGCGGCTGCTGCCGTGGCTCGATGGTCCGCCGCAAACCAACGAAGCGGGGCGATCATGGGGCTTTATGAGCGCGCTGATGTGGCTGTCGGAGCGGTTGGGGCCGAAATTCGAGATCAACGAATTGGGCGCAAGCGCCGGCGTCAATACAATGATGGATCGCTATCACTTCGATCTGGGAGGCGTGGTGGCGGGACCGGCCACCTCGCCGATGCAGATTAAGCCCGAATGGCGCGGATCGCCGCCACCTGATGCTCCTGTCGAGATTGTGGCCATTCGCGGATGCGATCAGGCTCCGGTCGATTTGTCGGATCCCGAGGCGGCGTTGCGCTTGAAATCATATGTTTGGCCCGAAGCCACCACGCGGATGGGCCGGATCGAAGCAGCGATCCAATTGGCCAGCGAGCGGGCCCCAGAATTGGTAAAGCAAGACGCCGGTGATTTCGTTGCGGAGATGATGGAGCGCCCACAAGAACAGGGCGTAACCCGTGTACTCAGCCACTCGATTGTCTGGCAATATATTCCGGAAGCAACACGCACAGGCATTGAAGCAGCGATGGAAGAGGCTGGTGCTCAGGCAACCAAAGAAAAGCCGCTTGCATGGATTGCGCTTGAAACCAATCGTGCGACATTCCGCCATGAGCTAAAAGTTCGCTATTGGCCGGGTGGTGAGGATGAGGTGTTACTAGGCTGCGGCCATCCCCACGGCGCTTGGGCAGAGTGGTTTGGGGTTTAGTATTTTCGTCATTGCGAGGAGGCAAAGCCGACGCGGCAATCCAGTGCAAGCGCGAAATACTCTGGATTGCCGCGCTTCGCTCGCAATGACGCGGTCAATGGGCTGTCAAGAACTCTTCCATAGCGGCATTGAATTGCTTGGGCGCTTCCCACGGCACGAAGTGACCACAATCGGGCACGCGCACCAGTGTTAAATCCTCGACCAACTCGTCCATCCCGTCGAGATTTTCCGGCGGTAAAGCCATGTCGTCCATCGCCCAGATAACGAGAGTGGGGATAGTCAAATTCGGAAGCGTTGGTCCTTCAAATCCGGCTGGCAATTCAAACGGCGCATCCATATCCGGCACGGTCATTTGACTAGCGCGGTACCAATTGAGCATTGCGATCCGCGTGTCGGGATCTGCCCAATCTTCAAGCTGGGCTGCCCGATCCTCCGTTGTCATCACCGAGGCGCTTTCCCACTCGGCTTCACGGCTCAGGAATACTGCCAGTCCTGCATCGCGGATGAAGTCGTCATGCGCGGTGTCGCGGAATGCGCGGATATATTGGCTCGCCTCGCGTTGCACGCGGTTGGTGTAGAGCAGCCGCTGAAAGATCCCCGGATGCGGTGCATTTGCGATAATCGCGCGCTCAACCCGCTGGACTTGTCCCCCGATGGCAACACCCCAAGCAATCGCGCCGCCCCAATCGTGACCGACGACAGTGAATTTCCCCACTCCCAGCGCATCGGCAAGCAAGAAGATGTCACCGATCAATTGGTCTGGAGTGTAGCTTTCGACAGCCTGCGGATTGGAGGATCCGCGATACCCGCGCTGGTCGGGCGCAATGCAACGGTAGCGATCCGAAAACGCTGGTATCTGGTGCCGCCATGTACGATGCGATTCCGGGAAGCCATGTAAGAATAGCAGCACCTCACCATCGCGTGGCCCTTCATCGACCACATCCAGTTCTATGCCATTGGCCAGTGTTACACGCTTTTGCTCCGCCATCGCCTCAGCCGTCCGCTTCCATCTTGTCCATATATCCGGCGGCGACCATCGCGGCGACTTGGTCGAGCAATTGATCGGGTGTTCGGCGGATTTCGCCCATCGCTTCCTCCATGCCGCGCGCAACGATGATCTCGCGTTGACCTGCTACGATGGCATCGACCATCGTCTTGGCGGCTTCGTCTGGCGGGATGCCATTGTCGATGACGTCGTCACTTTTGCCCCGTCTGGTTCCGTCGGCGGAAAGTGCATTGCGCGAGACATTCGTTGCGACTGACCCGGGTGCAATCACATGCACATCTATACCGCTGACTGACATTTCTGCGCGCAAAGCGTCGGCATATCCGATCAGGCCAAATTTCGCGGCGCAATAGGCGGTGCGCATGGGCACACCGACTTTTCCCGCAATGGAGGAGATAAACACCAGCTTGCCCGATCCGCGCTCGGTCATATGCGGCAGCAAGGCTTGCGTGGCGGCGATCTGAGCAGTCAGATCGATATCGATAATGTCGCGATAGACCTGCATATCGGTCTTGACTGCACGGCTGCGCTGCGAAACGCCCGCATTGGCGACGAACACATCGACATTGCCAGTCCACGCAATCGCTTTGCTCGTTGCTTCGGCAAGAGCCGCATCATCGCGGACATCGAATGGCAGGATTAGAGTTTCTGTATCGAGGCTATCGGCAACTTCTGCCAATCGCTTCTCGTCACGTCCCGAAAGAATGATCTTCGCACCGCGTCCAGCCCATTCCGCTGAGAGCGCTGCACCAATGCCCGATGATGCACCAGTGATCCATATTATGTTTTCTGAAGCGTTCATGGGTAACTCACTGTCTTTGGTTGGGAGGGAAGTTCGATCAATTCTTTGTCGTCGCCCGGAATGGACGGGAAACGTCCCGCCGACCAATCATCCTTTGCCTGATTAATCCGTTCGCGGCTGGAACTCACGAAATTCCACCAGACGTGCCGCTTTGTCGAAAACGCCTCGCCTCCAAGCAGCATTATTCGACCGCCTTTGTGCGACCGCAGGGCCATCGCCACACCCGGTTTGAGTACGGCGAGTTCAAACAAACCCAGCTTGACCCCGTCAAGCATTGCTTCGCCGCCCACCAGCATGACGGCGCGCTCGTCCGCGCGGCAATCGATCGGGACAGAGCCCGATGGTCCTAGAATTATTTCGGCGTAGATCGTGTCCGCATGGGTGGTTGTGCCCGCCCGCCGACCCCACAATTCTCCCATAATGACAATGGACTTCGCGGCTTTGTCTTCGATCACGGGCAAATCGCTGATCGCCTCGAATGCCGGTGCGATTTCTTCTTTCCCGTCAGGCAAAGCAAGCCACGTCTGCATTCCGTAGATTGCTGCTTCGATGTCTCGTTCACTTTGCGGGCTTCGTTCCGAATGGACGATCCCTTTGCCAGCAGTCATCAAGTTTACTTGGCCTGGCTTGATTGTTGAAAAGCTGCCAAGAGAGTCGCGGTGATCAATCGCGCCCTGGAATAGCCAGGTGACGGTGGAAAGGTTGATGTGCGGATGAGGGCGCACGTCCATACCCTTACCGATATCGAGCGAGCCAGGACCAAACTCATCGACGAAAATGAACGGACCGACCATCGCTCTGGTTTTTGCGGGCAATACTCGCCTTACTTCGAAAGCACCGAGGTCATGCGTTGTGGGAGTGAGCGTCTGTTCGATCAAACCTTGTCTCCCGGCGCAGATACTGTGAGCGCCAACGCATGAACGCGCTGCCCCGGAATATCGCCGAGCGCAGCATTGATCATCCGCTGCCGCTGCAAGCGTGATACGCCGTCAAACGCTGCGCTTTCGATCACAATAGTAAAATGCGATTCCCCGCTACCATCATCGCCCGAGTGCCCGGAATGCGACGCGCTATCGTTGATGATCTCTAACCTTGTCGGCGCAAATGCCTCGGTCAGAAGGCTTTCCATCTCTGCAGCAACACTCACGGGCAGTCTCTCCTGATTTGCAATTTTCGCGGGCGTCCCCATTCTAGGACGCTATGCGCGGTGACAGGTTCCATGGTCGGTTTGAGAGTGCGGGGCAAGAATGCCGTGCACATGGTTGCACCGAACCTGGCGAGTTTCGCGCTCCGGGACCGCGCGGGTCGGGATTTGACGGGCCGGGCGAGTATCTGTGGTTTTGCCTGGATCATGTGCGCGAGTTTAATGCCGGATATGACTGGTTCGAAGGGATGAATGCTGACGAGATTTTCGCCGCGCAATCGCCCTTGGCCGACTGGCGCACCGAGAACCGCGCATTCCGCGCCGATGCGGGTGTTGATGGCATGCCGCGCTGGGCTGACTTTGACGATCCGCTCGAAGCGATCAGCGGGCGCGCCGCCAGTATCAAGAAACGTGCCGCTGGTAGTATGGCCGACTATGGCCGTTTCACACCGCGAGAGCAGGAAGCGCTCACCGAAATGGGCCTAGAGACCGACACCGACCGTGCGGGGCTGCGCCGCCGCTATTCGCAACTTGTTCGCCAATATCATCCCGACCGCAATGGCGGCGACCGAAGCCACGAGGCACGACTAGGAAGGGTAGTCGAAGCGTATCAGCTTTTGCGGAAAAGCGTGGCGTTTAGCTAGTCAGCCATTGCTCTCAGCCTCTGCGATCAGAGCCATATCGATGCCTTTTGCTTCTTTGTATTTCGGCCGTTGGCGCAGGCGTTCGGCGTAGGCTTTGAACACAGGATCGTCGGGCAGGGACTGGAACATCAAGCCCCAATCGACTTGGCTACCGACATAGACATCTGCCATCGTGAAACGGTCTCCGCAGATAAAATCGCGACCCGATAGCACCGAGATGAGCGTTTCGACCGTCCGTTCATAGGTGCCGAAACCTGCCATAGCCTCTTTGCCATCTGGAACATCCCAGCCCATCGATTTGGCGATGATCGCTTGCTCCAGCGGTCCGGCAGCAAAGAACATCCAGCGCAGATAGGATGCGCGCTCCTCGTCGCTGGGGAGCAAATCCGGCGCACTGACCTCGGCGATATAGGCACAAATCGCCGCGGCTTCGGTAATCACATGGGTGTGGTCGCCATGGTGGTGCACCAGCGTCGGCACTTTGCCCATCGGGTTGGCATCGAGCAGCCCCTGCGGCTTATTCGTCCAATCAACCAGCTCGGTCTCGTAATCCGCATTTGCCTCATGCAGTGCCCAACGCACGATCTGCCCGCGCGACATCGGATTGGTGAAAAATGTGTAATCTGCCATAGTTCGTCTCTCATCTGGTCCAGGGTGCAGGATGCTCCATGAATGTGGCTATTGTTTGAAGGCCCACCTCAGCGTTCGCCCGACGGTATGCGTGGCGATTTTTGTTGGGAGCAGGGACAGGCCGGGCTGTTTGAGCCCCAGCATCGGGCGCGCAAAAGATGGCAGTAGGTCGACCGCAGCAGTCCCGAGGATAGTTTGAACGCCGGGCGGTGTTCCTTTCGGTCGTTGGTTGAGCACAAGATCGGCCACTGCACGTGCTTCAGCGGAGCTCTTGAGTTGATCACGAAATTCGTTGAACAGCGCTTCCGCGTCAGCCTTGGTTTCAGGCACAGGATCGGCGCCCAACTTCCGTGCAATTACTGCAAATTGCCGGAAATACTCATCCTGATCGGCGGAAGGCATCGCCGGATTTACATAGTGCAGATAGGCTTCCAGAAAACTAAGCGCTTCAGCCACATGAACCCACGCAAGGGTGCGTGGATCCTGCGCCGAATAGGCAGTGCCACCTGGCAATTTGCCACCGACTTGGGCGTGAATACGATTTACGCGCCCGATGATTTTGTCAGCCTCATCCCGGTGGCCGAAAGTCGTAATAGCAATAAAACGGGCGGTGCGCCGCAGACGCCCATGCATATCTTCGCGAAAATTCGAATGATCGAGCACGCCCTGCAGCGCAGGCGGGTGCAGCATCTGCAACAGCAGGCTGCGAATGCCGCCGACCATCATCGATACCGCATCCGCATGCACCAAGCGGATTGGCGAGTCCTTCACGAAAAAAGCATCGTCTGATGGCGGAACTGGCTGTTGCCCCTTCTCGACGTCGTTGAACACCGCACGGACGCGGCCAACCAAACGGCTGCGGAGGAATTCGGATGGGCTCGGGCGGGACACCTGACCAATATGGGGTACTAACCAAAATCTACCAAGTTGAATTCATGAGTCCCAGGCGCCAATTCGGGTTGAAGGGCAAAGGAGCCATTTGATGAAGATCAATGCCGATTTCGACAAACGAGTGGTCGTCCACAGCGATCAGATCGATTGGGTGCCGTCCCCTATGGCGGGCGTCGATCGCCGGATGCTCGACCGGATCGGCGGGGAGGTGGCGCGGGCCACTTCCATCGTCCGTTACACGCCGGGCAGCAGTTTTCCCGAACACACACATGACGGCGGTGAAGAATTCATCGTGCTGGAAGGCGTGTTTCAGGACGAGCATGGCGACTATCCTGTGGGAACCTATGTCCGCAATCCGCCGAGCACACATCATGTGCCGAGATCGGAACCGGGCTGCACAATCTTCGTGAAACTATGGCAGTTTGATCCCGATGGCCGGAACCAGTTTTCGCTCGATTTGGACGCCGAGAACCTTGCGCCAGTCGAAGGGCAGAAAGGTATATCGGCATCGACTATCCATCAGGATGAGAGCGAGGCGGTGTTCGTGGAGAAATGGGCGTTTGATGCGCAGCGATCGTTCGATGCTCCGGGCGGTGCGGAATTGCTCGTGTTGGACGGGCTAGTGATCGTCGATTGCGAGGAACTGGGCAAGCATAGTTGGCTGCGAATCCCGCCCGGCGATATGCTCGATGCCCAAGCCGGAAAAAATGGTGCGAAGGTGTGGATCAAGACCGGCCACCTGACTGACGTTACGGCACCCTAATTCTGCGGCTGAATCACCTGCAAGAATTCCTGCGTGCAACTGCGCTTTCCGCGCTTGCAGGGACCCCGATGCGCGTCTAGGCGTTCACGCAATATGACAGACAAGACCTTCGACCCGACCTCCAAGACATCACTCGCCGCGCCTGACACAAACGTCGATGTGCGCGACACATTCGGTGTCGACATCGATTGGCAAGTGCCCGCTTTCAGCGAAGCGGATGAGCGCGTGCCTGATCTCGATCCCAACTACGTTTTCGATGCGGACACGACATTGGCGATCCTGGCAGGCTTTGCGCATAACCGCCGGGTGATGGTGCAGGGCTATCACGGCACGGGTAAAAGTACGCATATCGAGCAAGTCGCTGCGCGGCTGAAATGGCCATGTATCCGTATCAACCTCGACGCGCATATCAGCCGGATCGATCTGGTCGGGCGTGACGCGATTGTGCTGCGCGATGGTTTGCAAGTCACCGAATTCCGCGAAGGCTTGCTGCCTTGGGCGCTCCAACATCCCGTTGCTCTTGTATTCGACGAATATGACGCAGGCCGCCCTGATGTGATGTTCGTGATCCAGCGCGTTCTGGAAGCGGAAGGCAAGCTGACCCTGCTTGACCAAAACCGCGTAATCCGTCCCGATGCGGGCTTCCGCCTGTTCGCGACAGCCAACACGGTCGGTCTGGGGGACACCAGCGGCCTCTATCATGGTACGCAAGCGATCAACCAAGGCCAGATGGACCGTTGGAATATCGTAACCGCGCTGAACTATCTGCCAGCAGAGGTTGAGCAGGATATCGTCACGGCTAAAAATCCCAAGGGCGATCCGAAGCAGATTGCCGACATGATCAAGGTCGCGGATTTGACGCGCCAAGGCTTTATGAACGGCGATATCTCGACCGTGATGAGCCCGCGTACAGTTATCACCTGGGCGCAAAACGCCGCGATTTTCAACGATGTCGGTTTCGCCTTCCGCCTCAGCTTCCTCAACAAATGTGACGAGGCAGAACGGATGCTGGTCGCTGAATATTACCAGCGCGTGTTTGGTACGGAATTGCCTGAGAGCGTTGTCGGGTCGGCTTAACCCAATCGATCCGGCTCAGTTATTCTTGTGTAGCACAGTCTAGCAGCCGGGCCCTTTCTCGTGCGCCGCAGCAAGCGCTTGATGCGCGGTGGTAGCCGCCTGCCATGCTGCCATCCGTCCGTTTTCTGGCATAATCAGCATGGCGACCGGCTCAGGGTTTTTCAGCTTTTCGAAAGACGGGAAGAGGAACAAGCCCAGCATGCCTTTTCCTTTGACCTGCTTTTCCAGCTTTGCCGGCGCGTCTTGGCTTTCAAATGTCGCTGAGCCGCCAAAAACCCCGAACGAGTAACGGCTAAGTGCTCGCCATCCTGTCGTAACCTCCAAGTCTACATTCCCTCCCTGTGACGCAATGCCCACGCGGTATTTGTGGGCTTCGCTGTCAAATAGCGGAAAATTGCGCCCCTGTGCGCGCACGGTCAGACCGGCAGGGAAGTATCTGATATTGATGAAGGCGCGTTCCGCCGCTTCACCGGTTTTCGCGATCTTCGTGAGCTCGATCTCAGGAGTTTTCTGCGCTGGTAGCTCGGTAAGCTCGACATCCGGGCCAAGGTTCCATTCGCCTTGCTTGTAATAGATACGGGTGCGCTCTGCGGTGGCGTTCCATTCCCACTCGCCGATTTTGCCAGAGGGGCAGGGCGGCAGTTCCTGCGCGCTGACGGGTTGGGTCAGCACGAATGCCGCTGCGATTATTGTGGCCGCGGTAGAGTACGTCATAATGGACTCGTGAGAAGGCAGAAGTTGAAAAACTCGCAATTATGTAATTCACTGGTCGGGTTTGACGTCGGGCAATTTCCCACGGCGCCTCAGGTCATCTGCGAACGACTTGCCACGCGCATATCCATTGGTGGCCGACAAATCGAACCATTTCAAAGCCTGCTCGTATGACCGCTCTGTTCCCAATCCGAAAACGTAGTTCAGGCCAAGGTTAAACTGGCATTTCGCGTTATCCAGCGCTGCGCATTCCTGAAGCAGTGCGAAACCCTTTGGCACATTTTTCGCTGTGTCCTTGGCATATAAGTGCGCCTTGGCGACTTCGTTTAGACCGTCGCCGTGTTTGGCTTTACGATAATGTTCTTCAGCTTTCGTTAGATCCTTGGGAATGCTTGCGCTTCGTCGACCGGAAAAATATGCGTCCCCCAAAGCGATAAAGGCTTGGGCGCGATTGCTTTCGTCCAGAAACTTCATCGTTGGTGCTTTTTTGAGCCAATAGGCAGCTTTCGCCAGTTGTTCATTATCGGGCATTCCCCGGGTAAACGCACCGACGGACTTAACTGCCGCTTCGCCTATTCCGCCTTTGGCCGCTCTTTCCCAATATTCCCAATTGCGCTGACCGTTTCGTTCAATATCGCCAATATTGGTGGCGTTGCGCAGGCCGAAAGTCTGGTCCCCGTAATAAACGTTGCCGACAATATATTGTGAATGCGCATCGCCTTGATCTGCGTGGGCTTTGATTTTTGCGAAGGCTCTCGCGTTACCGAATGCGGCGAGTTGCCTATACCAATCGACTTCCTGCTCGAAGCTACCGCCGTGACCGTCATCGAGCAGATCGACGAGATAAATCAGCGTAAATTTGTCAGAATTGGCTGTCTGCGATTTCTTGTAGTGCTCGACCGCCTTTTTGGGGGATTTGGCAACGCCCATCCCTTCTTCATATAAGAATGCCATGGTCAGGTGAGCATCTGCGATGTTGGCATTCGAGGCAGTTTTCGCCGCGATCACCGACCGGGTCAGTTCGATACCCTTGGCGATATTTTGTTTAGTCCCGCTTCCCTCGAGATAGGCTTCCGCTACCATCAGACGCGCGCCCAAGTGACCCTGTTTTTCAGCTTTCTCAGCATAAGAGAAAAGACGCTCCGGTGATTCCGGCATTCCGCCTTTGCCCAGCAAATGAAGATAGGCGATCCGATATTGCGCTTCGGCATTACCGGCATCGGCAAGCGGTTTCAGGATGGCCGCAGCCTCGTCATATTTGAATGTATCGTAGGCCTCGATACCTTCGGCCAACGCGTCTGCTTCCGTTTCCGCATGGGCTGGAGCAGCAGAAAGCGCCGTTAAGCCCAGCGAAACGGCAACGATACCTGCCATTATGGTTTGCGTAATGTGTTTCATCATTTCAAACTCCGCTCAGTTTGCGCAGCCGCAAGGTATAGCAACCCGGCGCGGTGGGTTTGCCCACCATCTCCCCATCGACAATGGTTGCTTCCATCGCGGATGCTCCGAAGCGTTCGGGTTTTTCGATCCATTCGCCCGGTTTGAGTTCGATCTGGTACGCGGGTGCATTCGCTATCTCGGCAAGCCCGCTAACTTTGAACGAACCGGCCTTCGCGTCCGGGTTTGCCGCGGTGGGAAAGAAGTTCAATACGCCGTCAATCGAACGTAGGCTGGCTAGCCGAAACGCACGCGCATCATTGCAGGGGCCAGCACCGGAGCGGCATTGCCCGGGCAGCGCGTCTTCGGGAGCGGGCCCGGCATCGTTGATTGTTAATGTCATCCCGACTTCACCGAAACCGCAAATGAAAGTGCCCGCGTAATGGCCGGTAATCTCGTTTATCGGGTGTTGATCGGTCGCTGCGTCTTGCGCTGTAGCAGCGCTTGTCAGGGCAAGGCCGATAGCGCCGCAGCTAGCCAGTAGCCCTATCGCCAGCGATGCGGCTTTGAGCGAACGATATTCCATGTGATGCCCTCCAGCAAATCTCGACTAGGTCGAGGATAGATAGCAAACTGCTCGGAACCTTGTAAAATCACGACATTCACTTTGCGCACGAAGCTGCAGTGACGAATCCTCTCGCCAAGGCTGTGTTGTTTATGTAATACAGTCGCCGATGGCTTCGCGGTTTTCCAGATTCTGGCCCTTTGGAGGAAAGTCTCGTGAAGAGGTTGATCCATCGGACAATCGCTATTTCGCGTTGCAGGAACCCTATGGTGCCGATTGGGACGATGAGGGCGATGATGATGTCGTCTATCGCTCGGGCACACCCACTCCGGACTATGATGCCTGGGACTCACGGCTCGATCAGGTTGATCGCAAAGCCGCCGATTTAGAGCGCCGCAAGCAGAGCTGGTGGCAGCCGCGTTACTGGAAGCAACGCCGCAAGCGTTGGTGGGCAGTGCGGACCCTGGCGGCGATCTTCGCGCTGCTCATTGCGATTGTTGCATGGTTGGCGATAACCGCGCCGCTGTCAAAGTCGCTAGAGCCGATTGCTGCGCCGCAAATCACACTGCTCGCGGCTGACGGAACACCGATTGCACGCAATGGCGCGATCACCGACGAACCGATCGATCTGAAGGCATTACCCGATCATGTGGTAGAATCCTTCATCGCCATCGAAGACAGGCGGTTCTTCACCCATTGGGGTGTTGATCCGCGCGGAATTGCGCGGGCTATGTGGACCGGCGTCGGCGGAGGCAGCACGATTACACAGCAACTCGCCAAGAACAGCTTCCTTACACCCGAGCGCAGCCTGAGCCGTAAAGCACGAGAGATGCTGATCGCGTTTTGGCTGGAGACTTGGTTGACCAAGGAAGAGATCCTCGAACGGTATCTGTCCAACGTCTATTTCGGAGACAACGTCTACGGTCTGCGCGCTGCATCGCTGCATTATTTCTATCGCAAGCCAGAAAATCTCAAGCCCGAGCAAGCGGCCATGTTGGCGGGCCTGGTGCAGGCTCCCTCCCGCTATGCGCCGACGCGGCATTATGATCGCGCTGAAAAGCGCATGCAGTTGGTCGTCAAATCGATGGTCGCGGCAGGATATCTGACACAGGCTGAAGCCGACGCTATGCCCAACCCTGTGATCGATGCACGGGCCAAGAATGATGTCCCGACAGGAACATACTTTGCTGACTGGGCCCTGCCGGAAGTGCGCAAATTATCGGACTCCGGCTATGCGAGTCAGACATACACGACGACGCTGGATTCACGCCTTCAGAGTATTGCGCGGCGCGTAACCGGGAGCGCCAAGTTGGGTAATGCGCAGGTTGCTTTGGTTGCTATGCGCCCGGATGGTGAAGTTGTCGCTATGATCGGCGGCAAGGATTATGCAAAATCGCCGTTCAACCGGGCAACACAGGCGAAGCGTCAACCGGGATCGACATTCAAGCTCTTTGTCTATCTGGCGGCGCTGGAAGCCGGGATGCAACCTGATGATCCGGTTGATAATACAGAAATCACGGCCGGAAGTTATCGGCCGCAGAACTATCGCGGTAACTACTCCGACACGCTGACTCTCGAGCAAGCATTTGCGCAATCCAGCAATGTTGCCGCTGTCCGCTTGTTCAACCAACTGGGCGATGAGGCGGTAAGAAATACCGCGCGCGATCTGGGCCTGGATTCGGCGTTGCCCGCTGGCGATCCAAGCGTGGCATTGGGATCCTCGACGGTGACGCTATTGGAACTAACTGCCGCCTACGCCGGGATCGCAGCCAACAGTTTCCCGGTCGAACCGCGTGCATTCGAAGCGGAGGAGGAAGGCTGGTTCGATTGGTTATGGAGTTCCTCCGGTAGCCTGCCGGGTTCGGTTCATGACGATCTCGAGCAGATGCTTCGTGCGGCAGTGAATAATGGTACAGGACGTGCGGCGATGCTCAGCGGACCAAACTACGGGAAAACCGGGACAACTCAGAACAACCGAGATGCGTTATTCGTCGGATATGCCGGAGAAGGCGAGAATGAATTGGTAGTCGGTGTGTGGGTCGGAAATGACGACAATACACCATTAGATGGCGTAACCGGTGGCGGGCTGCCTGCGCGTATCTGGCGCGACTTTATGCGGCAGGCTTTGGGCGCGCCCGAGCGCACTCGTCCAACACCCAAAGCCAATCCTTCGGGTCCTGTTCAACCGCAGGATGTACCCGATCTGGAAGATATTCCGATCGGTGAGAATGGCACGCGTCTGCGCATTCGTGACGGGGAGGGGGTGACGCTCGAAACAGAGATTGAGGGAGTGCCGATCGATATCCGGCTGGACGAGGACGGGCTGAACATCGATACGCCCGATTAGCAGGCGTCAGGCGTCCGGCTCTGCCATCAGAATATTCATAATCGCGGTTGCAATCGGCCGCTCGCGATTATCTTGCCATGCCTCGACCGAGATGTTCGCGTTGCGGCGCCCCAGCTTGACGATCCGCGCTTTGGCGTATGTTGTCTTTTGCTTGCCCGCCGATAGGAACTGTGCGGTGATATTGATCGGTTTGAGCCGATGCGCGCGGCCAAGCTGCTCCAGTTCCTTGCGGAGCAGGGCATAGCCAGCGGTTTCCAGCAAACCGCTTGTCGCGCCGCCATGAAGATGCTGTGGGCGCCCCTCCACATCGCTGCTGAATTCAAAGCCGAGAACGGGCGCTCCGTCCTCTTCACCATGCACGAAAATTCCCAGAGAACGGGCATAGGGTGTCAGAGGAATCTCAGGCATTGCGCGAATCCTGACCGATCGTCATGAAGATACCAGCCATGGTTGCCACCGTATCATCCGGATCGCCGTCATGGGCGACGCCGCGCACAAATGCTGCGGATTTGGACAGCTTATAGCATTCTACCCTACCAAAAACCGAACTGCGTTCACGGGCCGGACGCTGGTAATCGACGCGAAGGTCGAGCGTCGCAACCGGAGCGAACGTGCCATGTCTGGTCCAGATCGAAAGACCTGATGCCATATCGAGCATGCTTATGATCGGACCTGAGGCGAGTATCTTTCGCTCCACTTCACCGACCAGATCCTCGCGCCAAGGCAATTCCAGCTCCACCCAATCGGTTCCGTGATCGCGGAATATCAAGCCCAGCTTGGCCGAATGGCCATGTCGCATCAGGAATTGTGCGGTCTTTGCCGGATCAAACGGGGGAAGCTCTTTGGCCATGGAATTGCTCTGTAAGGTCTCCCAACCCATTTCAATCTTTTAATTTAACAGGCGGCGTGGTGAGGCGCAGCTTTTAGAGTATACCGCCTGCCAGCGCATCAATCGCGCCTTGCAGGAACACTGCGGCTGCGTGGCTGTCGATCCGTTCGGAGCGTTTGCGGCGGCTCATATCCTGCCCGATCATATCGCGCTCGGCCGAGGTGGTGGACCAGCGTTCATCCCACAGCAGGACCGGCAGTTCAAACGCGGTAGAAAGATTGCGGGCATAGGCGCGGCTGGCCTGCGCACGCGATCCCTCGCTGCCGTCCATATTGCGCGGGAGGCCGATTACGATAGCGCGGACAGAGCGTTCGCGGATGATCTCGGCCAGCCGTTCCTTATCGCGGCCAAACTTGCCGCGTTCCAGTGTCTTGCCTGCAGTTGCAAATTGCCATCCGGCATCACAGGTTGCGGTACCGATCGTCTTGGTGCCGAGGTCGAGCGCCAGCAATGCTCCGCCATCGGGCAAGGCCTCGCGCAGATCAGCGGCGCTATCAGTAATCAGGGCGCTGTGTTCCATGCTGCGACCCGGCGCTCTACATCATATTGGACGTTCTGCCAGAACAGCGGAATATCATAGACGTGATAATTGTTACCCGGGAGAACATAGTTCCCCATCTCAGGCGGATCGCCAATGAGCAGCAAGCCGCGCTCGTCGCATCGTGCGGGGACTGCGCCGGGGACTAACTCGCCCGATGAGAAATCTGCCTCTGGCACCAGTGTGCCGGCATTCAGCTCTTTCGCAGCCTCACCGCCAATTTCGCCCGTTAGCGGATTGGTACACAGGATCGCGCTATCGCCGCGCAGCTCGCCGTCAAATCCGGTCGAAAGCCGATAGCTGTCGAGCACTTGCTTGGGGCCAGCTGGCTCTGCGAAACTCGACCAGCTCAGCACACAGCCAGCCTGCAGCGGCGTTGCGCATGCAGGGAAGCCCAATAGAGGCAAATCATGCTCGACCGAAATGGGCCAGCCAATGGCGTATGCGGCGGCAACCCGGCTCTTCGCATCGGAAGTCGCGATTTCTTCGCGCAGCAGGCGAAGCAAATGGAGCGAACCTTGGCTATGGCCTACGAGAACGATGGGCGTGTCGGCATCCACGCTGGTCAGAAAGAATGCATAGGCCTGCTTCACGTCATCATAAGCGGCTTCGATAGCTTGTTCGGCATCCGCAGAGTCGGCGAGAAATGCGCCCATTGTGGCTTGGCGATAGCGCGGTGCCCAGATTTCCGATGCCTGATTGAACGGGCTGGCCATGCCGCGCACATAGATTTTGGCAATGCGCTGCGATTCCGCGTCATCCAATGGCGCATTCCACGATCCGCTGTCGAGGAAGCTGGTCGGATGGATGAAGAATACTGCGAAATCTTGTTTCGGATCAGCCGGTTTGGGTACCATGCGGTCGCGCGCGCGTGTCGGAGGTTGCCAGCGCGCCGGATCGCTGATTCCAATTCCAGGGCGCGAGAACCACATTGCGGGGTCCTGGTAGGCATTTTCTTCGAGTGGTGCCTGTTCGTCGAACTCCTCGCGTGGCACAAACGCGTATTCGGTCAGTTCCTGCGACCAGATGCGCAGAACGAAGAAAGCGGCAATCGCCAACACGATCAGGAACGCGATAAAATAGAGAAACTTACGTGCCATTTATGGCTTCCTTAGCGTTTTCGTCTTCGTTCTGGTTTTGCTCGGCCCGGCGTTGAAGCGCCACTTTGATCATCGCAAGCAGCGGATCGGCAAGGAACAGGCCCAAGATACCGAACAGGATGCCCATAATAAGCTGCGATGACAGGACCAGGGCAGGGGCGAGATCAACAGTTTTCCGAGCGATGAGCGGGATTACCAGATAGCCATCGACATTCTGGACCAGAAAATAGACGAAGATCGTGTAGAGTCCCATATCGGTTCCGCCGGAAAAGCCGACCAGCACCATCAAAACGCCCGACAGTATCGCGCCGAGATTGGGAATAAACGCCAGCAGTCCGGTCAGAATCGCAAGCAGGGCCGCCATGGGCACAGTCCCAATTCCGATTAGCGGACCGACGCCGGCCAGCATCACGTAAGTAAAAACTCCCTCGAACACCATGCCAACGAGCCGGCCAGCCATCAGGCGGCGCATTGTCCGCCCCATTTGTGAAGCGGTCTCGAAGAATTCGCTGCGGCGATGGGCGGGTAGCATCCACGCCACGCCGCGTTCATACATGCGCGGCTCGAACGCCAGATAGATCCCGATGATTGAGACCAACAGCAATGTGGTGAGCCAGCCCAGGAGGCCGCTGATCGCCCGCGTGACTGTGCCCACGCCGCTCATCAGATTGGTCAAAAGTGCCTGGAAATCCGGCGCATCTATCGCGAAGCCTTGGCCGCGCAACCATTCAAAAGCGACGGCTGCTTGCTGCTGGATGATCGCTGGAAATTGCGCTGCTTCTTGCGAAATTTGCGATCCGGCGTAGGTCACAAGCCAGTATAAAAACCCGACCGCAGCCAGGAGCACCAACGATATTCGCCATGTCCGCGGAATGGGCAGCACCCGGCCGAGTAAGCGAGCACCACCATCGATCATGGATGCGACCACGAGCGCCCCGAAGATGATCAACAGCGCCTGCGATATGTAGAGAGCGAGCACGACCGAGCCGATAACCGCTGCCCACACAAATGCGCGCTGCGCTTCGAAACGCAGTTCCGGGCTGGAAATACGCGATGGGCTGGTGCCAAGATTTTCGTCTGATTGTTCGCGTTTACGGCTCACTCTTGGTCTGCTCCCTCGGCAATTGCAGGTCGCAGAGTGGTCCACGCCCGCCCGCCGCGCAAGGATGTCCACCAGCTAATCGGGTTCCAGCTTGTGCTACCGTCAAGCGAGAAAGTTATAAATTCCGCCCTTCCGCCAATATTTTCCAGCGGGATCGGGCCGCTCAAGCCATTGCCGCTGAAGTCGCGGCCGTCAGCTGAATGGTCGCGATTGTCGCCCATCACGAAAACATGACCTTCCGGAATTGTGATCTCGGCAAAATCATCCGAAGATTGGGTGTTGTGGTCAATGATCAGATAGGACGCTCCGTTGGGCATTGTCTCGCGCTGGATGGGTGGTTCGCAGGCAATCCGCCCATCGGGCAATGTCACTTTGTAGTCGAACGGCGCACCGTTCTCCATGTCGTATCCGAAATCACACGGCATGTTGGCATCGATAGGAATGCGCAGGGGGGGCTCCATTTCCTGCTTCACCGGCTGGCCATTCAAAATGATCTGTCCTTTGCGCACTTCGAAGCGGTCACCCGGACGTGCAACCACACGTTTGATATAGTCTTCATCGCGATCCGGATGGACCGGGATCACGATGTCGCCATATTCGGGCGTATCTGCCCAAATGCGCGTTTCACTGCGCGGCAACAGGTGAAATGATGCGGACGCCCATGACCAGCCATAGGGATATTTGCTAACCACCAATCGGTCCCCCACCAGCAGATTGGGCACCATCGACGCGCTAGGAATATAGAAAGGCTTTGCGATAAAGCTGTGGAAGGCCAGCACAGCGAGCAGCATTAGCGCTAACCCGCGAAATTCGGCGAGCCAGTTTACTTTCGCGGCACTATCGCCGGAATCGGTTTCAGAATTGTCGGTCACAATTGGGGTGTCAGTGCTCATGGTCTAGGATGCTTTGGGAACGGCCTCGATAATCACGAATGCTTGCGCCCATGGATGATCATCGGTGAGAGTAAGATGAATGACGGCTTCATGCCCATCCGGCGTCAATTCCGCAAGCCGCGTAGCCGCTCCATTGGTGAGAGCGAGAGTGGGGGCGCCCGACTTGGCGTTCACCACGCCGATATCCTTCATGTAGACGCCGCGATAGAAACCGGTGCCGACCGCTTTGGAGAATGCTTCTTTTGCGGCGAACCGCTTCGCATAGGTTCCCGCGCGGGTGTAGGGGCGTTTGGCCGCTTTGGCGCGTTCGACTTCGGTGAAGCTGCGTTTCTCGAACCGCTCACCATGGCGGTCGAGCGCTTTGGCAATCCGATCGATATTGCAAAGGTCTGATCCAAGGCCGATAATCATGCCGTCCCCCGAAGAAAAAGCGCAATGAGCAGGCTGAGCGCGATCACATTCAGCATCACCTGGCTTTTGAACAATGGGTGAGAGAAGTCGCCATTGGCTCGCTTGATCGATCCGACATAGCCGAAGATCTGCAACGCGACCCAGCCGATAGCGAACGTCACCAAGACCCGCGTGTTGAGCGCATATCCGAGGAATCCAATCGACAGAACGAAGATCGCGGCGGCGCTGATTGCCCAGCGTTTCTGTTCGCCCGTCAGTTTTGCCGGTGCATCGCTCACCTTGCATCGTCCATCAGATCGCGCATTTTGCGAACGGCGTTTTCCAGACCGACAAAGATTGCTTCGCCCATCAGATAGTGCCCGATATTGAGTTCGGCCAATTGCGGGATGGCCGCGATCGGTTGGACATTCTCATATGTCAGACCGTGGCCGGCATGTGGCTCGATTCCGTTTTTCGCGGCGAGGGCGGACATATCGGCGATGCGTTTCAATTCGGAGGCAAGAAGATCGCGGTCACCATCGAGATGCGCGTGTGCATATTCGCCGGTGTGGAACTCCACCACTGGCGCGCCGAGTCGCAAAGCGGCTTCCAATTGCCGCTCGTCCGCTTCGATGAACAGGCTCACGCGTATGCCTGCGTCGGCCAGTTGCGATACGATTGGGGCAATCCGGTTGTGCTGACCTGTGGCATCGAGGCCGCCTTCGGTGGTGCGTTCCTCACGCTTTTCCGGCACAATACATGCGGCGTGCGGTTTGTGGCGAATGGCAATCTCCAGCATCTCGTCAGTTGCGGCCATTTCCAGATTGAGCGGAAGGTTGGTCGCGTCCTGAATACGCTTTAGGTCATCATCGCGGATATGCCGCCGGTCTTCGCGCAAATGCGCGGTAATTCCGTCGCCACCGACCGCAGCGACGATCTCTGCTGCGCGCACCGGATCAGGATGATCGCCGCCGCGCGCATTGCGGATAGTCGCGACGTGATCGATGTTGACGCCCAATCTTAAGGGGTGGGGCTTGTGGGAACTCGTCATCATTTACGGCTTCCCGGTTTGGTAACGGGAATGGCTGCGAGTTCGGCAGGCACTTCATCATCGGCGTAAGTCGGGAAGGTGATCTCGACCAATGCGTGATAAGGCACGTCGAAGCTGACATCGCCGCCGGTCCGGTTGACCACAGACACCAGCGCCAGGACCTCGCCGCCAGCGTCTTCCACAGCTTTCATTGCTTCTTTGGAAGACAAGCCGGTTGTGACGACATCTTCGACGACGATGATCTTTGCACCTTTCTCGATTGCGAATCCGCGGCGCAGGCCGAAGGTCCCGTCAGGGCGCTCAAGAAACATGGCTTCCTTACCGAGCGCGCGGCCCATTTCATGGCCGATGATGATGCCGCCCATGGCCGGGGAGATAACCACGTCAATGGCGCTGCGGATCTCGCGCGGCAGTTTCGCTGCCAATGCCGCTGCGAGTCGGCTGGCCCGCATCGGGTCCATCAGTACCCGCGCGCATTGCAAATAATGCCCGCTATGCCGTCCGGAGGACAGTTTGAAGTGGCCTTCGAGCAGCGCTTCGCTGGCGCGGAATTCGGAAAGAACGTCGTCTTCTGTCATAGTAAAACGCTGGTAATCCTGTTGATGGTTGCCCATTGAGCAACGTGACTTGCGGATTTTTCTCCTAGAAGCGCTTGAGGCAGTGGGCAACCATGCGTATAGGCGCGGCAGAATAGTACCCCGTTGGGGATCGTCTGGGCTACACATCGTGGCTCCAAACAATAAACGGAAAGCGTCAACATAATGGCTCTTGGTGATTGGTCCCGTCGGACTCTTCGGATTGTAACAACGCTGTGGGCAGCGGCTCTGCTGGCTCTCACGCCACAAGCGGCAATTGCGCAGGATGAAGCAGCGGAAGCGCCTGCTGCGGTCGAGGCTGCGGCTGAAGCGCCTGCTGCTGCAACGCCGGGCTACACTCCGCTCGGTCCTGAGTGGATTAAGGGTCAGCCGGTTGATGGCGGAATCGATTTCCAGCCGCAATATACCGACGACGGCCAGTTCGCGTACAAGATGCACACATATTTGTTGATGCCGGTTATCACCGCGATCAGCCTGTTCGTGCTGGGCCTGCTTCTGTGGGTTGTTGTTCGCTATCGCCGCAAGGCCAACCCGGAGCCCTCGAAAACGACGCACAACACGTTCATCGAAGTGGTGTGGACGCTGGTACCTGTGCTGATTCTGGTGGGGATTGCGATCCCATCAATCACTCTGCTGGCGCGCCAGTACGAAACCCCGCCCGAGGATGCCGTCACTGTCAAAGCAACCGGTTATCAGTGGTATTGGGGGTACACCTATCCCGATAATGGCGGCTTCGAGATCATTTCGAATATGCTGCCTGAAGAAGAGGCAATCGCGCGCGGTGAACCTGCACAGCTTGCAGTGGATAACCGCATGGTTCTTCCCGCCAATACGCCGATCCGTTTGCAAACAACCGCGGCGGACGTGATCCACGCATTCGCAGTCCCATCGCTGTGGTTCAAGATGGACGCCGTACCGGGCCGCTTGAACGAGCGCCTGCTGACGATCAACGAGCCTGGCATCTATTACGGCCAGTGTTCAGAGCTGTGCGGTGCCCGTCACGGCTACATGCCGATCACCGTCGAAGCGCTTCCGCGCGAGCAGTTCGATGCATGGGTTCTTTCGCAGGGCGGCACCGTTGGCGGTGCTGAAGAAGCTGCGGTAGAAGCGCCGGCTGAAGAAGCATCCACCGAGGAAGCTCCTGCAGAATCAGCACCGGCTGAATAAGCCCGATACCGAATATAACGCCTACTTAATTCAAGGTTAGAGAAACGCCATGGCAACAACCGCTGAAACATTCCCGGTCCCAGATGATCACAGCGCTGATCACGGGCATGATGCAGATCACAAGCCCGGCTTCTTTGCGCGTTGGTTCATGTCGACCAACCACAAGGATATCGGTACGCTGTACCTTATCTTCGCGATTCTGGCCGGTATTATCGGCGGCGCGATTTCGGGCATCATGCGGATGGAACTGGCAGCCCCGGGTATCCAATATCTTGGCTGGTGGGTGAACTTCATGGGCGGCGAGGCGTCGTTCGATGCCAATCTGCACATGTGGAACGTTCTGATCACCGCGCACGGTCTGATCATGGTCTTCTTCATGGTCATGCCAGCAATGATTGGCGGTTTCGGTAACTGGTTCGTGCCGCTGATGATCGGTGCACCGGATATGGCGTTTCCGCGGATGAACAACATCTCGTTCTGGTTGACCGTTGCCGGTTTCGCCAGCCTGATGTTCTCGATGTTTGTGCCCGGTAGCGCGGCTGGTTTGGGTGCGGGTACCGGCTGGACAGTCTATGCGCCGCTTTCGACAACCTACGCCAATGGGCCAGCGGTCGACTTCGCGATCTTCTCGCTCCACCTAGCCGGTGCGGGTTCGATCCTTGGTGCGACCAACTTCATCACCACCATTTTCAACATGCGTGCGCCGGGTATGACCCTGCACAAGATGCCTTTGTTCGTATGGTCGGTTCTGGTTACAGCATTCCTGCTGCTTCTTGCGCTTCCTGTGCTTGCTGCGGCGATTACCATGCTGCTGACAGACCGTAACTTCGACACGACCTTCTTCGATGGTTCGCGCGGTGGTGATCCGGTCCTGTACCAGCACTTGTTCTGGTTCTTCGGCCACCCCGAAGTGTATATCATGATCTTGCCGGGCTTCGGTATGGTCAGCCAGATTGTGGCGACTTTCAGCCGCAAGCCAGTTTTTGGCTATCTCGGCATGGCTTATGCGATGGTGGCAATCGGCGTTGTCGGTTTCATCGTGTGGGCGCACCACATGTACACCGTCGGCCTGGACGTTAACACCAAGATGTACTTCACCGCAGCGACTATGGTCATCGCGGTTCCAACCGGCGTGAAAATCTTTAGTTGGATCGCAACCATGTGGGGCGGTTCGCTGGAATTCAAATCGCCGCTGGTATGGTCACTAGGTTTCATCTTCCTGTTCACAGTGGGTGGTGTAACCGGCGTTGTGCTGGCCAATGGCGGTATCGACGACAACCTTCACGACACATATTACGTAGTGGCACACTTCCACTATGTGCTGTCGATGGGCGCGGTGTTCTCGCTGTTCGCTGGCTTCTATTACTGGTTCCCGAAAATGAGCGGCCGGATGCACAGCGAGTTTCTATCGCACCTGCACTTCTGGACGTTCTTCGTGGGCGTTAATGTAATCTTCTTCCCGCAGCACTTCCTGGGTATCCAGGGCATGCCGCGCCGGTATCCGGATTACACCGCTGCTTATGAATATTGGAACCAGATCTCCTCGATGGGCTATATGATTATGGCCGGCTCGATGCTGATCTTCTTCGTCAACCTCGCTTATGCGTTTCTTGCCGGTAAGAAGGCTGCGGATAACCCGTGGGGCGAAGGCGCAACGACGCTGGAGTGGACATTGTCGTCACCTCCGCCGTTCCACCAGTTCGAAACTTTGCCGGTAATCGACGATAATGCAGATTATCACGATCACCGTCCGGTGAGCGCGTAAGCACTCGCCACGCTGCCGGGGCCATTCCCAAGCGGCAAACGCATGAACATGGGGAGGGGCGCATCGGGAACGGTGCGCCCCCCTTTATAGGAGCCAGTCTCTCGAGACCGCACACGATATAGAAATGTCATCCGGACCAACCCCTCAGGCCGCCGAAGCGCAGCACATTATGCCGACCGATTGGCGTGATTTCTTCGCGCTGACCAAGCCGGGCGTGATGCGGCTGGTGATCTTCACTGGTCTATGCGGCCTGCTGGCTGCACCTGGAAGCATTCACCCGATCATCGGATTTACCGCTGTGCTGTGCATTGCGATGGGAGCAGGCGGTTCCGCCGCGCTGAACCAGTGGTGGGAAGCTGATATCGATGCGGGGATGAAGCGCACTGCCGCCCGTCCGCTGCCAGCGGGCCGGATGAACCGCGATGATGCACGCAATTTCGGCATATTCCTGTCCGCTGCTTCGGTCGGAATTATGGGTATCGCGGTAGGTTGGCTGGCTGCCGGTATTCTGGCGCTGGCGATTGTCTATTACTCGGTTGCCTACACGATCTGGCTCAAGCCCAATACGCCTCAGAATATCGTGATCGGCGGCGGTGCGGGAGCATTCCCGCCGATGATCGGCTGGATTGCGGTTACCGGCGATATCACTGCTATGCCTGTGCTGTTATTCGCGATCATCTTCTTCTGGACGCCGCCACACTTCTGGGCGCTCGCGCTGTTTGTGAAGAGCGACTACGCCAAAGCCGGCATCCCGATGATGCCAGTCGTGAAGGGCGAGGCCGCCACGCGTAAGCAGATTTTTGCATACAGCATTCTTTTGGTGCCGATAGCCGCGAGCCCGTGGTTTATCGGTGGGACGACGGCAGTTTACGGCGTTGCGGCGTTGGCTTTGACGCTGGGTTTCCTCGCATTGTCAGTGCCGGTAACATTCCGCACAATTACCGAAGGTGATACGCTCAAGCCTGAAAAGCGCCTGTTCGCATATAGCATCATCTACCTTTTCGTATTGTTCGGCGCATTGGTGCTGGACCGCGTCGCATTCTATCAAGGATGGATATCATGACCCCTGACGAGCAAACGGAAATCGAACGTCGGCGCAAAAGCCGCAATCTGGCGGTTGGCGCAACACTGCTGTTTTTCGTTGTGTTGTTCTACGCCATCACGATTGTCCGTATGGGTGACTGACGATGACCAGCGCGACTCTTGAACAACAAAATTTGAAAACCGGCCTGCTGGCTTTTGCTGGCGCATTGGCGATGTTGGGCCTCGGCTATGCGGCCGTGCCGCTTTACGATTTGTTCTGCCGTGTTACGGGCTTTGGCGGGACCACGCAGGTGGCCACCGAAGCCGAAGCTGCCGAAGCCGAGCGCCTTGCCGCTGCTGCGGCAGGCAAAACGATTTCAATCCGTTTCGATGGATCTATTGCGCGCGATGTTCCGTGGACTTTCAAGCCCGAGAAACCGACGCAGACGGTCAAGATCGGCCAGCGCGACCTTGCATTCTACACCGCGCGAAATGACAGTAACGTACCGATAACCGGGGCGGCGACTTTCAATGTCGAGCCAGAGCAGACCGGCATCTATTTCCACAAGATCCAGTGCTTCTGTTTCACCGAGCAAACCCTGCAACCGGGCGAAGAAGTCCGCATGCCAGTGCTGTTCTATGTCGATCCTGCGATCTTGCAGGACGAGAACGCCAAGGATGTCGAGCAGATTACTTTGAGTTACACCTTCCACAAAGCGTATGATCCAACAGAGGATTCAACGGAAAAACCAGCGTCCTGAGGCTGGACCTTGGGCGCGTGTGCGCTTAAGGCACTGTCCAGAACGAACGCCCTAAACCAAGACGGACTTGTTCCGACAAGAAGAGACTATTCATGGCTGGCACAAAGAACCACGATTACCACATTCTGGAACCCGATATCTGGCCGTTCATTGGCTCGCTTTCGGCGCTGACGTTCACGACCGGAATGGTCTTCCTGATGAACGATATGGCCAATGCGCATCTTGTGCTGGGCCTTGGTATCGCCGGTCTGATCGCTACGTTCTTCAGCTGGTTTGCCAATATCGTGCGTGAAGCAGAAGGCGGCGACCATACGCCGGTTGTCCAGCTGCACATGCGCTACGGCATGATCCTGTTTATCGCCTCGGAAGTGATGTTCTTCGTCGGCTGGTTCTGGAGCTGGTTCGACTTTTCGCTGTTCCCTCAGCCAATTGAAATCATCGATGGTGCAACGATTAGCCTGTTCGGTGACCCCGGCGCTGCGGCCATCACGCAGTTCCCGCACAAGGGCATCGAAGTTCTGAATGCGTTCGAGCTGCCGCTGCTGAACACGCTGATCCTGCTGTGTTCGGGCACCACGGTCACATGGGCACACCACTCGCTGATCCACGGCGACCGCGAGGGCCTTAAGAAGGGCCTGTGGGCGACAATTCTGCTCGGCCTCGTGTTTACTGCGGTGCAGATTTACGAGTATGATCACGCGCCATTCGCCTTTGGCGGCAATCCGTATAGCTCAGCCTTCTACATGGCGACTGGTTTCCACGGCTTCCACGTTCTGGTCGGCACGATCTTCCTGATCGTCTGCCTGTTCCGGACGTATAAGGGCCACTTCACTCCGCGCCAGCACTTCGGCTTCGAAGCGGCTGCGTGGTACTGGCACTTCGTTGACGTCGTGTGGCTGTTCCTGTTCGTCGCAATCTATGTCTGGGGCGGTTGGGGTGCTCCCGTCTACGCTGGATGACCACTGACAAACACCAAACGAAAGGGCAGCCCGGTATCGCCGCGGCTGCCCTTTTCGGTTTGTGTCCCAAATGCGCAGAGCGAACCCTGTTTGACGGGATCGCGACCTTTGCGCCCAAATGCACATCCTGCGAACTCGACTATTCGAAATTCAACGTGGGCGACGGGCCTGCCGGGTTTCTCACGCTCATAATTGGCGCGCTGATTGTCGGACTGGCGCTGTGGCTGGAAGTCAGCGTCACGCCGCCATTTTGGATCCATGCGATGTTGTGGGTTCCCCTGACCGTTGCGGCGGTATTCTTTGGACTGCGCGCTGCGAAAGCCGCTTTGCTGTACGCCGAATACAACAATGATGCCGGCGAGGCAGGCCTCAAGAAATGAAACCGCGTTCGATTCCGATTGTGCCGACCATCATCGTAGGCATTGCGATTGCGATCATGATTGCACTCGGTTTTTGGCAGATGAGCCGGGCGGATGAGAAAGACGCGATGGTTGAAAGCTTTCTCGCCGTGCGTGAGCAGCAAACAGTCGTTCCATTCCCGCGCAAAGCAGAAGACGTGGACGCAGCACTGTACCGCCGCAGCGAGGTCGAGTGCACGCAGGTTCTATCGACCCGAAGCACCGCCGCGCGTGATCCAAACGGTACCAGCGGTCTGGCGCAAGTGGCCTTGTGCAATCTGGCCGGCGGCGGTCAGGCCGAGATCATGCTTGGTTGGACCGCGCGCCCATTTGACAGTCTGTGGGAAGGCGGTGTGGTCACCGGCTACGTCGCACCATCGAAAGAGGGCCCGAGGCTCGTCGCATCGCCGCCAACCTTTGGCCTGCAACAACTTGCGCCGCCCGATCCGCGCGATTTGCCTAACAACCATATGGCCTATGCGGGCCAGTGGTTCTTCTTCGCCCTGACAGCATTGATAATGTACATATTCGTGCTTCGCGGCCGCACGAAAGATAGCTGAAGTCTGCGCGGGAATAGAGCGGCTTACTTGCTCCCTATCGCGGGCACGGCTAACCGCCATTGACCATGCACTATATCTCCACTCGCGGTAGCGCTCCGTCGCTTGATTTCGAAGGTGTCACCCTTGCAGGCCTCGCCAGCGATGGCGGGCTCTACGTGCCGCAGGAATGGCCGCGCTTTACCGAGGCGGAAATCGCCGGGCTAGCCGGGCTGCCCTACGCCGAGCTGGCCGCGAAGATCATGAGCCCCTTCGTTGGCAATTCGCTGACACCGGACGAACTGCACGAATTGTGCGCAACTGCCTATGGCCGGTTTGCCCACGCAGCGGTTACTCCGCTGAAGCAGTTCGACGAGCAACAATGGCTGCTCGAGCTGTTCCACGGTCCGACGCTGGCCTTCAAGGATGTTGCGCTGCAAATGCTCGGGCTGCTGTTCGAGACATTCCTGTCGCGCAGCGATGCGCATCTGACCATTGTCGGCGCGACCAGCGGTGATACCGGATCTGCGGCAATCGATGCAGTAGCGGGCCGGGACAAGATCGACATCTTTATGCTGCATCCCAAGGGGCGGGTTAGCGATGTCCAGCGCCGCCAGATGACAACGGTGCTTGCGCCCAACGTTCACAATATCGCGATCGACGGCAGCTTCGATGATGCGCAGGCATCGGTGAAGCGGATGTTCAACGATAGCGATATGGCGTCTTCAAAAGGTGGGCGCTTCCGGATCGGCGCGGTGAACTCGATCAATTGGGCACGGCTGATGGCGCAAGTGGTCTATTACTTTGCCGCAGCGCTCCAGCTTGGTGCTCCGCAGCGTAAAGTCGCATTCTCGGTACCGACAGGAAATTTTGGCGATGTGTTTGCAGGTTATGTCGCCGCGCAAATGGGATTACCGATCGAGCGCCTTATCGTCGCGACCAACGTCAACGATATCCTCCATCGGGCCTTGGCCGATGGTGATTATTCAGCCGGAACGGTTACTCCCACCGCTGCGCCGTCGATGGACATTCAGGTCAGTTCCAACTTCGAACGGCTGTTGTTCGATTGTGGCGGGCGCGATGGCAGGGCGATGGCAGAACAAATGCGGAGTTTTGAGGCCGACAAAGCGATGCAACTGACCAACGCGCAGCGCACTGGTGCCGCTGGTCTGTTCACAAGTGCCCGTGCCGATGCCGATGATATGGCCATGGCAATGCGCTGGGCGAATGATGCCGCTGGCGAAATAATCGATCCGCACACTGCGATTGGCTTGTTCGCGGCACGGCAATCGGATGTTTCGGCCGATATTCCCGTTGTAACGCTCGCCACCGCGCATCCGGCGAAATTCGTCGATGCGGTCGAGCGTGCGACCGGGACACGGCCAAGTCTGCCGACAAGAGTCGGCGATCTGTTCGCGCGCGAAGAACGGTATGACGAGCTAGCTGGCGATTATGAGTCGATTGCTAGCTATGTCGCCGAGCGCGCCACGGAGTCGCGCTGATGGCGCGGCTGCGCGAAGAGCCGCAGATACTCGCCGGATCGTCATGGGACGATTACGGGCTGGTCGATAGCGGCAACGGTCGCAAGCTGGAGCGTTACGGCGATTACCGGTTCATTCGCCCAGAACCTCAGGCGATGTGGCAGCCGCGCCTTGGGACATGGGATGCCCATGGGGAGTTCGTGCCAGGGTCTGACGAAGATGGCGGCGGCCGGTGGCAATATGACAAGCCGGTTCCGCAAGCCGGATGGCCGCTCAAATGGCGTGATGCTGCGTTCACTGCAAAATGTACCCCTTTCCGGCATCTGGGATTCTTCCCTGACATGGCACCGGTATGGGATTGGATGCTGGAGCAGCTTAACGGCAAGACCGACGCCGAGATGCTCAACCTGTTCGGGTATACCGGTGTCGGTTCGTTGGCATTGTCGCAAGCTGGGCGAGTCACGCATGTCGATGCGTCGAAGAAATCGGTGGCCCAAGCGCGCGAGAACGCCGAACTCGCCGGCATGGACAATCGCCCGATCCGCTGGTTGGTTGATGACGCAGCCAAATACACCGCGCGCGAGGTTCGGCGCGGTCGCCGCTATGACGGAATTATCCTCGATCCTCCCAAATTCGGTCGCGGCCCGAAGGCCGAGACATGGCGGATTGAAGAGGGGCTGGCTGATCTGGTTTCCGACTGCCGCGATCTGCTGGACGAGAACAGCAAGTTTCTGTTCCTCACCGTCTATGCCGTGCGCATGTCGAGCCTGTCGCTCGCAGGACTGCTGGCGGAAATGTTCGCTGATTTACCTGGAATCATAGAGCATGGCGATCTGGCCGTTCGCGAAGAGGATGTCGGCGGTGAGGCCAATGGACGCTTGCTCCCCACCGCAATCTTCGCACGCTGGTCCAATCCAAGCTAAGGAACCTTATGGCCGATTCGCTGATCCTGGAAGTTGCTGATCTTGAGCACGATGTCCTGACGGGCATTTACTCCGAGGAGACCGGCAAACCGCAGCCGCTTCGCATTACGATCCAGGCGGAGATGAAGATCGCGGATCGCTATGATCCCGACACTCCGCTGGAAGCCAGCAAAAACTATATGGACCTCAAATTCGCGGCGACCGATGCGTTACCCGACGGTGTCCATTTCAAACTGATCGAGTCGCTCGCGGACCATATTTGCGAGACTTTGCTGGTGCAGGATAGCCGGATCAAAGCGGTGACGGTCAAAATCGTGAAGCTCGCAATTGCCGAGGGTAACGAGAAGATCGGTATCACCATGACGCGTGAGCGGCGCTGACCGCCATGCAAGCGGTCTTGCCCATAAAGACCTTACCCGGCGCAGCATTGGATGCGGCGCAGGCTATCGCATCGGATTGGCTCCCCGCGATCCGCGATCATTTGAGCAAAGGGGAGCACTTGGTCGTGCTGCTGCCGCAAGCGTCCTATGACCATGATGACTGGCGCCGCGCCATGGTGCGTGATTTGGCCCGTGCCTATGCTCCGACCCGCGTGAATTTCATTACTGAAGGCTCGGATGAGGCAGTCGAGGAATCGGTTGAGTACCTATCGAAAGCCAACGGCGTGACGGGCCAATATTTGCCCCTACACACTGGCGCGCGCGCAGATGGATAGTACCGCGCCTTTGATCGATACGTTGGGGCGGCAAATATCTTACCTGCGCCTGTCGGTTACCGATCGCTGCGATCTACGATGTACTTACTGCATGCCCGAGCGGATGCAGTTTCTGCCGCGGGCAGAAGTGCTGACGCTGGAAGAACTCTACGACCTGTCGCGCGGGTTTATGGAGCGGGGTGTCACCAAAATTCGCCTGACCGGCGGTGAGCCGTTGGTACGGCGCGATGTGATGACGCTGGTCGAACGGCTCGGCCGTCATGTGGGCAGCGAGCTCGACGAACTCACGCTGACGACCAACGCAACCCAGCTGGCCGACTATGCGCAAGGTCTTGCCGATGCGGGCATCAAGCGCGTGAATGTGTCGTTGGATACGCTTGAGCCAGCGACTTTCGCCAAGCTGACGCGCCGTGATGTTCTACCAAAAGTGTTGGCAGGGATCGATGCCGCGCAGCAGGCGGGCCTGCGCGTGAAGTTCAACACGGTTGCGCTGAAGGGTATCAATGATCGCGAAATTCCGCGTCTGGTTGCATGGGCGCATAAGCGTGGCTGCGATATCACATTGATCGAAACGATGCCGCTGGGCGAAGTGGATGAAGACCGGATTGACCATTATCTGCCGCTGACAGTAGTCCAAGATGATCTCGACGCACGGTGGCAGTTGGTACCTTCGGTTTACAGAACGGGCGGACCAGCGCGTTATTATGATGTTGCAGAGACAGGCGGCAGGATTGGCCTGATAACGCCGCTGACGAACAATTTCTGCGCAAGTTGCAACCGTGTGCGTGTAACTACGACCGGCCAGCTTTATCCCTGCCTTGGCGGAAGCGAGAAGGTTGATTTGCGCGCCGCGATGCGATCCGAAGGTCCGAACGGCAGGCTCTCCGCAGCGCTCGACGAAGCCATGCGTATCAAGCCCGAACGGCACCATTTCCGCATTGACGAGGCGGGGGCAAAGCCCGCGCAGCCGCGCCATATGTCGATGACCGGAGGATGATATGACAGCTCGCATTCTCTTTCTGGGGCCCTTGGCAGATCTGGCCCGAACACCAGAAATGGAAGCTGTAACACCGCTTGATTGGGCGGCGCTGCTCTCGCTGGTCAGTCAAGAATTGGCCGAGGAATTGCAGGGCGAAAGGGTCAACGTTGCCTGTGCGGGCAAAGTCCTGGCGGACAAGACCGATCTGCTGGCGCAGGACGGTGATGAAGTTGCCTTGCTCCCACCTGTCAGCGGCGGCTGACCCATGCGCGATATTCGACTGCTGACCGAACCGTTTATTCCGGGCACGTTGATGGGGCCGTTCTCCAACGCCAATCCGGGGCTGGGCGGGATTTGTACTTTTGTCGGGGAAGTGCGCGGGGAAGGCGGTGTAGAGGCGCTTGAGCTTACGCACTACGCGCCGCTGACGCTTCCCGGGATGGATGATTTGGCCGACGCCGCGTTGGAGCGGTTTGACCTGATGGGGCTGCTAATGGTGCACAGGGTCGGCAGGCTTTATCCCGGAGAGCCCATTGTGTGTGTGTCGGCGGCAGCAAAACATCGCCGTGCCGCTATTGAGGCGGTCGATTTCTGCATGGATCATCTGAAAAGCGCGGCGTGGTTCTGGAAGCGCGAAAAGCGTAATGGCCGCTGGCACTGGATCGAACCGCGCGGTGAAGATCATGCCGATCTCGCGCGGTGGAAGTAGCGGTTTAATTGCCGGCGCGGGCCCGCAGGTCGGCTAGCGTCGCATCTTCCTCACGCAGATAGGCAATCACTTCATCGCGGGCCTCGGCGACCTTCTGCCGCTGCTCAAAAGCGAGTGTCGCGTCAACAAATAGCAAGTCCAGATCAGCAAGCGCCACCGCGGTTACGCTGCGCAGCGAATCGAGATCCGCCATAGCGATCTGCGCGGCGGCCCAAGCATTGCTGGTCACTTCGGCGCGCGTACCTGCCGAAACTGTGCCACGTGCTCCGGGCGCCGCAGCCACAAACGCTTGGTGTGCTGCAGCGGCATCGGCGCGTATCTGGCCAAGCTGACCGATCACCTGTGTGCTGAGCGGTGCTGGCTCGATAGTTTCGGGCACCGAGAACGTGCCGCTGACCCGTTCAGCATCGCGAATCGCCAGCGACGGATAGGTTTTGCTGGACGATGCGCAGCCGCCCAGTATGAGGCCGCTGACTACGACAAGAACAAAAGGCACTGTGTTTCGCATTCCATTTGCCTTAGCACGGTGAAAGCGGCTTTCCAGCCTGAAGCGCAATATCGCAGGCCGATCCGCCAAAAAACAATCCCAAAAAACACGGGCGGAACGTTGACTTGGGCGGGGCATTCGCTTATCGGCTGCCTTCTTTCCGGCGGACTGCCTTTCAGGCGGGTCATCGGGTGCGCCGTTTTTACAATGAAAACGGCACTGCAGATAAATTGAAAGTGATACGACCATGTTCGCAGTAGTGCGCACTGGCGGCAAACAATACCGGGTTGCCGCTGGAGATAAAATCGCAGTTGAGAAACTGGCTGGCGAAGCCGGCGACACCGTTACCTTGGGTGACGTTCTGCTGGCCGGTGAAGGCGATTCGATTGCTGACGCTTCGAAGGTTTCGGTTTCGGCTGAGATCATCGCACAGGCTCGCAGCGAGAAGGTGGTCGTTTTCAAGAAGCGCCGCCGCCATAACTATCGCCGGAAGGCCGGTCACCGTCAGTCGATGACGCTTCTGCGCATCACAGACGTGGGTTCAAGCGAGAAATCGTCTGCCAAGAAGGCTGCGGCTCCGAAGAAGGAAGCTGCACCCAAGGCTGCTGAAGAGAAGAAGGCACCGGCGAAGAAAGCTGCTCCTAAAAAGGAGGCGGACAAAAAGGCCGCTCCAAAGAAGGAAGCCGCGGCTAAGAAAGCACCAGCCAAGAAAGCTGCGCCTAAGAAGGCAGCAGCCAAAAAGCCCGCTGCTAAGAAATAAGCATTTTCGTAGCTGACAACACAGATTTTTCGAAGAGTAAGAGACAATGGCACATAAAAAAGCAGGCGGTTCAACCAACAATGGCCGCGACTCAGCAGGTCGGCGCCTCGGTGTGAAAAAGTTCGGTAGCCAGGAAGTGATTCCAGGCAACATTATCGTGCGTCAGCGCGGCACAAAGTTCTATCCTGGCAGCAATGTCGGCATGGGCAAGGACCACACTCTATTTGCCCTAGAAGGCGGTCGAGTGCGCTTCCACGGCGGCAAACAGGGACGCAAATATGTGTCCGTGGACATGGCAGCCGAAGCCGCAGAATAACTGGATAGTTCACTGACAGGACTATCCGACAGGATGGTCCAGCCGGTTCAGACCGGCACCGAAGAGGGAGATGGGCCAGCCTGTCTCCCTCTTGTCGTATCTCCCTCTCACAACAGCGAAAAGCGCTTTCGCTGCCACGGGAATGTCACGCATTGGTCCTATCGGCTCGATGCGGGGCTTGAGGAGAATGCATCATGTTCCATCGCACGCAGAGGTTGTTCTTACGGCCGATATGGCCTGAAGATTGGCAAGCGATCTATCACGGTATCGCCGACGAGGGCGTGGTGCGGAACCTCGCTAGGGCACCGTGGCCTTATGAGCAGGATCATGCGCGCGACTTCGCGGCCTTGCCGCACGATCCGGTGAACCCGCGTTTCCTGATTACTCTGCCTGGCAATGGCGAGCCGGTAGGCTGTATCGGCATCGACCCGCATGAGGGCGAGGCAGAAATGGGATATTGGATTGCGCGTGATCATTGGGCGAAGGGTTTCGCCACCGAAGCCGGGCAGGCTGTTCTGGAGATTGCGCGAATGATGGGGCACGCACGAATGGTTGCGAGCCACTACATCGACAACCCCGCGTCGGGCCGTGTTCTGCGGAAACTGGGTTTCCTGCCGACAGGCCAGACCGAAACCCGGATGTGTCTGGGACGCGGCGAGAAAGTCCAAGCGACCGCCTACGCGCTCAGTCTGGACAGCACAGAATCACTGCGGGCGGCCTGACAGGGCCGCCCGCTTTTTGATCGAGTGGTGGTAACGGTTACTCGGCCGGCATCAGCGCATCGCTGAATTCACCCTCATAGAGCTTGATCAGCTCGCGATCATCGTGGTCCCACGGGTGGAAATTTGGCTTGAAGTAAGACAGCCATGCGGGGAAAATGCGGCGCACAACACCGGGCGTTACGGTCAGATATTTGAGCAAACCCCAGCGGGCTTTCCAGCCGGTGATGCCGTCTTGCGCGAGCAGGTTGATCGAATCGGTCCAGCGGTTCTTGAAGAAGCGGCCGGTCACCGTCAGCATCACCAGGCTGCGGACTCTCCAAGCTTTCCAGCCGGACCAGTCCTTTGTGGCATGGTTCCACGTGTCGTAAGCGACGCCCTTATGCTCGACTTCCTCAACCGCATGCCAACGCCACATATCGCGGACTTCCGGATCGGCGTTCTCGAAATGTGCAGGGTTGGCGAGGAATTCATGCGCCATCATCGCGGTGTAATGCTCCAGCGCCATCGTTACCGCGAGGTTGGCAATCGCGGGCCGACCCTTGGTCAGTTCGAGCATTTCCTTCACGCGCTGGTCGATCGCTTCAATGTCATAGCCGGAGTCGGCGGCAAGACGGTTGAATGCTATATGCTCACGCGTGTGATTGATTTCTTGTTTAACGAATGCGCGGATTTCTGCGGCCAGTTTCGGCGGAGTGCCTTCGCGGTGTGCTTTCACGGCTTCGATAAAGAATGCTTCGCCGCGCGGAAAAGTTGCCGACAGAGCGTTGTGCCATGCAGTGCCGAATGCATCGCCTGCCCACCATCGCTTTGGCGTGCTCTCGCGATTAAACCGCTCGTCACGTACGATGATGTCGAGATCGGATGGGGTGGGGTTATTGGTGGTCTGATCGAGGTCGATCTGGGCGGGGGCGTTCACGGCATACTCCGAGGGTTACTGACAAGAGTGTAAGTAGCGCTTACTTACATCAGTGTCAATAACAACGCGTCGCCCCTCTTTTCAAACGAGGGGGTTGGGGGTGGTTGCGACGCGACAGCGCCGTTTGCGCCGACAGCACCACCCTGCTGCGACTACATTCGCTCACGCTCATTAAGTCTCGCTGCCCCTCCTCTAAAGAAGAGCGGTGATTTCTAGCTATTCCGCCGGCATCGCCGCGTCTGCGTAAGGGCTGTCAGGCTTGTTGATCAGCGCCCGATCATCCAGATTCCACGGGTGATAGCCCGGCATCAGGATTTTCGACCATTCCCAGAACATCCGCCGCATCATACCGGGTTTCCACCATAGGAAGGCGTAGAGCTTCCATTTGGCTTTGCGGCGGGAAAAGCCGTCCTGCTCCAGCAGGCCAATCGCATCGCGGATACGGTTGCCGAAATATTTCTTGGTAATCAGCAGCGCGATCAGCGTTTTTACGCGGTAGCGTTTCCACCGGCTCCAATCCTTGGTCGCGTGCAGCCAGACGTCGTAGGTGATGCCTTTGTGCTCGATCTCCTCGGTCGCATGCCAGCGCCAGATGTCTGCCGCTTCCTGATCGGCGCCCTCAAGATAGCGCGGATCGGCGAGCAGATGATGGCTGATCATCGCCGCAAAATGTTCGAGCGCGATTGTGATCGCGAGGTTGAATTCTTTGGGTCGACCCTCGGTCAGCTCAAGCATGGCCTGAATGCCCTGGTCGATGCTTTCGACATTATAGCCGTGGTCGGACACCAGCCGGTTGAATGCCACATGCTCGCGCGTGTGGTTGATTTCCTGGGTAATGAACACTTTCATCTCGCGCGCAATATCGTCCGGAACATCGTCACGGAACATCCGCATTGTATCGATGAAAAACGCTTCGCCGCGCGGCAGGCTGGCGGAGACGGAATTGTACCAAGCGGTCGCAACCGGGTCGCCCGAATGCCAGTGGCGAGGGGTCTTGTGCTCGCGGTCAAACCGGCGATTGCGGACAATCAGCGCGTGCTCTTCCGGTGTCGAGCTGGAAATTCCGGTAGCGGGCTTGTCAGCCGACTTGTCGAGCGGTTCGGACCGTTCTAGGTCGATAGAGGTCTGCTTGTTCATATTAAGAATCTACTAGGCATAAGTGTTAATGACAACTCGTAAAAGATTAACGCCCGAAGAGTCGCGCAGTTCCGCGCTAGAAGCGGCGCGTGCGTTACTTATTGAAACCGGGCCACAATCGGTAACTCTTAAGGCTGTTTCAGCAAGGGTCGGCCGCACACATGCAAACCTGCTGCACCATTTTGGGTCAGCCTCAGGATTACAAAAAGCGCTCGCCGCGCATTTGGCGACAACTGTGTGCGAAACCATCAAGGATGCGGTGCGCGCAAGCAGAGCCGGGCTGGGCAGTCCGCGCGAAGTGGTCGATCTGGCGTTCGATGCGTTCGACAAAGAAGGGGCAGGGGGCCTCGCCAGCTGGATGCTGCTGACCGGCAACGAAGACGCGCTCGATCCGATTATCGAGACGATCCATCAGGTGGTGGACGAATTAGCGCCAGAGGAAGCCGAGAATCACGGCGGCGTGATGGCGATGCATGAGAATACGCTTACGCTAGTGCTGCTGGCGCTAGGTGATGCTCTGATGGGCAAAGCCTTGGCGCGGGCGCTCAACCTCCCCGACAGCGCGGCGCGCGACCGGGCGGAGGCTTTGCTGACCGAGTCTATCGAGGCGCGCACAGCGGAAGAATGCTGCGATTGATGGGCAGCGATTTGCGCCTACGAATTTCCGTAAGTACCAAGCTGTGCCGATAAAACACCCGATCATTCTGAGCCTGTCGAAACATCGTCCGTTTCTTCTGGCGCAATGGAGGGAGTGGAGGGCGGCCCTTCGGCAGGCCCAAGGTGAGCGGGAAATTAGCTACCCAAAGTCATCCAATCCGGCACAAACTCGGCTGGAATATCGGCAACCCGCAAATGATCGACCGCCAGACCTAAGTCAGGATAGGCGGCTTTCTGCCGTTTCTCTGTCGATTGATCGATTGGCACCACCACCAGCCGCCGATTGACCTTTTGCCGCCAGTTCATCCGCGCGGTGTTTTCCTGCCCAATATAGCAGCCTTTCTCGAAACTCACGCCGTTAAGGTCAGCCGCGTTGGTTTCAAGCCACAGAATATCGCCGAGTTCGGCGCTACCTTCCGGAACGCCAAGCAACAGCCGGTGGGCGAGCCACTCGCCATCAGCGGGTACGTCCTCTTGTGATGTCGGGCCAATCCAGCGCTGCCCCAATTCGGCCAGGCGCGGATCGGGTGTGCCGCCGACACTTAGTCTGGGCTGCCAGAACACGCCTATAGTATCGTCACGCTCGATCGCGATCTTTCTGCGCAGACGGTAGAGCGAGAGGCGCTTGACCAGATCATCCGCCAATTCGGCTTCGCAATCGATCACCAGTTCGCCTTCGCCTCCGGGCCAGACGAGAAAATCGAACATGGCCTTGCCCTGCGCGCTGAGCAACGCGGCCCATATGGGCAATTCGCCGCTGACATCGTTCGTCACCAATCCCTGAAGGAAGTCGGCAACATTCTCTCCGTCGTCGAGGGAAGAAAGGCGGATGATCGCGCGGTCGAACAGGCGTGGATTTGGCATGAGGTAAAGGTGGCGCTTTGCTGGAGTTAATCAAGTGTCGGCGAAGTCCGGGCGGGCATTCAGCAGGGACTGTCCTACGCGGCCACTATATGCCATGGGCGGCATCATGATATGCGCTTTGAATATCGCCAATTTTGCACCGGCTAAGGGTGATATCGGAGCGTGTCCCAACGGAAGTGTTTCTGCATTGGACCCTGTTCCATCTGTTCCATCCATTCAGTAGAGCCAGCATTAGTATGAACGAAATCACTATCCGCCGCCCTGACGATTGGCATCTCCACTTCCGTGACGGCGACATCATGCGCGGCGTTGTGCCGCACACGGCTCGCCAGTTTGCCCGCGCGATTGTCATGCCAAATCTGTCTCCACCCGTGACCGATGTGGCCGCAGCGACAGCCTATCGAGACCGGATTCTTGCGGCTGTCCCGGACGGTGTCGATTTTACACCGCTCATTACATGCTACCTGACCGACGCGAGCGATCCGGATGAACTTGCACGCGGATATGAGTCCGGCGTTTTTACCGCCGCGAAACTTTATCCGGCGAATGCGACAACAAATTCCGCCCATGGTGTGAGCAACATTCTTGAACTTCGAAGCGTTCTTGAAAGAATGCAGGATATCGGGATGCTGTTGCTCATTCACGGCGAAGTGACCGACCATGACGTTGACATTTTCGACCGGGAAAAGGTCTTTATCGAGCGGACGATGCGGCAACTTGTGGCTGACTATCCGACACTCAAAATCGTGTTCGAGCATATCACGACCGCCGATGCCGCGACTTTTGTTCGCGAGGCCGGTCCGAATGTTGCGGCGACGGTCACACCCCAGCATCTCCACATCAATCGCAATGCGATGCTGGTCGGCGGATTGCGGCCGCATGCCTATTGCTTGCCGGTCGCCAAACGCGAGACTCACCGGCTGGCGCTCCGCAAGGCAGTAACATCCGGATCGAAGAAGTTTTTCCTGGGTACCGACAGTGCGCCGCACGCGCGGGAAGACAAGGAAAGTGCCTGTGGCTGCGCGGGTATTTTCAATGCGCCATACGCGCTGGAAAGCTATCTCGCCGTGTTCGAACAAGAGGGTGCGCTGGACAAATTTGAAGCCTTCGCTTCGGAGAACGGTCCGGATTTTTACGGCTTGCCGCGCAATGAAGGCACGGTGACATTACAAAGAACGGACAATGCGGTGCCCATGACGATTGACGCGAATGGCACCACAATTGTTCCCTTTCATGCCGGCGATACACTCGGCTGGAAATTGGTCGGTTAGGTGGACGCCGCTTTCGGTCGGCGCGACCATAGATCCCAGAGGAAAATGGCTAGCGCGGACCAGATCAGCAGGAAACACCCCAGCTGTGCGGGTTTGAGATCTTCCTTGAACACGAATAAGCCGAGCAGGAATACAATCGACGGGGCGAGAAACTGGATGAATCCGAGTGTCGAGTAGTCCATGCGCCTCGCCGCGACTGCAAATAGCAGCAGCGGCACAGCCGTGACCACGCCGCCGAGGACTATGTAGAAACTTAATAGCGGGTCGACGGTGAAGGCAGAGCCTTGCGGTAGGCCAGCGTAGTAGAGCGCGATCCCAGATGCTGGCAGCAGCAGCAGCGTTGACTCAATCGTTAAGCCCGGAAGTGAGCCGACAGCAACTTGTTTGCGGAGCAGACCATAGGTGCCGAATGTCACAGCCAGAGTCATGCTGATCCATAGAGTCGTCAACGCGCCCATGGCGAGAATTGCGACACCGCAAGCGGCAAGCGCCACAGCGATCCATTGGCGGGCAGAAAGCTTCTCGCCTAATATGGCCGTGCCCAAAACCACATTCAGCAAGGGGTTCATATAGTAACCGAGACTGGCGGCATAGACATTTCCGTTCTGGATCGCCCAGATATAAACCAGCCAATTGACGCCGATCAGTGTCGCACTTGCCATGAGGGTAAGCAGCACCTTGCGGTCGCGGATTGCCGTGAACAGTTCCGAAAATTGTTTGCGAAGCGCCACAATCAGTAAGCACAGCGGTAGTGTCCAGATGATCCGCCAACCGACAAATTCGAACGGTGGGACGCTTTGAACCAGAATGAGATAGAGCGGCAGCAAACCCCAGATCGTGTAGGCGCCCAACGCGGCAGGTAGGCCCGAAGGCGACTGGGTTTGATCCTTGTCGGTCATTTGCGGCCCTTAGGCTTCGCCAAATATCCCCGCAAGCATCGTTTCATCGGTCAAAATTGTTCGCTTCGTCGTCAAAATCCAATCCTGACATCCGTGTTGCAGTTCGTTCATAAAAGTCGAACTATTTATGAACTCACCGGACGAATCGACTTCCTCCCTTCGCCCGTCAAACATCAGTGAAGGAATGAATTATGACCCTGAAAACAGCTAAAACCGCCGCAATCGCCTTGGCCGTCCCATGCTTGGCTTTTGCAACGCCTGGATCGGCGGCCTCTGTGCCGACGCTTGCTGCGCCGAGCGCTTCGCATACCCAATTCGTGACATTCCAAAGTGAGACTGTCGCCGAACATCATCGCGGGCGCGATCATCGTTACAAGCGCGGTCGTGGCCATTACCGTGACCAGTATCGCGGAGATTACGGCTATCAGGGCCAACCCGTCTATCGCGACACCCGTATCTGGCGTGGCCGCGACGGGCGCTATTACTGCCGCAAAGAAAATGGCACGACCGGCCTGCTTATCGGTGCCGCAGTTGGCGGCCTGATCGGTAATGAAGTTGCGGGGCGCGGTGACCGCACATTGGGTGCGATCCTTGGCGCGGCTGGGGGCGCGATTCTTGGTCGCGCAATCGACCGCAGCAATTCGCGCTGCCGTTAATCCAAATTCCTAGCTTCAGCTGCCCCCACCGGCAGCTGCGGCGCGGTTCCAATGAGCCGTGAAGGGCGTCTGATCGCATTCACCGATGGTCAGGCGCCCAATTATTGTGGGTAATCATCACATCAAGAGTTTCCCTAAAAGGGACACTTGAAAATTTAACCCTGTTATACAGTATTTCGTTAACTCTGATCGCAGAGAGCGGGTGGCATGGTTTTACCCCTCCACCTGACTGCGGAGTATCGCAATGCAAAATCGCTTTCTTCTGACTACTGCTCACCTGCCGCTTCTGGCACTTGCCGCGTGCGGCGATAGCCCTGCTGATGGAGAGAGCGGTGCAGCTGATCCGGCGACCGAACAGGCGCTCAATGAACAGATTATGGTCGATCCCGATTTGGCCAATCAGAACGAGGCCAACGCTGCCCTCACGGGCGGAACAGACCAGTCGATCCCGCCAGAGAACATGACACCTGAAGCCATTCAGGCCGCGCGCGACGCGGCATTTGCGCTGGTGGGCGGCAGCGACGGGCTGACCGAACTTCCGGCACCCACGCAGTATAGCTATCCCATTCCTGAAACTGCTACTTTGACCGCAGCCTCTAAAGCAGCGATCACGGCGGACGGCACCAAATGCGCTGAAAATGTCACATATTCAGCATCTTGGGCGGCTAAGCTACCAGCGATTTTCCCGGTTTACCCACGTGGTGCGACTAAGGATGCAGCGGGCACCGATCAAGGTGATTGTGCACTGCGTGCGATTACCTTCCTGACACCTGTTCCGCTGGAGGAGGTGCTGACCTTTTATTACAGCCGGGCCAAAACCGCTGGCTACACCACCGAATATGCGGTCGCCGATCAGGATACAATTGTCAGCGGCGTAAAGGGCGGCGCGTCCTATGTTGTGTATGGGCGCCGTTTATCGTCAGGCCTGACCGAAATCGACCTGATCACCAACGGACTTTAACCCCGACCCGTTAGTCTTGGCTGAGCCCGACGCCAATGGTCGCGCGTGGCTGATCCATTTCGGTGCTGGCCACGGGGTAGGCGCAATAATCTGCTGCGTAATAAGCGGCAGGACGGTGGTTGCCTGAAAGGCCCAGTCCACCAAACGGAGCGTTAGACGACGCACCATTGGTTGGCCGGTTCCAATTGACAATACCGGCGCGAACATTGGCCCAGAACCTGTTGTAATCCTGTGGACTTCCGCCAATCAGCGATGCGGACAGACCGAAGCGCGTGCGGTTCGCTTCGGCTATTGCGGAATCGAAATCCTTGACTTTGATGACCTGTAGCAGCGGGCCAAATAGCTCGACATCGGGGCGGTCCGGCATGTCGGTTGTGTCGATGATCGCGGGTGAGAGGAATGGCAGATTGTCATCCGGCCTGCGCATATGGCGGATAGCTTTACCGCCATTGGACAGGAAATAGAGAAAACTTTCGACCAATTGTTCGGCAGCGGCATTATCGATCACTGGCCCCATGAACGGTGCCGGCTCGGCGAATGGCTCTCCGACAATCACCCGGCTGACCAGATTTTTTACCTCATCGATAATCGAATCATACATGCTCTCGGTTACGATAAGACGGCGCGCGGCGGTGCAGCGCTGCCCGGCCGAGGTGAAAGCCGATTGCACGATCAATGTCGCGGCGTCGGTCACTTTAGGAGTATCGATTACGACAATCGGATTGTTGCCGCCCATTTCGAGCGCTACGATCTTACCCGGATTGTTGGCCAGCTTTTTATTAATGGCGATTCCTGCTTGCGCGGATCCGGTAAATAGCACTCCGTCGATGCCATTATGCGAAACCAGCGCTTTACCTTCTTCCGGGCCGCCGACGAAGAACTGAGCAACTGCCGCCGAAATGCCTGCCTTGTTGAAACATTCCATCAACAATTGGCCGACCGCTGGGGTTTTCTCGCTCGGCTTGAAAATAACCACATTGCCGGCAATCAATGCTGGGATAATATGTCCGTTGGGCAAATGGGCCGGGAAATTATAGGGCCCCAAGACAACCATAACGCCGTGCGGTTTGTGCCGGACCGCGGCGTTTCCCTGAAGCGCGCTGTTCAGCTTTTTCTGTCCGGTACGCTCTGCATAGGCAGTGACGGAAATATCCACCTTGTTAATAACCGCTTCGACTTCAGTATGGGCTTCCCACAGCGGTTTGCCCGTCTCTTTGGAAATCAGCTGGGCCATTTTGTCCGAAACTTTGCGCACTTCATTGGCGAATCGGCGACACGCCTCGATCCGGTATGCAAGCGGTTGAGCGGCCCAGGCAGGCCATGCACGGCGCGCACGATCAACCGCCTCATCCACATCATCGACTTTGCCGCGCCATAATTCCTCACCGGTCGCAGGTTGGAAGGATATGATCTCTGTTTGGGACACGCCGTAAAACTTTCTCTTTTTGGTTTGAGGTTTTAGCTCAAATCCCTATGGTTAAGCCATGTTAAGGGTTGGGGGCTTGTAGTCCGAGTCGCTCCAAGGTCAATTTAATGGCCGCTGGTTAGCGATTGATGGACAAAAAACCAAATCCGAAAACAGGTGGCTGCAAAGCCATCGATGGGGGCAATAATCGATTGGCTGGCGCTTTCGCCTGACCGATCTCCCCCCTCTGGGTCGCACAGAAATTAACGCCAGGATTGGTCCCGGCGCGACGAGTTCGGGCGTTTGCCTGATAAACAAAGAGGGTAGTAGATTATGCGTTACAAGATCAACAAATTGGCAGGCTTTGCCGCGACCGCTTCTGCGGCTGCGCTCGCTATGGGTGTGTTTACCGCGACACCTGTTGCGGCTGAAGAGTGCCTTCTCGACAGCGACCAAAACGGCGTACCGAGCGCCGGTGACACCGATGGCGGCGCGTTTTCGAACCCCGTTTTTGTAAACTCGCTTGCCTGCGGCACTGGCGCATCGGCGAGTAGCCCGAACGCCACCGCAGTTGGCGGCGGATCGCAAGCAAGCGGCGCCAACTCTACAGCAGTTGGCCGCAATTCACTGGCAAGCAACGCAAACACCGTTGCTGTTGGTACAAACTCAATCGCGAGTGGCGCAGCTTCGACTGCCTTGGGCTATCTTGCCCTTGCAGGCGCGAGCGGAGCGACTGCAGTTGGTAACGATTCGCAGGCATCTGGCCAGATTTCAACCGCTCTTGGTCGTCTCGCAACGGCGAATGGTGGTCGTTCTACGGCATTGGGCGCTCAGGCAGTTGCGCAGGCTGACCGCTCTACTGCTGTTGGTGTGGGCTCGCTTGCTTCCGGCGTAGAGTCGATTGCTTCGGGTGTTGATTCGACTGCATCTGGCGTCGGTTCTGCAGCTTACGGTAACCTTGCTTCGGCAACTGGTAACACCAGCGTCGCTGTTGGTGATAGCGCATCGGCTTCTGGCGATGATGGCGTGGCAATTGGTGAAAGCGCCGATTCCTCGGGCCTGAACTCGGTATCGGTCGGTGCGGAAAGTTCGGCAACAATGCCTGGTACTTCAGCATTCGGTTGGCAAGCCATGGCAACCGGTGTTCGCGCAACTGCTTTGGGTCATCTGGCGATGGCGAGTGGAGTCCGTTCCGTTGCTGTTGGTGAAGCGGCTATTTCCACCAATGTGGGTTCGGTTGCTATTGGTAACCAATCGCTGGCGAGTGGAGACTCGGGTGTTGCTCTTGGTAACGCCGCGGTGTCGACCGGCGAGCAAGCGATTGCCATCGGTAACCAGACCGTCGCGAGTGGCAATCAAGCGGTAACGATTGGTTTGAACTCATCGGCTACTGGCGATCAGTCGACGGCATTGGGTTTCGGTGCGACCTCTGCGTTCGCTGGATCGACTGCTCTGGGTTGGAATGCGATGACAACTCGTGCCAACCAAATCGTCCTGGGCGGCATGGGTAGCTCGGTCACCGTCGGTGATATTGCTGCAAGTACTGCTGCACAGACTGGTACAATCTTCCTCGCGACTACGGATGCCAGCGGCACTCTTGGTCAAGGTGTCGATGTGACGACACTGGCAACCAACGCGGCGCTAGCGGCGACCAATGCTAACGTAGCGACCAACACTGGCAATATTGCAACCAACACTGCTGGTGTTGCGACTAACGCTGGTAACATCGCGGCCAACACTACGGCGATTGGTACAAACGCAACAAACATCGCTGCCAACACCACCGCAATTGGTACAAACGCCACAAACATTGCCGGTAACACCGCAGCAATCACGGCAACCAACGCCAACGTTACTGCAAATACAACGGCAATTGGTGTGAACGCCGCGGCAATTACGGCTGCCAACACTGGTCTGGCGACAACCAATGCAAACGTGGCGGCTAACACCACAGCAATTGGTACCAACTCGACTAACATCGCGGCTAACACCACGGCGATTGGCACGAACTCGACCAACATCGCTGCCCTGCAGACTTTGACTGCAACGCAGACGTCGCAGATCAATACGTTGTTCGGCACAACTGCGGCCAACACAGCGGCGATTGATCGGGCTAACGAAGGTGTCGCAATGGCGCTGGCGATGGAATCGCCAATGCTTCCAGGTGACACGAACTTCGCTCTCTCGGGCGGCGTTGGTTACTTCGAGAACCAGGGTGCTGGTACAATCGGCATGACCGCTCGTATCGGTGAAAACGCAGCGTTCTCGGCTGGTGTCGGTGTCGGTTTCGATAGCGGTGAAGTCGGTGCACGCGGTGGCTTCCAAGTCGCCTGGTAAACCGCTACACATGTGATCATGATGATGATCACAAAGACAAAAAAGATGCCGGGGCGTTTTGCTCCGGCATTTTTTGTATCCGCTGCATTGGTGGCAACGCTCAGCCCCACGCAGGCACTCGCGCAGGCGCAGCCCCAACAAGTTGTACCCACCGTGCAACCGCCGCCATCGGTCCGCCCGACACCAAGCCAGTTGGAGCTGTCAAAGATGATCTGGTCGACAATCGCGGCGGTCGATCATGCCAACCGTTCGGGCAATTATTCGGTACTGCGCGATATTTCCTCGCAAGGATTCCAGATACAGAACAACGCCGCGCGGCTGGCTGAGATCTTTGCCGGTATCCGCAATTCACAGATCGATCTATCGAACGCGTTTCTGGTCCCGCCAACTTACACCCGCGCGCCCGAGGTTATTCAGGACGGTGTATTTCGGGTGCAGGGCATTTTCCAATTGCGCCCGATTGCGATCGGCTTCGATATGTATTTCCAGTGGGAACAGGGCAAATGGAAGCTGGCAGGCATTGATATCCAGCCCGCGCAGATGGTCGAACGCGCACCGGGCTAAGGGTTACTGGCATGACCGCTTGATACCGGAGGAGCGCCGTGCGCTGCACCGCACCGCCGGATTGCTGCAATCTTATCGTTAAGCGGCCGCCAATCGTCGCGCTGATCGATGGCGGACCAAAGCGCTTCGACTTCATCGATCAGCATCGACTGCGGGGTGCCTTCGGACCAATAGGGATGATCGCTTTCGGCCGGCGCATATCCGGCCAACGCATCGGCTAGTTCACCCTTGGCGCCAGAGCCGCCCCGATGGCGATAGAAGAAGGCATCAGGCTGCTCGCCGCTGTCGCGCATGGCTTTCTCCGCCGCAGCGACCAACGCGGCATCGCGCTCCTCACCCTGAGAGTGGACGCCCATTCGCCAGCACCAACGCCGCGCAACCGCCTGCATGTAGAGCGGCCCGAACCGTTCCATTGCGGCGATCAGGGGCGGCGCATCGGACAGAAGACGCAAGGCCACTGCCAATTGCCCGCAATTCCAATGCAGCGCCTCTGGCTGCCGTCCAAAAGCATAGAGGCCATTATGATCGAAGTATGCTGCGGTGAATCCGGGGTCCCAATTCGGTAACCAGCGCCACGGCCCGTAATCGAAACTCTCGCCAGAGATATTCATATTGTCGGTATTGAGGACGCCATGGACGAATCCGGCGACCATCCAGCTCGCCGCAAGATCGGCCATCCTTTCGACCACTTGATGCATGAGTTGAACCGCCGGTTCATCGCGGCCTGGCGCATCCACGGGCGGCACCGGTCCAGGAAATTGCGTGAGGCAATAGGCGACAAGCTGCTCCATGTGGTCGCGCTCTTCATTGGCAAGCAGCCGTTGAAATGTCCCGATCCGGATATGACCGTGGCTTAGCCGGACCATGACCGACGAGCGCGTGGGGGAGGGTTCATCGCCGCGCGTAAGCTCCTCGCCGGTCTCGATGATCGAAAGGGTTTTCGACGTATTGACACCCAAAGCCTCCAGAAACTCGGTCGCGAGTATTTCACGGACACCGCCTTTCAGCGTCAATCTGCCGTCGCCTGCGCGACTATAGGGTGTCTGCCCTGTTCCTTTGGTGCCGAGATCGATCAAACGCCCGTGCCGATCGCGCATCTGCGCAAACAGAAATCCGCGGCCATCGCCAATATCGGGATTGTAGTGCCGGAACTGGTGGCCGTGATATTTCAAAGCCAGAGGCTGGGGCAGATTGTCGGGCAGCGGGATGAATCTACCGAAATGATCGGCCCATTGTGTATCACTCAGCCCTTGCAGCCCGACTGACTGAGCAGCCCGATCATTGCGGAACCGAATCTGCACCTCGGGAAAATCGGCAGGCGCGACGGGATCACCCAGCCAATCGGCCAGAGTGTTGATTGCGGGATCGGGTGTGTAGCTCACATCTTGCGGTTCTGCCGTCATCGCGCGATAGTGCGCTGGCGCGGGGCACTTCGCAAGCCGCGCTTGGAATAGTTACGGGAAAAGCCGCATCACCATGACCAAAGCGTATGTCGACCGTTTCTGGGATAGCCCCGACGGCCTGAAACTGCATTTCCGTGACTATGCCGCGCGCGATGCCAGCAGTTTGAAGAAAGTGCCGGTGCTGTGCATGCATGGGCTGACGCGCAATGCGCGCGATTTTGCCGGGTTGGCGGAGCATCTGTCGGCGACTCGCCGTGTCATCGTGCCGGAGATGCGTGGGCGCGGCGAAAGCGAATATGCGAAAGATTCGGCCACCTATAATCCCCTTACCTATGTGGGTGATGTGCTTGCTCTGCTGGCGCAGGAAGAGATTGAGAGCTTCGCTGCGGTTGGCACATCGCTGGGCGGTTTGATGACAATGCTGATGGCGGCGATGGACAGCAGCAAGATTGCTGCCGCGGTACTCAACGATATCGGGCCGGTGGTTGATCCTGCGGGGATCGACCGGATTCGCGAATATGTCGGGCAAGGGCGCAGCTATCCTTCTTGGATGCATGCGGCGCGCGCTTTGCAGGACGTTCATGGGTCCTCGCATCCGACATTCGGTATTGATGAATGGCTCGATATGGCGAAGCGCGGAATGGTTGTGCAGCAAAATGGCAGAATCGCTTACGATTACGATATGACCATTGCCGAGCCTTTTCAAAACGATGATGGCGCTGCGCCGCCAGATTTGTGGCCAGCATTGGAAGCGCTTTCAGGCAAACCGTTGCTATTCGTCCGCGGCGCTCTGTCAGACATCCTGACCGCAGAGACATTGTCAGAGATGCAAAACCGTCTGCCCGATGCGCAGGCGGTGACCATTCCCGATGTTGGCCACGCGCCGCTGCTCGAAGAAGCGCCGGCGCTCGCCGCTATCGATGCGCTATTGGCGCAAATCCCATGAACGACAATGAGGGGGGCGGAGCGAACACGCCCCCGCGGATCCTGCACCTTCACTCAACCTTTGCCGCTGGCGGCAAGGAAGTCCGCTGCGCGCAGCTCATAAACGCATTTGGCCGCAAGGTCCGTCATGATATCGTCTCTGCGGTGCCGGAGAGTATGGAAGCGCAAAAGCTGATCTCGCCAAAACTTCCAGTGACTTATCCTTCAGACTTCCCTTCGCTTCAAGGAAGGCCGCTGCCGCCGCGACTGATGCGGATTGCCAAGGCGATGAAGCCCTATGATCTGATCCTCACCTATAATTGGGGATCGATGGACGCGGTGATGGCGCATACTTTGTTTGGCAAAGCGATGGGGCTGCCGCCGCTGATCCATCACGAAGATGGCTTTAACGAGGATGAGCGCGAAACGCTGAAACGCAAGCGCAACTGGTTTCGCCGCGTGGCGCTGGGCACATCGACAGCGCTTGTGGTTCCATCCGAACAGCTCGAAGAAATTGCGCTGGATGTGTGGGAGCAACCCATGGCGCGCGTAAAGCGGATAGCCAACGGCATCGATACGCTCGCCTTTGCCAAAAAGCCGAAGCCTGGTGCATTGCCCGGAATAACCAAGCAGTCGGGCGAGAAGTGGGTTGGAACTCTCGCTGGGCTGCGCGAAGTTAAAAATCTACCGCGCCTGGTGCGTACTTTCGCCGCGTTGCCGCAGGATTGGCGCTTGGTGATTGTGGGCGAGGGGCCCGAAAGGGAGGCAATTCTTCAGGAAGCCGAACGCATGAAAATCAGCGACCGGGTTCACTTGCCCGGATTTGCTGCCAATCCCGCACGCTATGTCGGCTTTTTCGATATCTTCGCGCTGTCCTCCGATACCGAGCAGTTTCCGATCTCTGTGGTTGAGGCAATGGCAGCAGGGATACCTGTCGCGTCAACCGATGTTGGTGACGTTGCCGATATGGTTAGCGAGGCCAACGGATCATTTATCGTGTCGAAGAGCGATGAAACCGGTCTGGCCAATGCACTGAAAAAGCTTGGCGATGATGCAAATCTCCGGAAAACTGTCGGCGAGGCGAACCGCGTGAAAGCGCTCGCCGAATATGACGAGAAGGTCATGATCGACACGTACCGGCGGCTCTATAGTTCTGCGATGGGCAAGGTCATTCCGCGGTGACCCCGTGTACATTCGGGTGCGTATCGGGGTTTGCGTCTGGGTGTGCAGATGGCGCTTAACCCTCGGTTCACGCTGGAAGGCACACACATCTGGGGGACACAGATCAAACATGAATTGCATCACTGCGCCTATAGGCTAAAGACGCGAAACCCTATTTTTTAAGCAGATTGGATGAGCCACAAGTGGCCCGTACCCCTACAACACCCGCAGAAACTCCCGCCGACAAACGCAAGCAGCGTGAGGCCGCCGAAGAAGATGTCCTCATGCGTGAGGTTGATGAAGCCGTCCGTCAGGACGAGCTTTCGAATTTCATGGACAAATATGGCAAACCGCTGATCGCAGCCATTGTCTTAGGTCTCGCTGCATTTGCGGGCTATCTCTACTGGGATGCGCAGCAAGAAGCAGCGATGGAGAAAGACTCCGAAACGCTGATCAGTGCGATGGACCAGCTTGAGGCTAACAATTTCGATACGGCTAACTCTACGCTGGAACAGCTGATTGCCGAAGGCGGAGGCGGCGCCAAAGCTGCCTCGCAAATGTTGCAAGGCGGTATCGCCCAGCAACAGGGCAAGCCCGCAGAAGCAGCCGAGCGGTTTGCCGCGATTGCTGCCGACGGCGATGCGCCGCAAACGCTTCGTGATTTGGCAACCGTCCGCGAAGTCGCGGCAACGTTCGACTTGCGCACTCCGGCAGATGTGGTCGCCCGGTTGAGCGCGATTGCCGTGCCGGAGAATGCCTATTTCGGAAGCGCGGGCGAAATGGTCGCCATCGCTTATCTGGAACAAGGCAAGCGGGCCGAGGCGGGGGCGCTTCTCGCACAGATCGCTCAGGCAGATGATGTGCCGGAAAGCCTGCGTTCGCGGGCCCGGCAGCTGGCTGGCGTGCTCGGCGTGGATGCGATCGAAGATGTTGACGAGGTTCTCGAAGAGTTGGAAGCCGACGGCGACACCGCGGCGCCAGCAACCGAATAATCCTCTCCGAGAGAGATAATCAGGAATTGACCTATGATTGGTAAGAAATTTTCGCATCTTGGCCGCACGGCAGCGAGCATGGTTTTGCTCGGCAGTGTTGCCGCCTGCAGCGGCGGCATATTCGGCGGCGGAGATGGCAAGAAGGATACGCCGACCATTGGTGAGCGTATTCCGGTGCTCTCGCGGATTGAAAGCGGTGCTACAGTTGATCCCTCGCTTGCGAGCATTTCGGTGGTCCTGCCGCCGGCAGCCGCGAATAGTGAATGGGCCCAAGCAGGCGGTAATGCCGCCAAATCCAACGGTCATCTGGCACTTGCCGACAATCCGACACTGGCATGGTCAGCGCAGATCGCCGGCTCGACCAATCGCCGCCGTCTGGCGGCCTCACCGGTTATGGGCGGGGGCATGTTGTTCGCTGTGGACACTGGCGGTGTCGTCCATGCTTTCGACGCACAGAGCGGTGCCAAGCGCTGGTCCCACAAAATGGACGTCGGCGGTGATCTTGAAAATTCGGCCTTCGGCGGCGGCGCGACTTATGCTGCAGGCGTGGTTTACGCTACCAATGGCGTTGGCGAAGTTGCTGCGCTCAACGCGGAAACCGGTGCCGAGCAATGGAAAGTAAAGCCCGCCGGTCCGCTGCGCGGCGCGCCCACGGTAGCATTCAATGCTGCATTCGTGATGACGCAGGATAACCAGATCCTTGCGCTTAATACGGCAAACGGAAATATTCTGTGGCAGGAATCGGGCTCGACCACGCAAGCAGGCGTGTTTGGGGTTGCTGCACCTGCGGCTGGGCAAGGTTCGATCATTGCCGGTTACAGCTCGGGCGAACTGGTCGCGCACCGGTATGAGAATGGCCGTGTGCTGTGGTCTGATGCTCTGGCACGGACTTCGATTTCGACTGAGGTTGGCGCGCTGACCGATATCGACGCCGATCCGATTATCGATAATGGCCGCGTCTATGCGCTTGGCCAAGGCGGCCGGATGGCGGCCTATGAGTTGGTCACCGGCCAACGCATCTGGGAAATCCGCGTTGCGGGCATCTCGACTCCGGCGATTGCAGGCGAGTGGATTTTTGCGCTGACCGACGATGCGCGGATGCTCGCCATTGCGCGCGCATCGGGCAAGATCCGCTGGATCACGCAGCTGGAGCAATTTGACGATCCGAAAGACAGGGAAGGCCCGATTTTCTGGACCGGACCGGTTCTGGCGGGCAATAATCTTTGGGCTGCCAGTACCGAGGGCGAGGTTTACAAATTGAGCGTGGGCGAGGGGTCTGCGAGCCTGTACCGCGATCTGAAAACACCCGTTTCACTTGCGCCGATCATCGCAAACCAGACGATGTATATCCTCGACGATAGCGGCCGGATCCACGCCTTTCGCTAAGGGTCTATTTCAGCGGGTTAACCTCCCACTGAAAAACTGCGCCAGTATGATACTCGGCTGCCAAGCGTTACCCAGCTTTTAACCCTTTCGCGCTATGCGCTTGGGCATGAGCACAAACGAAGCCTCTGCGCCGGTAAAACGTGCGGCAACCCTGCCGCAGAGCGATGTCTCTGCGGCGGTTGGTTTTGTCGGCCTGTTCGGCCTGTTCGCGTGGATAGTTTTTTGCCGGAATTACGGAGCATTCGCGGAGGCATTCAACCTATCCGGACCGCGTGAACCCATGTCCGGGCCCTATGCCGCGCTCGCAGCCTTGTTGTTCACCAGCGTGCCGATGATCCTGTGGTCGGTGTTCGTCGACAAGGTCCACCGCCGAGCAACGACAGGCATTGATTGGGACAATCCGCGCAAGTTCAGCGAAATCCGCAAGGCTTCGCTTACCAAGCTGGCAGGCCTGTGGACCACCTGGATCATCATCGGTTTTCTCTATTGCATCGCGCGTTGGTATTGGTCCGGGCAATATTTGTTTGCGATGGAAGTGATCGGCGCTGCGGCGATACCGATGTTCATTCTGTCCGTCCCCTATGTGTTCTGGGTCGACCGCGTCATGGTCAATCAGCGCGACCATGCATGGCATTTCGGTGCGATGCTGCTGGGCCGCGAGGCTTACGATCCGGAGGAAGTGAAGAAGCACTGGCGCGCATGGATCATCAAGGGCTTCTTTGGCGCTTTCATGATTTCGATCCTTCCCGGTGGCTTTGCAGCCATCGTGAACGCCGACCTCACCGATATCGTCAACGATCCCGTACGGTTCGGCATATTGATGATTGAATTGCTGTTCGTGATCGATGTCCAGATCGGCACGGTTGGCTATCTGGTTACATTGCGCCCGCTCGACGCGCAGATCCGCAGCGGCAACCCGTTTCTTTCGGGCTGGCTAGCGGCGCTCATTTGCTATCCGCCGCTCGTCTTCGCTTTCATGGGTAGTGACGGGATGATTGCCTATGAAGTCAACACAGCCGGGTGGACGCATTGGTTCGCCGGCAATGGTGTGGCGCTTTATGCGTGGGCATTTTGGCTTATCTTCCTGACCGCAATTTACGCCTGGGCGACGATTGCATTCGGCCTGCGTTTCTCCAACCTGACCTATCGCGGCGTGCTGACCAACGGCCCGTATCGCTACACCCGCCATCCGGCGTATCTGTCGAAGAACATCTTCTGGTGGTGCGCAACGATGCCGTTTCTGGTTACCAGCTATTCAATGGTCGATGTGATCCGCAACACCTTCTTCCTCGGCTGCGTCAGCGCGATTTATTACTGGCGCGCAAAGACCGAAGAAAAGCACCTGCTGCAGGAAGATCCGAAATACCGCGAATATCACGCATGGATGGAAGAGAACGGGCTGCTGACTCGTCCGCTCGCATTGCTCAAAAAGAAGCTTCGCCCGCGTGGTCCGGTGATGCAGGCTGAACCGGCCGAGTAAATTACAGCGGTGTGCTGCCGCTCACTTCATACATCGTCACTTTGCGTTCGGTTACGTCAAGCGTTGCCGCGACAGTCATAAATTCGACCATGTGGGCTGACTTGAAATGCGGGGCCAGACGTTCCTTGCTGTCCCATACCTCGCTGATCCGCAGGACACCGGGTTCGGTTACGTCCTCGGCGAAATTATACTCGATACAGCCTTCTTCGGCACGGGTTGCCGCAACCGCTTTGACCAGCGCTTCACGCGCTTTTTCAACTTGGTCGACGGGCAATTTGATTTTCCCAATGACAGTGATCATGCGGTCTCTCCTACCGGGTTAAAAGCTGTATTTGTACACGCGTTTGATGTCGCCGTCCCACTCGCCATTGAATTTGTCGAGCAGGCGTTGTGCCGGGACTTTTCCGCTCGCGACAATCTCGTCCAGCGTTTCGAGGAAGCCCGTTTCATTGTCGCCACTGGTGTTCAGGCGCCCGCGCGCGGACAGACCGGCGCGGGCGATTTTCAGGACTTCCACGCCCAAATCCTGCAACGTCCCTCCGCCGGGAAGGGGCGCATCCAATGCCAGTTTCGGGACTGCATTCCGCAGCGCCTCGCGCTCTTCCATCGTCCAGCCTTTGACCAGATCCCAAGCCGCATCGAGCGCGGTTTGATCATATAAGAGACCGACCCAGAATGCAGGCAGAGCGCAGATACGGCTCCACGGCCCGCCATCTGCGCCGCGCATTTCAAGGAAGCTTTTCAGCCGCACTTCCGGGAATGCGGTGGAGAGATGATCCCACCAATCGCCCTCGCGCGGTTTTTCGCCGGGAAGAACGGCAAGCTCGCCTGTCATAAAGTCGCGGAAGCTGTGCCCGGCTGCATCGATATATTTGCCCTCGCGAAACACGAAATACATCGGTACATCGAGCATGTAATCGACATAGCGCTCATACCCGAAATCATCATCGAACACGAAGGGCAGCATACCGGTGCGATGCGGGTCGGTGTCCGACCAGATATGACTACGATAGGACAGATAGCCGTTGGGCTTGCCTTCGGTGAAGGGCGAGTTGGCAAAGAGAGCAGTCGCGAGCGGTTGCAGCGCCAGGCTGGTGCGAAATTTCTTCGCCATGTCCTGCTCTGACGAATAGTCGAGATTGACCTGAATGGTGCAGGTCCGCAGCATCATATCGAGCCCGAGATCGCCAACCGTAGGCATATGCCGCAGCATAATCCCGTAGCGGCCTTTGGGCATAATCGGCAGCTCTTCGCGCGTTTTGTCAGGCCACATGCCCAGACCGATAAAGCCGACGCCGCATTTCTCGCCGATGGCCTTCACCTGCTCCAGATGGCGGCCGGTCTCGGCGCAGGTTTCGTGCAGATTTTCGAGCGGAGCGCCGGAGAGTTCCAGCTGACCGGCTGGTTCGAGGCTGACGGTGCCATCGGGGCCGCTCATGGCAATGACTTCGCCGTTCTCCTCAATCGGCTTCCAACCGAAATCGCGCAGCGCAAGGAGAATATCGCGAATTCCGCCTTCTTCTGCGTGTGACGGCGCGTGAAAATCAGAGCGCTTATAGACGAACTTTTCGTGTTCCGTACCGATACGCCAATCGCTTTTTGGTTTCTCGCCAGCTTGCATCGGCGCAACCAATTGGTCGCGGCTTTCGATAATCGGGTCTGCTGACCCGGAAGTGTCACGCGTGCTCATGCCAGTTTCGTTAGGCAACCGAAGGCTGTGTGACCAGAAAAATTATAACGCATTCGAACCCCCATTCGGCCAATCGCCTGAGATACCCATCCATAGCGAGACCGCCGCGATAGCCGCAGTCTCCCCTCGCAATATTCGCGGGCCGAGACTGATTGGTTTCACTTTGGGATGGGCGAGGAGGATTTTTCTTTCCTCGTCGTCAAACCCGCCTTCGGGACCGGTGATGAGAGCGGCTGGCCCTACGGTCTCGGAGAATACCGAAGCGGCGTCTTGTCCGCCCGTTTCGTCGGCGAAGAAGAGCGTGCGGTCACTTGGCCAACTGGCCATCAATGCAGAAAATTTTTGGACACCGGAAAGTTCGGGCAGGGCGGTACGCGCGCATTGCTCGGCGGCTTCCATGACAAGCGTTCGCGCACGGTCGGTATTGAGCTTATTGGCAACGCAGCGGCGCGTCACAATCGGGGCAATTCGCCGTACACCCAATTCTGTGGCTTTCTCCAACACGAAGTCAAAGCGGTCTTTTTTGAGCAATGCGGGGCACAGCCAGAAATCGGGTACCTCTTCGCGGGGGCGTAATTGCTCGGTGACAGAAAGCTGGACGGAGCGTTTAGCCGCTTCCTGGACCCGCGCGGCCCATTCGCCTGTTTTATCATCGCACAGGATAACGATGTCCCCCGCAGACACCCGCATGACTTTCGCCAGATAATGCGCCTGATTACCGCCCACCTCTATCTGACCGTCTTCCTCAAGCCGCTGCTCGACGAATAGTCGCGGTGCGCTTCGGGGCGGCCAAGCGGGTGTGGCGGGCATGTGGGTCTGTTACAAGTTTGGCGGTGCTGCGTCATCCGGTAAGAAGAATTCTTTCCTACTCGCCCATTGTGTGGCAGCACAATAATGGCGGGCTCGCCGGTTGTATGCGTTAGAATTTATCGAACCGGCCCCGGGGCAGTACTCTGGATGTTGTCGATTATATAGTGATATAAAGCTATGAAAAATAGATATAAATGTGAATTTCGGTCAGGCGACACGGTGTCGCCTTTGTCGCCCGATTGTCGCTTTGTCGCATGAGCGCGCTGACCAGTCAGCGGCTGATCGCGCTCGTTTTTCTGACTCTGGGCGGGTGGGCCTTGTTTGCGCCTGCCAGTGTGATTGAATTGGCGATTACGCCGGAATATCAGGACAGCACCTATCTGACGGCCTTTACCATGGCATGCTTTGGTTCGCAGGCGGTGTTGTTCGGTGTTATGGCGCTTGTGGTCGAATGGCCTCCGCGCGCGTTTCTGGTGTTCGCGGCGGCGCTGCTGCCGTTCTTCTGGTTCAATTATCATTTCCACTATGTCGAGCCGGTGCTGACCTCGATCGGGATGCTCGATTTCGCAGGCAACGTCACAATGCTGCTGCTGGCATTGCTCGGCTGGCGCGCGGCCAAGCATGCCGAATAACGCCGAGATAGTCCCCGATAGCGAGCATCGCGGCTTAGTTGCTCGCCTGCCGCAATTGCCGCGTGATCTGGCGCAATTGGCGCGCTTTGACCGGCCAATTGGTTGGTGGCTGTTGTTCTGGCCTTGTGCGTGGGGATTATGGCTTGCGGGGCAGGGATTCCAATGGACGCTGCTCGCGTGGTTTATGCTGGGTAGCATCGCCATGCGGGGCGCGGGATGCGTGTATAATGACATCGTCGATGCAGATCTGGACAGGAAAGTCGCGCGAACCGCGGTCAGACCTGTTGCGAGCGGTCGTGTGTCGAAGAAGGCGGCTTGGCTGTGGTTGATCACGTTGAGTTTGATCGGTTTGATCGTGCTGCTGCAGATCCGGTGGGAGGCCCAATTGGTCGCGCTCGGTAGCCTCTCCATGGTCGCGGCCTATCCTTTCATGAAGCGGATTACATGGTGGCCGCAGGCGTGGCTCGGATTGGTGTTTACTTGGGGCGTTCTGGTCGGCTGGGTGACAATCCGCTCGGACAATCTTGATGCGCTGGCCGCGCTCTACGCAGGTGCCGTCCTGTGGGTAATCGGCTTCGACACCATTTATGCTCTGCAAGACCGGGAAGACGATGCGCTGGTTGGCATCCGGTCCAGCGCGCTGCGCTTGGGCAACGGCGTGAAGGGCGGTGTCACACTGTTCTACCTTGGCGCGGTTGCACTTTGGGCGCTGGCGTTCTGGCTGCTTCGGGCAGACTGGATTGCCTTGCTGACGCTGATACCGGTGGCGGGCCATTTGCTGTGGCAAGTGACGACGCTGAACGCAGATGATCCTGCGAATCCTCTCGAGCGGTTCAGGTCCAACCGGATGGCGGGCGCGCTGATGGCGGCGGCGTGTTTTGTGGTTGGTAATGCTGGCGGCTAGCGTGCAGCATTAATCGACCAGCTTGCCGCCTTTGATCACTGCATCGACATCGGCCAGTTCGCCAACATCCGTCAATGGATCCCCATCGACAGCGATGATATCGGCCCATGCGCCGGGCTTGATCACACCGACTTGGCCCGTCTGACCCAAAGCATCTGCGGCATTCACAGTCGCAGCCCGGATCGCTTGCAGCGGCGACATGCCGTATTCGACCATCACGCGAAATTGCCCGCCGACCAACTCGTGAGGCATAACTGCCGCGTCGGAAGCAAAGACCATTTTTACGCCTGCTTCATGCGCTTTCCGAAAATTGTCACGTTGGGCCTGGCTAAGTGCGCGCTCTTTGTTGAGATTCTCCTCCAGCACGCCATTTGCTGCACCTTGCGACAGCGTGTATTCGGTATTGAAGATATCCATGCTCAGGAAAGTGCCGCGTTCCTTGGCGAGCTTGATGCCTTCGTCGTCAATGTAGCTAGCATGTTCGATTGTATCGAAGCCCGCGCGAATTGCGGCTTTGATTCCCTTTGCACCGTGCGCATGGGCGGCTGCCTTTAAGCCCCAGAAATGGGCTTCATCCGCAATCGCGGTAAGCTCCTCTAACGATAGTTGTTGGATGCCAGGTGCAGTGTTGCGAGAGAACACGCCGCCAGTCGCGCAGGCCTTGATAACTTCGGCACCATATTTGCGTTGTTCGCGGACGCGTTTGCGAAGTTCTTCGGGGCCATCGCCGACCGCGGGGCTCTTCGCCTCGAAGCTGGGCGGTAGGAAGGTTTCATCGCAGTGACCACCAGTTGCGCCGAGAGCGTGGGCCGCACCAACGATGCGCGGTCCTTCGACCCAGCCTTCTTCGATCGCCTGGTCGATCCCGACCACATTGTAATCCGATGCACCCAAATTGCGGATAGTTGTGAAGCCGCCGTCGAGCATTTTCTTGGCATTGCCGACAGCGACAGCGGTCCAGAACCGGTCAGAGAATTGCAAGCCGCTATAGCCGCCATATTCCGGCCGGCCGTCAAGATGGACATGCATATCGATCAGGCCCGGCAGCAGCGTATGGCCGCTCAGATCGATGACCTGCGCCCCTGCAGGTGGGGCGCGATTGGTTGCGACTTCGGTTACTTTGCCATCCACCACGGTAATCAACGGGCCATCGACATATTCGCCGGTTTCGACATCGAGCATCCGGTCAGCCGAAATGAACACCGTCTCCGCCAATGCCGGGGAGGCTGAAAGCGCCAAGGCAGCAGCGCTCAGCAAGTATGAAAATTTCAGCATGGTATCCCCCTCATTGATGTTGTGCCGTCATACAGGGTGAGGCGCGGTTGTGAACGGGCGTTTGCTCTTTTCTTGGGGGTGCTCGCTTTGGTTTCGTCGGCGTTCTCGGCGCTTTGGTGGGCTGTCAAACAGCGGCTCGCGCAGGATGATCTCATTCCATAGCTGACAATCTCAAACTCTATCCCGTCCCAGTCGAAGAAGTAGAACGAACTCGGGCCCGGATCATATGTGCCGTCGCTGAATGGCTCTAGTCCGGCATCGACAACCACTTTCCGTGCTGCCGCGAGATCATCGACTTGTAGTGCCACATGGTTGAGCGGTTGGCCTTTGCTAAACCCGCCTTTTGCGGTGTCGTTGGTGTAAAGCGACAGATAATCGGTCTCGCTTCCAACATGGATGGTGTAGCCATTGCCCATTGATGGGCCTTCCCAGCGGATATGCCAGCCGCACAATTGTTGGAAGAAAGCGGCACTGCGCTGCGGGTTGGTGACGGTCAGATTGGCGTGTTCTAACTTTGCTTGGGGCATTGGGTTCTCCTGTTCGCAGTTGAGCAATTTTGCGATTGCGACGCATCGCCGAATCACGATGCTTGGTAATTCTGCAACCTCAAGCTAAGGTGAGGTCAAGGTATATTTTGGAAGGCAGAAATGGCTTTGAGAGCGCTGACGAAAAAGGATTTTCTGACGATTGGCGAGGTTGCTGCGCGCACCGGTTTGTCGGTTTCAGCCATCCGCTTCTACGAAGAGAAGGGGCTGGTGCAGTCGCTCCGGACGAGTGGAAACCAGCGCCGGTTTCTGCGGTCGGATATCCGGCGCCTCAGCTTTATCCTGATCGCCCAGAACCTTGGATTAGCGCTGGCGGAGATTGAAGATGAGCTGGGCAAATTGCCGCAAGGCCGCAATCCTACCGCGCGTGACTGGGCGAAGATCAGCACGTCGATCCGCAAACAGCTCGATGCCAGAATTGCCTTGCTGGAGCGCACGCGCGATCGGCTGGACGGGTGTATCGGCTGCGGTTGCTTGAGCATGAAGAAGTGCCAGCTTTACAATAAAGATGACCGCGCGGGCGATGGCGGCTCAGGACCGCGCCACATTCTCAGTTAGCGGGCTGATCTAAAGCCCTTCCGGCCCCAATTGCGGATCCAAATCGCGTGGACGCATAAAATGGATCAACTTGCCGCAGTCCTTTTTAAGCTCCGACCAATCATCAATATCGACTTCGAACACTGCAAAAGTCGCGGTGGGAAACTTCGTCGCAGCCGTATCAAATAGCGCATTTTCTGCCTCTGGCGGTACCAGCGCATAAACCAGTTCTTGCAGTCCCGGATTGTGACCCGCGACCAACACCGTCTCCGCATCTCCGCCAAATTCATGCACCACATCGAGAATCGTATCGACGCTGGCGAGATAAAGCCGTTTGTCGAGATGGGGCTCCATATCGGGGAGGGCTATCTCGATGGTGCGCTGCACACGTTCGGCCGAACTGGCGAGCACCACATCCCAATCAGTGCCATGTTCGGCCCCGTACTCCGCAATATGCCGCCCGATCAGCTTGGCACCTTTGCGCCCGCGATCATTGAGCCCGCGATCAAAATCGCGCGTCCCGATATCGTCCCAATCGGACTTTGCATGGCGGAGGATGGCCAAGGTTTTCAAGAAAGGCTCGTTTTCAAAAGGGAATGCTATCCTCGTCCAGAGTGATGCCGGAGGCTTCCGGCGTTGTTGGCTTACCCGAAACACCTTCTGAGACCCGTTGTAAAGCCTCGTCCAGTGTCAGGCGTATGACAGGCGTGCCTGGCGGAAAGGCGCTGAGCAGGCGGCTGGGGAAGGCAGCGGACAGTACAACGAAGTGGCCCTTATCATCCTTGCTGCGGATCAGGCGCCCGAAAGCCTGCGCCAGTCGTGCGCGGATCATCCGGTCATCATAGGCGCTGCCGCCACCAGCTGCGCGCCGCGCGCGGTGCAGAATGCTGGGCTTGGGCCACGGCACGCCTTCCATCACCACACAGCGCAGCGATTCGCCGGGGACATCGACTCCATCGCGCAAGGCATCGGTGCCCAGCAAAGACGCTCTCGGATCATCGCGGAAAATATCGACCAGCGTGCCGGTATCGATCGGATCGACATGCTGCGCGAACAGCGGAAGCCCGCCGCGCGCCAGCCGGTCGGCAATTCGGCCATGCACCGCGCGCAGCCTCCTGATTGCGGTAAATAGCCCCAGCACACCGCCGCCCGCCGCTTCGATCATCCGGGCATAGCCGCCTGCGAGCGCAGGCAGATCGCCGCGTTTGATATCGGTGACGATCAGCACTTCGGCGCGTCCCGCATAATCGAACGGGCTATCGGCAGAGGAAAGCCGCGGCTGGACCTCGATATAGGGCGCGCCGCTGGCGGCAACCGCGCTATCCCAATCCTCGCCATCCCTGAGCGTTGCCGATGTCAGCATCACCCCATGCGACGGCTCCAGCACGACTTTGGCGAACGGCTTCATCGGATCGAGCCAGCGGCGGTGGATGCCGATATCGAACTCGCGCGCTTCGGAGCGTTCAACCGAAAGCCAGTCGACAAATTCGGGATCGCTCGGCCCGCCCATCCGGTTAAGCAGCGATTCCCACGCCGCCAGCAGATCGACGCGCCAGCTGAGCGAATGGCGCGCTCCTTCGATCCGCGCGCGGCCTTGGCCATCGAGCCAATCGGGGGCATCCTCGATAATCGATTCCAACCGGACGCCGAGCTTGATGAGCGGATGACGGATCGCGGCGAGAGCGCTTTCGGCCTGTCCCGCCAGTTCCACGAAATTGCCCGGCAGCTGCGCCGCCTCTGTTTCGATGCCGTAGCCAGCCTCCTGTCCCCTCAGACCATTGGCACTTTCGTCGCGGGCGTATGTGAGCGAGCGAACCGCCGCGAGTAGGCTTTCAACCGGTCCCCATGGCTCATTATCATTCAGCCTCTGCAGCCAGCCATCGCCCGGCAGTGCTTGTGCCGCTTCAATCGCTGCCTCAACCGCTTCACCGCCCGCATCGTCATAGCTGGCAACATCGGCCAGCCGCGCTGCCAAGCCGCGTCTGCGGCCTTTATTCTTGCGCTCGGGCCCGATGATCCAGCGGCGCAGTTCGATCGTCTCCTGCCCGGTCAGCGCAGCGGCGAAAGTCGAATCCGCCGCCTGCATCACATGATGGCCCTCATCGAAGATGATGCGGCTGGGACGCTGGGCGTGGTCGCGGCCTCTGGCGGCATTGATCATGACCAGCGCGTGGTTGGCAATCACCAGATCGGCCTGTGCAGAGGCGCGGGCGGAGCGCTCGATAAAACACTTCCGGTAATGCGGGCACCCCGCATAGACGCACTCGCCGCGTTGGTCGGTGAGGGCGGCAATGCCGCGCTTGCGAAACAGCGTGCCGAGCCAGCCGGGCAGATCACCGCCGATCATATCGCCATCGCGGGAGAAGCTGGCCCAGCGTGCTACCAGCTGCGCAAGGATCGCCGGCCGGCCGCCAAACCCGCCCTGCATGGCGTCTTCCAGATTGAGCAGGCAGAGATAATTCTCACGCCCCTTGCGCACGACAACGGGGCGGCTCCCATCGGGGCGTTGCTCTGGCCAGGCGCGGCGGCTTTCGGAGCGCAATTGCCGCTGCAAATTCTTGGTGAAAGTCGAAACCCACACTGTGCCGCGCGCTGCATTTGCCCACAGCGATGCGGGCGCGAGATAGCCGAGCGTCTTGCCGATTCCGGTACCCGCTTGCGCCAGCAGAACATGCGGCACATCGCGCTTGTCACGTGGCTCGAACACTTTGCCGACAGCTTTCGCATAGTCGCGTTGGCCCTGCCGCCGTTCGGCTCCGTCGCCAGTCAGGTGATCGAGCTGCGCTTCGATTGTGTCTTCGGGAATGGAGATCTGCGCGGGCTGCGGGCGCTCGGGCGTTTCCTCCCATTCGGGTAGCTTGGCGAACAGCCACTTCTCCGCCCGCTCAGGCTTGCGAATATGCGGGCTGAGGATTTGTGCCCACGGCCAGCGCATCTTGGTCAGCGATTGGAGGCTGGACCACGCGCCATCGCGTTCCGCCCACTCCTCGCTTTCACAATGTTCAAGGATTTTTCCGGCTGCGAGCTGGAGTAGGGCGGGCACAGCGTCGTCGCTGGCGGGTTCATCCAGCGCCAGCGCATCGGCCAAGCCTTTCGGCGTCGGAACGCAAAACCGCGCGGGGAAAACGAAAGCGTAAAGCTCCAATAGATCGAGACCGGAGAGATCGGGATAGCCGAGCCGCGTCGCCACCAGCGGCGCGTTGAGCATCAGCGCAGGCGTATCCGCCGCCGCCATAATCGCCTCACCCTTGGACAGTCCCCGCGTATTGCCATTGGCGTCGCGCAACCACGTGCCAGCATGCGAGGCGTGAAGTGCAGCAAGGGGGAGCGGCTGGGGCATCGTCCAAAGCTATGGAAAGCGCGGAACGGAAAGTAAACGGGGGCGGGGGATTTGTCGGCGGTGGGGTGGATGGTGGATGCCCGCTAACGACCCGATTGCGACCGTTGCATAGGCCCGCTTCACTTATGTTTCAGTCTGAATCGACCACTAAGGTCGGTTTACCCGCCATCACGGACACGCATTGGTCAGGGTAGTTTGCACGCGACAAAGAATCTAGCCCTCCCACCGTCTGCGAAGATGCCTTGACCAGCACGAAGGGATAAGAGCGGCTCGGTTCGAAACCACAATGTTCGCCCACAACACCCACGCGAACAGCAATCGAATGGTTATCAAAATCCTTTTGCGGACCGAACTCAGTCACGAAAAAGTTTTCGGTCGCATTGGGCATTTCTCCAACCGCGTACAGACCGAGAAGTTCGTTTTCAAAATTGATCTGTGACAATACTTGCGACAGCTCGTCTTGGGAAAGCGCATTTCCAACCCATGACTGCCGCACTTCGGCGGATGAGCGAAAAAGAAGAGCCTCGCTCTTCACCGGGCCATTGAAACCCCGGTGCAACACGGTGAACGGCGCGTTCGGTCCTGGTTTGTAAACCTTTCGCCAGGGCACGGCGATCTCTGTTGGAGGATCACCCAGAACATCAATCCGCGCCTGCATGATCTTGGCTACTTCATCAAAACGCTCAGGCAATTGCCCGCCATCGTCGGGAAGATCAGCCAGCATAGCTACCCTCTCGAGATATGCCGCGAAATAGACTTCGTCCCTGACGAGCATTGCTACGTAGCTCTCCATCGCCAACTTGTCGGCCCGCAAGCCATCGATTACTTCAGCGTAGAGCGTACGTTTTTCGCCATCACCTATGATCCAACCAGGATCGTAATTTGCGGGAATCGATAGGTCCGCGTCGCGCACTCTGTCCATGAGTGCTGCAAAGCGCAGGGGATCGCGTGCAAGGCTCTCTTCGACAAACTTGCCGTTTTTGGCAAGAACCTCGACAAGATTTGAACGCTCATACAATTCGAGAGGGTCCTTCGGCGGAAGCAAGGTCACATCTGCAGTGGCCCGAATGCTCGTTACGACACTGAGAAAGGCCGCATCATCGTCGCGACCTTCTTCCTCACAAGCCTTGGAGCCTGCGCCCAATTCGAGGACGTTGCTCCCTGCGTGGTTCATGATTGCAACAGTACATGCGGAGACCGGCTCATCATCTGCAGATTGTGAGGCAAGGGCCAAGAGTAGAGCTAAGATCATTCCCAGACGTTACCCTATGTCGCGCTACGCGACCAGAGGGCCAACTTTCGAGAAGATCTCGATGTCCGCTTTCCACCCTAGTTTCGGACGTAGCCTGAATCTTCAATAATCGACCGCACCGAACTGCTTAACGACACGCCCGCTGTCCTACATATCCCGCAGTGTCTATACCCCGCGCATGGCCAGCCGAGTTTCCTTTCCAAGCGTTCGAATGGCGACGGTGTTGGGTCGTCATGCCGCGCTGTGCAGTCACAGAGTGCTGTTTTGAAAGGTCACGGACGCTCGCTCGCTGGCGTGCCCAAACCCCTGATTTCCCGAATAAAGCGGCGAAAGGTCACAGAAATAATACCTGCCGTATGCGCTCCACTTTGCCCCACTACTCGCCTTCGCACTTGCAACATTGCACGAAGCGCGCAAAAGGCTCCGCTATGACTGACAGCACACTCATGGAAACCGCGCGTAATTCGAAAGCATGGCCTTTTCAGGAGGCGCAGCGTTTGCTCAAACGCTATCCGGACGGGGTCAAACCTGACGGATCGCCGGTGCTGTTCGAAACCGGTTACGGACCCTCGGGCCTGCCGCATATCGGTACGTTCCAGGAAGTGCTGCGCACGACATTTGTCCGGCGCGCGTTTGAAGCGATGACCGGCGCGCCGACGCGGCTCGTGGCGTTTAGCGATGATATGGACGGTTTTCGTAAAGTGCCGACCAATCTGCCCAATCAGGCGATGCTCGCCGAGCATTTGAACAAGCCGCTATGCCGTATTCCCGATCCATTTGAAAAGTACGAGAGTTTTGCGGCGCATAACAATGCGATGCTGCGCGAATTCCTCGACCGGTTCGGGTTCGAGTATGAATTTATCGCCTCGTCGGACCGCTACAATTCGGGCGCGTTTGATGATGCGTTAAAGAATGTGCTGGCGAACAATCAGGCGATTCTCGACATCATGCTGCCGACATTGCGGGCGGAGCGGGCGGCGACCTATTCGCCGATTATGCCGATCTCGCCAACCACCGGCGCGGTTCTTCAGGTTCCGGTTGAGGTAGTCGATGCCGCATCAGGAATGATCCGTTTCTCCGATGAAGATGGTTCGGAGGTGGAGCAATCCGCTTTGGGCGGTCAGGCCAAGCTGCAATGGAAAGTCGATTTCGCGATGCGCTGGGTGGCGCTGGGCGTTGACTATGAAATGTATGGCAAGGATCTGACCGACACCGGAATCCAGTCGGGCAAGATCGCCAAAGTGCTGGGCGGACGTAAGCCCGAGGGGCTGATTTACGAGCTGTTCCTCGATGAAAATGGCGAGAAGATTTCCAAGTCCAAAGGCAATGGTCTGACGATCGAGCAATGGCTCGAATACGGGACCGAAGAGAGTCTAGGCTTCTACATCTTCCCCAATCCGAAAAGCGCGAAGCAATTACATGTCGGTGTGATCCCGCGCGCGGTCGATGATTACTGGCAATTCCGCGAGCGTCTGGCCGAGCAACCGCTCGACAAGCAGCTTGGCAATCCCGCATGGCATTTGCTGCGTGCGAATGAGAGGCATGACGGGCCGGATGCGCCGGGCGCAGGGGATACTGTTCCGGTGACGTTCGGGTTGCTGCTGAACCTTGCCAGTGTGCTGGGCGCAGAGGCGACGTCGGAGAATGTCGCGGAATATCTCGACAGCTATATCGGTGAGCCGACCAACAGCCCCGAGCTCAAGCAGATGATCGATGCTGCGGTGGCCTATACCCGCGACTTCATCGTCCCGACGCTGAGCAAGCGCGCTCCGGCGGAGAATGAAGCGGCAGCATTACGCGCTTTGGACGCAGAGCTTGCCGATGCTCCGGCGGATATGTCGGCCGAGGATTTGCAGACAAAGGTCTATGAAATCGGCAAGCAGGAGCAGTTCGGTTTCGAGAATCTGCGCGACTGGTTCAAGGCGCTCTACCAGACGCTATTGGGCAGCGATCAGGGGCCGAGAATGGGCAGCTTTATCGCGCTTTACGGGGTCGCAAACTCGCGCAAGCTGATCGCGGAGGCGCTGGAGCGAAGTTAACTGAGCTTGGCGGCGGCTTTGTGATTGAGCGGACGGGTGCGGTACCATTTGGTCAGCACATATTTGACGCCCGCTTCCACCGGCGTTCCGGCGTGCAGCATATTCTCGTTGGGCAGGCCCTCGCGGTCGGCATTGTTCCAGATGAGAAGTACACCCGGCTGGGGTTTGATGCGCAGGTCGAGATTGACGAAATGGGTCGCGCCGCCGCGCTCGACCGGATTGAGAAATGCCATCGCAGTCCAGCTGCGCTGCCCGCCGCGCTTGCGTTCGATCTTCCAATATTCCTGATCGGGATAGAAGAAGTCATTATGCGGTTTAAATTGTTGGCCGACATGATAGCGCTGCCCCTGGATTGCTTCACCGAGTTGCGGCTTCAGGCCGAGAAGAGTGTCAATGCGCGCGTTAAGTTCGGCCATAAACGGTTCATGCGGATTGAGATTGCCCGAAAATGACGTGCGAAAACCGGTCGAATAATCCTGATCAAACAGCTCGCTCGGCTTGGCGATAGCATCGACCATTCCCAGCAGCTTTTGGCATTCCGCGCCTTTCAGGAAGTGGCTGACGGCATACATATCCGCCTTGTCGCCAGTATCGAGCCGCTCCGCAGCCGGATTGGCGTCGAGCCGTTTGCGGACCGAATCGCCAACACGTTTCAGTGCGTCTTTGTCGGGGGAAATGGATGTCTTGGCCATGGCGGTTTTCTAGCATCCAATCGCCGTGCTTCAACCCGCCAACTTGCCGGACGCGCTGCGAATGCTAGGTTGCGTGTAGTTTCAGGGAGACGGATTATGAATGCTGAGGGGCAAAGACGCTATTCAACCGGGGCCATGTGGTTCCACTGGATCATCGCGATTCTGGTGATTGTAAGCTGGCGGGTGGTCGTGACCGCCCAAGGACTGGAAGGTCCCGACAAGGGCTGGTGGATGGATCATCACAAGGCGTTAGGGGTCACGATTCTGGTGCTAACTATTGCGCGGCTGATCTGGCGATTGACGCATCCGGTTCCGGGCAAGGCCAGTACCACACCCGCGTGGCAGCACATGCTCGCGCGGACACTGCACGTGCTGTTCTACGTGATGCTGATCGGCTTGCCGATCGGGGGGTGGCTCGCGAGCTCTTACTTCGGCGGCAGCATCGATATGTGGGGCGCGTTTACGGTGCCGGGTTTACCGGTTGGCGAGTCGCGCGAAATGGGGAAGACGATCATCGGTTTCCACAAAACCGGCGGTGAAGCTCTGGTCTATCTGGTCGGCTTGCACATTCTGGGCGCGCTCAAACATATGCTGATCGACAAGGATGGCAATCTCTGGCGAATGCTACCTTGGGGCACACCGAAAGCCTGACAAGTTTCGATAGCCTGACAAAAGGAAACCCCCGCCAGATCGCTCTGGCGGGGGTTCTTTTCGCCGGCCACTTATGCCGGAAAATGGGCCGCGACTTACCAGAAGAAGTCGTGGATCGTGTCGACCACTTCGCCGGTGTAGATATTCACCAGCAACACGTCGTCGTAATAGCGCACCCAGCGGTAGGGGCCGTAAACTTCGGGCAAGCGGTAAGTCCACGGATCGTTGATCCAGTACCGGTTGCTGTAGAAGAGGTTGTCGAGGAAGAACCCGACGCTGATCCGGCTGTAACGATATCCGCGATACGGCGAATAATACCGGCCCAAGTTAAAGATGCTCCGGTTGTAACGACGGTGGTTATGCCAGTTATAACGCTTGTTGTTCCGCCATTGGTTGCGGTTCCAGCGACGGTAATCACGCCGTGCCTGGCGACGGTCCCGGCGGATGTCCGCACGGCGAGCATCGCGATATCCGTCGCGATATGCACCGCGGCGGTTGTTATAATATGTCCGGTTGCGGCCATCGCGGTAGCCCGCACGACGGCCGTCCCGATAAGCGCGGTTGCGATCTATCCGGCGATCCGCTCTGCGGTCTGCGCGGCGATCAGCCCGGCGTTCTGCCTGACGGCGGTCTTGACGTCGATCTGCGCGGCGGTCCTGACGCCGGTCAACTCTGCGCTCAACTCTCCGGTCGACTCTGCGGTCAACGCGGTTGTCTTGCCTCCGTTCAGCCCGACGATCCGCACGATCGCGCTGACGCTCTGCACGTTGCCGTGCCTGTACCGGTGCAACCGCTGGACCGCGAACCTGACGGTCTTGGCGGCGATCAGCCCGTCGATCCTGCCGCACCTGACGCTGCTCGCGTGCCTGACGAGTTGGCTGCGCCTGATTCGCGCGGCGCTCTTGTCTGGCTTGACGGACCTGCTGGCGTTGATCGTTCGTACGTGTTTCACGTGTATCGTCGCGAGCACGATTACGTCGTGTCTCTACGCCGCGATCAGACCGTCGTTGCTGGCGAGCCTGTTGACGTTGTTCGCGATTCTGCCGAGCCTGGCCGCGATCACGGTCGCCGCGTTCCGCGCGTTGCGTTTCGGCCGATGCTGCGGCTGGAGCAGGAACTGCTATCAGGGCCATCGCCATAGCGAGGGCCGAGGCGCTGCCTGCGGTCATTAGATGTTTGATAGTCATACGGCTCTCCATTTAGAATGCCGCGCCCACCATGCGGCCCTGTTGATGTTTTGCCTTCTAGTTCAGCTTGGATGACGCGAATCTGAACAAAAGGTAAAGGCTTTCGTTAATGTTCGGGCATACTTAAGTGAACATACTGACTGGGAGAGTTTCCATTGACGTATGATACCCGCGCGCGGCTATAGGGCCTTATGGACATCTCGCTAGAGACTATTGCAGACGATATCGCAAACCACCTGCGTACCGGCGCAGATATGCGGAAATCGGCAATGCATACGCCCGTGGTCGGCACAGCGGATGGTGATTTACGTGTGATGGTTTTGCGCGAGTTTGACCCTGCTGCTAACACGCTGCGCTTTCACACAGACAGTCGCAGTCCGAAAGTTACGGCCATTCGTGCCAATCCGCAGCTTAGCGTGCTTGCTTATGATCCAGGCGCTAAAGTCCAGCTACGGATTAAAGGCGTCGGGCGGATTGAAACTGATAGTACTACCGCCAATTCGGCATGGCGCGAATCGACCACTTTTGCCCGACGATGTTATCTTGCAGAGACCGCACCGAGCGCTAACTCCGAAGAGCCGACATCCGGGCTACCCGGATGGGCAGAGGGCATTACACCGACCGAGGAGCAGGTCGCAGCAGGCCGTGAAAACTTTGCAATCCTGATGATCGACATCGCTGAATTTGATTGGTTGTATCTGGCGAACACGGGCCATCGCCGTGCGCGCCTTGTTGTGGACGAGGGTGGCACCCTGACGGGGAACTGGCTGGTTCCCTAATGGGGGCTCACGACGCGCCGATAATTTCCAGTTTGGCTAGTAAACTCGCTTCGTCGAATGGCTTGGTTACATATTCATCCGCGCCGACATCAACTGCTTGGTGGATGTCCTTCACGCTCGAATGCGTTGTGCAGAATACAACTTTTGGCCGTTTGGGATGATTGAGCGCGCGCAGTTCGGCGAGAAAATCGATACCCGTCATGATCGGCATATCCCAATCAAGAATAATCAAATCGGGCATGGCCAGTTTGCACTTTTCCAGTGCTTCTGCTCCGTTTTCGGCTTGTGCCGTGACATAGCCGCGGCTTTCGACGATTTTGCGCGCGACTTTGCGGATCATCCGCGAGTCGTCGACCAGCAAGCAATTGCGCGGCTGTTGCTCGGCGCTTGGTACAGCTGTTGGTACCGATGGCGCCACACGGCGACCATAGGATGGTGCGGGTTCAGCCGCTGATTGATCTGCCGGTGGAGCCATCGCTTCTGGCGCTGCCGGAGCCGGCTCGGGAACCGCTGCCTGTTCAGGTGGAGATGGCTGCGCATCGGGTTGTCCCTGCTCAGGCGCGCCTTCCGGCACATTGCGGCGTTTTATCAGATTGTGAATGGGACTACCTCCCCGTTCTGAGCCGAAGAGTTCGGTGATCCGACCATTTCCTGCTCGCCTGCAGTTTTGCGGACGTGGAGATAAGGCACCCAGACATCGCCATATTCGGCTTTCTGATACCACAGATCGAGAATGTCATAGGATGCCCAAAACCCGCTCTGGTCCTGCAAGCGGACTCCTTCGCCAATACGCGGCACGACAGAAAACTTCACTTTCTCGTGCGATTGCGTGGTTTCGTTCTGGATTTCGACATCTATCATTGTGTGCGCCTCTGACTTCAAGAGTGTTGCTAGAGGAAATTGCTTGATGAATTGGAAACAAACTCTTGCGACCGCATTAACCATGCCTTCAGCTTTTGTGGGCGTTTGCGGCGCCTGGATTTGATCAGAAGTTTGGGCCTTACAGATCGTTAGGCAGCTTTGGTGTCACCGGTCCGTGGATCGCTCTTGCGGCGGGCAGGGGCTTCGATTGTGTCGCTGCTGAGCGCGACTCTGTTGCGGCCCGAATTTTTGGCATGATACAGTGCCTTGTCGGCGCGCCCGAACAATTCGCCATATGTATCACCTGCTTCCAAACCGGTGGCGCCAAAGCTGGCCGTCAGATGGGTGCTTTCACCCATGCCCTCGATACGCAGTCCGGTAACACTGATCCGCAGTCGTTCCGACAAGGAACGCGCGACTTTGCCGTCCGCATCCCAAATAAGAATACAGAACTCTTCGCCGCCAATCCGGCCGCAAATGTCGGTGTCGCGCACAGTATCGAGCACCAGCGATCCAAACGCTGCGATCGCGTTATCGCCGACCTGATGCCCCCAAATATCGTTCACTTGTTTGAAGTGATCAATATCGCCGATGATCAGCGCAACCTGTACATCCTCTCGGCGCGCTTTGGCGATTGCATCTTGTACCCGCGCTTCGAATGTGTGGCGTGTGAGCAAACCCGACAGTTTGTCCCGTGCAAAACTCTCATGCAGTGCGTTCAACTGGTCTTTGATACAGGCGGCAATCAACGCCAGCCCCATGACCATCGACCCCAGCGCCAGGACTGTTATCAAAATCCCGTAATACACGCTGTCACGGTAATCATCGCCGGTTATTTCGGACGAGAATGTGAAGGACAGGGCTGGCCGGATGAAGAACTGGGCAGCATTGAGCGTCAGCACCGCCAGTACGATCTTTTCGATAAAATCGGTGTTTTTCCGCTGTGATAACAGCACGGCCGCAACGCTGAAAATCAGCCCATACGTCGAATTGGCGATGTACAGATCCGCCTCGACGCTGTCGCCGAACATTTGCGAGATCAAACCGAATAGACCGCCGAGCACCGCAATGGAGATCATCGTCTTAAGCGGCGGGGCTATGCCAACCCGGTATAATATGCCCCAGATAACCATTATCGCACCGATCGAATAGGGAATGTGCGTAATGCTGATGTTGGACCGGCCAAGACTATCAGGATTGAGCTGCGACATGAAAAAGCCGATGCTCAGGAAGAAATACCCGGCACCCATCGCCAACGTCTCACGCCGCGCGGGATCACGGCGCCACAACGCAAGCAGCGTGACCGCGAAAATCATCGCGGTCAGCGGCGTCAGTAATGCTTGAATACCCTCGCTCACGCGGGTCTCCCGAAAATCCTGAGAAACCCGATAGGATGAGTGGGTTAATTTGCGGTAAGCAGGCAGATTAGGGATGCGAGTCGCAGCGTGACGATGGCCGTAACTTAGCGAATTTTGCACATATGCAGGGTCGAAAGTAACTTTCCCGACCTGGTTTGCGCGGTTGACGATTTCAAAGAGCCGATGAGAGGCTAGCAAAGCTGCGCGATGTAGGAAAATCGCGGGAGTGATGATGGCGTGATATGGGCTCTGCGTGCATGACGAGTTCCAGCCTTGCGTCTATATCGTCGCATCCGCGAGAAACGGACGCTGTATGTCGGTGTGACGTCTCACCTTCTGCAGCGGGTGGCGCAGCACCGGGACGGCTCGGTCGCCGGATTCTCAGCTGACAACAGTACAAAGCGGCTGGTGTGGTTCGACCTTTACGAAACGATGGAAGATGCGATCCTGCGCGAGAAGCGGATCAAGAAATGGCGCAGAGCGTGGAAACTGGAACTGATCGAGAAAGGCAATCCGCAATGGCGCGATCTGGCCGAGGATTATGGGTTTGAGATATTGGTAGATTAGGTCTTAAACGTTCCGTCCGTCACCCCCGCGAGAGCGCGGACCCAGAGCAACCAGTCACCAAAACACCCTAGATTCCCGACTTTTTAGGAATGACAAATCGAATTGCAAAATTGTGCTGATTGGAGGAATATTTGCCTTTCTCCGATCAATTTAATAGTTCTATTGAACAAGACGGCAAAGTTATTTTTATAAAGGGGTGGGTTTTGAAGAATTTTGCTAAGAGTTTACTCGCGTGGTCGAAGAGTCCGGACAGCGATTTCTTCCAAGCATCTAATCCAACACACCTTCCTGAAGATCCAAAAAATCAATTGAACAGGTTAAGGAGGAAGACGGAAATCACGAGAGATGTCAGGATGCACGCTAGCCGCCGATGCTATTCGAGACATAGGGCATCGATATATCTAGTTTCGACATTATCGACAGGAGTTATACTTTTATCACTTTTGCCTAATACGTTGACAAATGTATCTGACCAGCAAAATCAGATATTATTGTCTAGTTCAATCGTTTTTTCAATCTTCATTATTTTTACAAGTGCTATCGATGCAATGACTAATTTTTTCTACCGAGCAAGGATTTTCCAAAATAACGGTGAAAAACTGGCCGCATTGCTTTATGATCTCAATTTTAGTCCGCTTGCTTATGCGCCGACGCCCGAGGTCGTAAAGACATTTGCGGATCGTTATGAGGCTGCTGTAAGAGACCTACCATTTAACCACGACTATGTTGATTTCCTGGCCGTTCGTATCGGAAAGTCTCACCTATTCCCCCGTCGATACTCAAAATATCGTCCGATGAGAGCGATTCAGAAAACTAGAGATCGTCTAACTCTCTATTTTCGGAAATTCACTTGGATAATCCCATCCGCATCAGCGGTGATAATTGTCGGAATTGTGGTATGGAAATTGGTTCTTCCAGAGAGCTAGATTGAAGAGTTTTACCTAGTCAGCTTCTTATACGCCAACCGCGTCGGCCGATCCGCAGCATCGCCCAGACGCCGCCGCTTATCTTCCTCATACGCCTCGAAGTTCCCCTCGAACCACTCAACATGGCTGTCGCCTTCAAACGCCAGAATATGCGTTGCCAGACGGTCCAGGAAGAAACGGTCGTGCGAAATCACCACCGCGCAGCCAGCGAAATTCTCGATGGCATCTTCCAGCGCGCGCAGTGTTTCCACGTCCAGATCGTTGGTCGGTTCGTCCAGCAGGAGGACGTTGCCGCCTTCTTTCAGCATCTTCGCCATATGGACACGGTTGCGTTCACCGCCGGATAGCTTGCCGACGATTTTTTGCTGGTCCTGCCCTTTGAAGTTGAACGCGCCGACATAGGCACGCGTGCTCATGTCGTGGCCGTTGACTTTCATGTAGTCGAGCTCGTCGCTGACTTCCTGCCACACATTGTTCTTCGGGTTCAGATCGTCGCGGCTTTGATCGACGAAGCCCAGATGCACGGTCTCACCGATTTCGATGGTGCCGCTGTCGGGTTGTTCCTGACCGGTGATCATTTTGAACAAAGTCGATTTACCCGCGCCGTTAGGGCCGATCACGCCGACGATACCGCCCGGGGGCAGGATGAAATCGAGATCTTCGAATAGCAGCTTGTCGCCAAATGCTTTGGTCAGCCCCTTGGCCTCGATCACTTTGCTGCCGAGGCGTTCGGGCACCTGAATAACGATCTGCGCTTTGCCCGGTTTGCGGTCCTGCTGCGCTTCCTGCAGCTGTTCAAACTTGCGGATACGCGCTTTGGATTTGGTCTGGCGGCCCTTGGTTCCCTGACGGATCCAGTCGAGTTCCTCGTTGAGCGCTTTCTGGCGGCCCTGATCTTCGCGGTCTTCTTGCGCCAGACGCTTTGATTTCTTCTCCAGATAGGTCGAGTAATTGCCTTCATACGGATAGTAGGACCCGCGATCGAGCTCCAAAATCCACTCCACCACATTGTCGAGGAAGTAGCGATCGTGGGTGATCATCAGGACGGCGCCGGCATATTCCTTGAGGTGGTTCTCAAGCCATTCGACGCTTTCTGCGTCCAAGTGGTTGGTCGGCTCGTCCAGCAGCAGGATCGACGGCTTCTGGATCAGCAAGCGGGTGAGGGCGACACGGCGGCGTTCACCGCCCGAGAGGTTTTCGACGCTCGCATCGGATGGCGGGCAGCGCAGCGCCTCCATCGCGATTTCGAGCTGGTTGTCGAGCGTCCAGCCGTCCACGGCGTCGATTTTCTCCTGAAGTTCGCCCATCTCTTCGCCCAGCGCTTCGAAATCCGCATCGGGTTCGGCCATTTCGGCGGTTACTGCATTGAAGCGTTCAACCATGTCAGCCACTTCACGTGCGCCGTCTTTGACGTTTTCGAGAACGGTCTTGCTCTCGTCCAGCTCTGGCTCCTGTGCCAGATAGCCGACAGTGATATTCTCGCCCGCCCAAGCTTCGCCGGTGATATCGGTGTCGATACCCGCCATGATCTTGATCAGTGTACTCTTACCCGCGCCGTTGGGGCCGACGATACCGATCTTCGCGCCTTGGTAGAATTGCAGATTGATGTTCGACAGCACCGGCTTTTTCGCACCGGGGAAAGTCTTGGTCATGTTCTTCATGACATATGCGTATTGCGCGGCCATTTGGCGTGTCCTTCGGGTAATCGGTTATCAGGTAGAATATGCCTGCGCAGATAGGGCGTGATTGGCACCAGAGCAAGTGGATCGAACCTGCGCACCGGCTCAATCGACCGCATAGCATCGGGGATAGCCGTGCGGCGGCAATTTACATTGCTTGCGTGAGGCGCAGTGTGGAAAGGACCGGGAGGCGTGATGTGACAAAGCTGACAGAGAATTTTACGCTGGCGGAGATGGTGCGGTCGCAGCAGGCACTCCGGCGCGGCATTCCCAACAGTCCCGGTTCGCGCGAAGTAACGGCGCTGAGGATATTGTGCGAGAATGTGCTCCAGCCGGTGCGCGAACATTTCGGTAAGCCGGTCAATATCAGCAGCGGTTTTCGTTCGCCGCGCCTCAACCGCGCGATTGGCGGCTCGGGCAGCAGCCAGCATTGCCTCGGCGAGGCAGCGGATTTTATTGTGTCCGGCGTCAGCAATCTTGAAGTCTGTAAGTGGATGGAGCGGCGGCTCAATTACGATCAGCTGATCTACGAATTTGGCGAACCTGGCTGGGTCCATTGCAGCTTCAGCACAAACCGCATGCGCAATATGGAATTGTCAGCGATGCGTTTGGGCGGACGTGTGAAATATTTGTCGGGACTACGGGCTTAGGGCGTTCGCGCCGCTGGACTTGGCCGGTGTGTGCAGATAGCAATCACTGCCATGAAAAAATATGCACACTCGCTCGTCCTGGCGCTCGCCGCATTGTCAGTTCCGCTTTCCGCTCAAGTTCCGGGCGGTATGTACAAATATCCCGCTCAGCAACAGGCCGATGACGCGCTGACCGGCGATAAATATGCATGGGACTTCGTGGAGGGCATCACCACCGAAGTTGGTCCGCGTCAGGCAGGTACAGAGGCTGAAAAGCGCGGCCGCGAATGGGCGATGAACTGGCTTAACAAGCACGGCTTTGAGAATGTCGCCGACGAGCCTTTCATGATGAACACCTGGGTGCCGGGCGAAGTGCACAAGGCGGAGATCGTCAGCCCGTTCCCGCAACCGCTGGTGGTACAGCCGCTGGGCGGGACGCCTTCGACTGGCCCTGACGGCATCACGGCTGAAGTCGTCGAATTTGAAAGCGTCGATGCGCTTGCGGAGGCGCCAGAGGGCAGCCTCAAAGGCAAGATCGCCTATGTGACGCATGCGATGGCAGCTTCGCAGGATGGTTCGCATTACGGCTATTTCGGCGGTGCACGTTTCGTCGGCCCCGGTTTGGCCTCGCAGAAAGGCGCGGTGGCGATTGTTATCAAATCTATTGGAACCGATGAGCACCGCAACCCGCATACCGGTATAATCCGTTTTCCTGACGGGGTTGATCCGATTCCCGCGGGCGCTTTGACGCTGCCCGATGCGGCCAATCTGGAACGGATGTTCGACCGTGCTGACGGCCCGATCACGTTGAAGCTGACGCTTACCCCGCGCTGGATCGGGGAAACGCAAAGCGGCAATGTTGTGGGTGAGATCGTGGGCCGCGATCCATCGCTGCCGCCGGTTTTGCTCGCATGCCATATCGACAGCTGGTGGAATGCGCCGGGCGCGTTTGACGACGGGGCGGGGTGCGGGATCGCGGCTGCTGCGGCTTTGAACGTGTCGAAAGCGGGCCAGCCTCTGCGCACGATCCGCGTGTTGATGGCGGGCGCGGAGGAAGTCGGCCTGCATGGCAGTGTCGCCTATTCCAAGGCGCATATCGATGAGCCGATCGGCGTTGCCTATGAAAGCGATTTCGGCGCAGACCGCATCTGGCGCTTCGAGAGCAATTTCCGCGAGACCAACCCTGATCTTCACACCAAGCTGGCAAAATCCGTCGCGCGGTTTGGTGTCGCCAATTCAACAATCGTCGCGCGGGGCGGCGCGGATATCAATATCGCGCGCGACCAGAACACAGCAATTATCGATCTGCAGCAGGATGGCTCGCGCTATTTCGAATTGCACCACACGCCCGATGATACGCTGGACAAAATCGATCCGGCGCAATTGCGCCAGAACGTTGCGGTGTGGACGCAGGTAACGGGTATCCTCGCCAATTACGAAGGCTCGATCAAAGGCGAATAGCGCCAATTGTTTTTCATAGGAGACATTGCATTTTTCTGGATAACACCACTTTCGATCTGATCCTTCGCGGTCTGGTTCTCACCGCGTTTGCGTTGATCTGGGTGGTCCTGCTCATTCGCGTGACTGGACTGCGGTCGCTATCGAAAATGACCAATTTCGATTTCATCATGACGGTCGCGATGGGCAGCCTTGTGGCGGGAGCCGGGCAGGCAAGCGAATGGAGCGGGTTCGCCCAGGCGATCACTGCGATGGTCGGGCTGTTCCTCACGCAATATGTCGCTGCGCGGATGCGCAAAAGTTCTGACGCGGTTGAAGCAGCGATGCAAAATGATCCGGTGATGTTAATGCGTGACGGCGTGATCGATTACGATGCTCTCAAGAGAACCCGTGTTGCCGAAAGCGATTTGATCGCAAAATTGCGCGAAGCGAATGTCCTCAATTTCTCCGAGGTCCGTGCTGTCGTTTTGGAAACCACCGGCGATGTATCGGTGTTGCACGGCGACGCGCTGGACGAGAAGCTGATCGAAAATATCACTTAGGTCCGAATAAGCCCCTCGACCGGGCTAGCAGATCGAGCTGGAAACAGCGTGCGCATCGCTAGCTCGGGATCGAGTCCGAAATGTCCCGCCACTGCTCCTGCCAGCACCGCTTCAAGCGCGTTCGTGGGATTAAGGTCGCGGCCTTCGAACAGATCGTTCTGACGCAGCCCGGGCCAATCGGCGATCACTTTTCCGCCTGCTACCGCGCCGCCGAGCAGCATCGCGGCGCTACCGGTGCCGTGGTCGCTGCCATTGGTGCCGTTGAGCTTGACTGTGCGCCCGAACTCGGTCGCGACGATGACAAGCGTGTCGTTCCATTCGGCCGCCATACTTTGCTGGTATGCGCCGAGCAGCGCGTCTAGCTGCCGCGCTTGCCTGCTAAACTGTCCGCGTTGGCCTGCGTGACTGTCCCAGCCGTTCGACTCGATCATCATCACGCTGGCAGCACCGGCTCCGATCATCAGCGATGCCGCCAGCCCCCCGACCTTCTCCGCATCGCGTAAATTCCGCATCTGCGTGTCGCCAGCCATTGCGCGGGTCTTCTGCGCTTCGGCAAACAATGCGCCAAGCTCGGGATCGCTTTCGTAAATCCGGCCGACGCGGGCCATTAAATCTTTATCTGCTCCGGGAAGCGCGGTGGGCGCATAGCTGGACATCGACTGCGCCCCCTGCATTGCCAGCGGTATCGACGGTGACAATGCGAGTGCGCGGATATCCTGTTCGGGAATGAGGCCAAGCAGACGGTTCAGCCAGCCATCTCGCACCGAATAGGCCGTGGCGCCGCCCGATTCGATAACATTCTGCCCTTCGAAATGTGACCGCTCGCGATAGGATGAAGCGACCGCCTGCACGAATAGCGCCTGCTTTTGGCTGTAGAGTGCACCGACGTTTTCGTAGGACGGATGCAGCGCAAACAGCCCGCCTGACAGACCGACGCCGTCATAATCTTCTGCCAGCGCGCCGCGCAAAGCGTTGAACTGCGGATCGGCGACAGGGGCTAGAGTCGCAAGCCCGTCGGCCGCGCCGCGTTGCAAGATGAACAGCAAGCGTTTGCTCGTTGCTGTCTGCGCGACAGCCAGCCGGGGCAGTGCCAGCGAGGCGCTACCCGCGAGGATCGAGCTGAGAACAAAATTACGGCGGCTCAACATGGTTATCTCCGCATCATTTCAGGCGAGGACAGCAGCAGCGCCAGGCCCTGTTCGGGACTTTCCGCGCGGCTGATCCACGTTGCAGTGGAATCGTTCAGCCCATCCTGGAACAGGTGCCGGGCGAGGGACGGGATGTCCCCTTCGCGCGACAGAGCGGCGATTTGCGCGGCAACTTCCACCCGGCGGATCAGTGCATCGGGCGCGGCCCAATTGCTGGAAGTATCGGGATAGCCCTGAGGAGACGGCGGTCCCCATGGCACTTGGCCGAGTTCCTGCTGCATACGAACAAAGCGGCGCGCATTCATTCGGCTGCCGCCCGTCGCTCGCATAATTGCAATCGACCATTCCCATGGCGTGCGGAATTTCACGGGCTGCTCGGTCCAAGCCTCGGGCGATTCTACGATAGCGCGATAGAGCGACGGCAAATCACCATTGCTCTCTAGGAACGTCCGCTCAAGCCGGGCGATCATTGGCTGTGGCGGTTCGTCCCCGGCAAAATGGCGCACTAGCTTGGTAGCGACATGTTTGGCTGTGGAAGGATGCTTGGCGACCGTATCGAGTATCGCCAGTGACTGCTCATGGCCGTCCTGCGTGTATGTTTGGCCCAATACTGTGCGCGATCCCGGTTCATGCATATATCCCGCCCAGGCCGAGCCATTCGGCAGTGTTGCCGCACGCCGCGCACGGGCAGTGCCATCTACCGTCCAACCGGTCATTGCACGGGCGAACTCGGTTACGTCGGCCTGGGTGTACCCACCTTGCGCGCCAAGCGTGTGCAGCTCCAAAATCTCACGTGCGAGGTTTTCATTGAGCCCCGCCTCGTTACGGCCTCTGCGCCGCCGCCGGACCGCGATCTGGCTGTTGGGGCCGGTCGATTGGAACTGGTCGAGATAGATAAACATTGCCGGATGCAGCACGGCTGCGCGCAGCATGTCACGGAAGCTGCCCAACACATGCGGACGGATAGCCTCGAACTCGTGAGCGCCTGCCATGCCGCGCAGCTGGTTTTTCTGGACCGAGACCGCGAAGTGGTTGGACCAGAAATACACCATGCGCTCGGCGAAAGGCGCGTCGCTCTCGACCGCTTGCGCGCCGCGCGCGGCCACCGCCTGAACATAGTTGCGCCGCGCTGTCTGGCGGACTTCACGGATTTGCTGCTGTCCGCGATCTTCTGCTCCGGACTCGCGCGCCATTCGGCGGATGGTGCGGATGCCAAGATAGCTTTGGATAGCTTCGGTCGAGTTGGGCTGACTTGCAATTGCTGCCGGGCGGGGATCGTAACGCTCAAACTGGTCGAGCAACCAGCGCTCCGGATTATCCGGCTGTTGATCCTGCGGGCGGCCACCAAGGCCGAAGCGGTTCCAGGCGATACTTATCGGCGTCATGACGCATAGGGATACACCACAGAACCTGAATGTCAGGTCACAAAACGTAACAGATTGTCGCGTGGTACAAAGGCCGGTTCCGTCCGGCTTCCTAGTGTATGATGGTCGGGGAGACAGGATTTGAACCTGCGACCCCCTGTACCCAAAACAGGAGGTTTATGACTTTTCGTGTTTCCTGCAGTTTCATATACATAGTCTAACTAACGGAATAATATCGAAAAATAAAGAATTAAAGATTTCCAAGTTTGACTGACTTGCAATTTTGGTGCTTACTCCGTGCTTACCGGAGGATAAGAATGCCTAAGCAAAAGCTGACAAAACGAAGTGTAGACGCCGCCAAAGCTGTTGGAAAAGAATATGTCATTTGGGATGACCAGCTCAGCGGCTTTGGATTGAAGGTAACCAAGAAGGGAGCCAAGTCTTTTATCCTCAGATACCGCATGGGCGGGAGGGGCTTTCCAGACAGGCGCGTGACCATCGGTAGCCCCAACAACGGCATTACAGCAGAGCAGGCCCGTAAGGAGGCCGAAAAGCACGCTATCGCCGTTGCTCAAGGCGTTGATCCGCAAGAACAGCGTAAGCAAACCCAGCACGATGCTCTATCGCTGGCATTCGATAGCTACGCCGAATTCTACATCGAAAAATACCTGAAGAAGGACTGCCCCAAGAGCTGGCCGGAAGCGGCGCGCCTTTTGCGGACAAACGCAATTCCCCATTTCAAGCACAAGCCGTTACCGTCAATCAACAAGCGCGACATTCAAGCCCTCATGGACAACCTTGCAGAACGAAAAGGCATTGCCCGCAACACATATGCGAACATCCGAAAGTTACTTAAGACCGCGTTTGCTAGAGGCGATATTTCGTCCAACCCAATGGATGGTATGAGGCCACCCGAAAAGGTGGCAGCGGGCGACCGATATCTGGACGATACAGAAATCGCCGCGCTGTGGACTGCCAGTGGAACTATAAATCACCCATATGCTGCGGTTGTCAGAACGCTCCTCCTGACGGGGCAGCGACGCGACGAGGTTGCAGATATGGTTTGGGGCGAGATTGACCTTGAGGAGGCTGTATGGAGCCTTCCCGGCGGCATTCGCACCAAGAACAGCAAACCCCACACCGTGCCGCTAAGCGAAGCCGCGATGCAGGAGCTGCTTTCTTCGAAAATTGATGACTGCGAATTCGTTTTCTCTGCGTCGGCAAGCAAACCGATCCAGAACTGGTCCTATTGGAAACGCAAAATCGATGTGAAGTTCGCCGAGGAAATGTCAGCTCGCGGAGAATTGCCGCCAGCACCGTGGAAAATCCACGACCTTCGGCGAACGGTAGCTACTGGTTTACAGCGCCTCGGTGTCGCTGGCGATGTTGTGGAGGCCATACAGAGCCGCGAAGTCCGAGAAGGAGTGGCAGGTCGATATCAGCACCACGACTACCCTACGGAAAAACGGGCGGCATTGGAACTTTGGAGCAATCACATCGCAACGTTAGTCAAGCGCTGATCCAGCTCGGTCATTGCATTTCTGTCTGAGCAATATGCGGACAATTGTGGTCGGATTATTTCGACACGGATTCGGTGCGAAATCGGTGCAAATTCTGCGCGAATTCCACGCAAATTCCACGCAGAAATTACGCGAGATTTTTCTTGGATTCGTGTTTGCCTTAGGCTCTTTTGTGGCTGCACATCAAAGGGTGTGTGGCGCGAAACGGATCAAAGCGCCTTCATCAAGACAGAGCTGGATTGTGCCTCGATCCGTTGCTCTTCCGAAAGGGCTAGACATGCAGAAAACCCAATTTCCACCCAACATGCGAACGACACAGGCAGCCCAATATCTGGACGTGTCTGAAAGCCTCTTAGAGAAGTTTCGCGTTTTTGGTGGAGGGCCACGCTACGCCAAGATTGGTCGAAGTGTAATCTATCGGCGAGCATCGTTGGATGATTGGCTAGTCGCTTCTGAAATCCGCAACACGAGCGACCATATGGAAGTCGCCTGAGAAACCCCCTCAACCGCATGGATGCACGCATAGAAAGGCCCAAAATGGCCAAGAATAGCAAAAGACCGAAAAAGCCAAACGCAACTGGCCGCAATGACACCGAACGTTTCGTGAAGCTCGATGAGTGGATGCTAAGATCGAAATCCTATCGATTGCTGTCAGCGCCTGCGCGAGCGTTGCTTGTTGAGTTTCTGCGACTCTATAATGGTTCCAATAACGGCCACTTATGGATTTCGCAGCGTGATGCCGCATTGGCTATCGGTGTGAGGCAACATTCAACTGCAGCAAAGTACATTGATGAATTGATCGAGCGGGGCTTTCTGAAGATCATGGTGCCGGGTTCGTTCAACAACAAAACACGCCATGCGACCACCTATGCGCTGACGATGCATAAGATTGGGGAGGCTCAGCCAACAAAGGAATTTATGGACGAGAAGTTGCTTTCAAAAGAGGAAAAGCGACGTGCTGCCCAATTGACCCTGTCGTGGCGAAAAAAGAAGCCATCTGGGTTGAATGGTATACCCGCCGGATATCTGCACGAGTATGAAAATCAACCACGTCGTGCAGGAATCGCCTAGTTTAGCGGGTGCGATAATCGTACCACATATAATATACCACGCAGTGGTGTTTCTGACGGTTCGGCGAGCGAGCATAAAGAGCCAGCTTACTTAGACAGGGGCGGGGCCATAACAACGGCTCCGCCTACTACCTACCCCAACGTGGTGCAGGAACGCGGCCCTGATTCTGCAGTGGTTCCATTGAGGTTATCTCAAACGGGGGTGGGGGCAAATCTGAAAGTACCCGACTGAAAAAAATATATCCAATTTTTCTATACGCCCCCTTCAGGGGCGGCATTGCCGTAAGACGGGCGTCGTTCCGCGAACGATGGTCGGATAGGCATTGCAATATCCTTCTTCAGCGTCTCACTGAGTCGATCAGCGTTGAGGCCTCTAATTCTAGTGCAGCGGCCACATCGGCAAATTCTACAAAGTCCAGACGCCGCTCGCCTATCTCATAGCGCGAAACATGCTGTTGATGATGGCCAATCTTTTCAGCCAATTCGCGTTGCGACCAGCCGAGCTTCTTCCGCCGATCAACCAACTGGCCAATCAGTTTTCGATACCGTTCGTCGTGAAAGCCCTTGGCCAAATTTGCTACCCGCAATCGTTATGCGGCGTGTGTCGGCCCTCCTGTCATTTACACAAAAACCGTGTGAAACTAGGGCGTGGTTGAGGGATTGGATCGGGTAGGGACTTGCGGCTTCATGACTAGCTATTGCCAAGATCAACACCAACGCCGTGAGGAGGCTGTAGAAGCTGCGTTGACTATATCTGCTAAGCGTGCAGCTCAAGTTAAGCGAAGGGCGTTTGATGGACTTCTAGCGACGTTTATTGGGCTAGCCGTAACGGCGGGATTCTACTTCGTGAATGCCGACAGCTTATGGCAACTTCCCGCCACTATTTCCGGTTTGGCGGCGCTTTACACGTGGCACAATGTCCTTCTTTTCGGCTCAATGAACGATGTTCAACTACGTGCCATTTCTGCAGTCGAGGGCGGGGGCTTCACCGTCGAGCAAACCAAGCAATCAACGCCGCTAGGTTGCAAACTCAAAGTGATCTTAGAGCCAACGACACAAACGACTGCCCACCTCTGGGATGAATCTTGTGTAGCCGATCAGATTGACGCCGATGACGCAACAACCTTCGCATGGACCCCTTCCGGTACCTTTGCCGCAATCGAATTGCCGCAAAAGCCACAAGGAAAGCTGGTGCTGGCTGATTACCAAACGGCTCTGGCAAAACGAATTGATCGGCTGGTCGCTCTGGAAAACGAACAAGCAGCACGCAAATTGCTCAAGCAGGTTGAACGAATTGAAAACACGGTCGCCATCGACGACCTTTCCAAGTTTGGCCAAGCATTTGTTTCAGGGAGCGAATGGCTGATCGCCAAGGTGCAATTTCCTTCTGAGGGAGTGTCAGTGGAGGGCCTGGAGCATGATCCACAGTTGCTGGCCTTCTTGCGTGACGATGATTGTTTAGAAGCGTTTCTGAATGGCGTTTATGCTGGGCATGAAGACTATGAAATGGACTAGATTCCAACGTCCTTGAACGCTCGTATTCAGATCAGAAAACGCCGTATTTTTCCGACTCTGGTTGCTGCGTCTTGGAATTTCAAAGACCTTTGAAGCGATTATGCCCCATTCGGCAGTGTTGGCCGATAGGGTCGTTTTCCCTATTTTGCGTCATCTAATAGGGTTTTGATGGGGGAGCTTTCCCTATTGGCAATCGCCTGTCATCGGCTAAGCCTAGGCGATACAATTGAACTAAGGATTTCCTACGCATGTTTGAGCAGACCTTCAAGAATATCGAAGACGTATTGTGGAAGGAGGCGGGCTGCACAACCGAACTGGATTACACCGAGCAAACATCATGGTTGCTGTTTCTAAAGTATCTGAATGACCTCGCTTCCGCGCGGGAAATCGAAGCAGAGCTAGAGGGTAAGGAATACACGCCTATCCTTGATCGTCGGTACAGGTGGTCAAGCTGGGCAGCCCCTAAGAACGATGATGGCGAGTTTGACCATGACAGCGCGCGGGTTGGTGATGACCTGATCCAATTCTTAGATGATGACTTGTTTCCCTATCTGCGCGGCTTTAAGGCTCGCGCGGAAAGCGCCGACACCATCGAATACAAAATCGGCGAGATATTTGGCGAAATCAAAAACAAGTTCACCAGCGGATATTCGTTGCGCGATGCGTTGGAATTGGTGGATGCGCTATCGTTCCGCTCGCAGGACCAGAAGCACGAGCTTTCGCACCTCTACGAAGCCAAAATCAAGAATATGGGCAACGCTGGCCGAAATGGTGGCGAGTATTACACCCCAAGGCCGCTCATTCGTGCGATGATAGCCGTTGTCGATCCACAGGTTGGCGAGACGGTATATGACGGGGCTTGTGGCTCTGGCGGCTTCCTGTGCGAAGCCTACGATCATATGCGCGCCAAACCAAAGCTAAGCACTGGTGATGTGCGGACGCTTCAGGAAAGCACATTCGTGGGGAAGGAAAAGAAGAGTCTCGCATACGTCATCGCCACGATGAATATGATTCTGCACGGCATTGAGGCACCGAACCTAATCCATACAAATACACTGACTGAGAATGTGATGGACCTTCAAGAGAAGGATAAGTTCGATGTGGTGCTGGCTAACCCGCCATTTGGCGGAAAGGAACGGAAAGAAGTTCAGCAGAATTTTGCGATAAAGACGGGTGAGACAGCGTTTCTATTCCTCCAGCATTTTATGCGGTCGCTAAAAGCAGGTGGCCGCGCGGCTATCGTTATCAAGAACACCTTTTTGTCAAACACCGAGAAGGCAAGCGTGACCCTGCGTAAGGAGCTACTGGAAAGCTGTAATCTCCATACAATCCTCGACATGCCAAGTGGTACCTTTCTTGGTGCGGGAGTTAAGACGGTGGTGCTGTTCTTTGAAAAGGGTAAGCCGACCAAGCGCATTTGGTATTACCAGCTCGATCCGGGCCGCAACATGGGTAAGACTAACCCGCTGAATGACGATGACATGGCGGAATTTGTAAGGCATTATCCGACGTCGGCCGATAGCGAAAATAGCTGGACTGTCGCGGTCGACGAAAGCGATATCAGAAACTACGATTTGTCACCGAAAAATCCAAATGCGCCGGAGGAGACACCGCTCCGGTCGCCGGAAGAAATTATCGCGGAAATGAAGAAGCTGGACGCTGAAAATATTACGATCATAGCCGATATCGAGGCAATGCTATGAAGACCGTTCCGCTCGGCGAACTTATCAAACTACAAAGTGGATTTGCATTCCGAAGTGCCGACTATGTAAAAAAGGGCCATTTTCTAGTTAGAATTAGCAACGTTCAGCAAAATCAGATTTCCCTCACAAGCCCAAAATATGTTGCGCTTGACGACAAAACGAGAAAATTTGCACTGAATGAGGGGGACATTCTAACGTCGCTTACTGGAAATGTCGGACGTGTCGCCAAAGTTGATGAAGCTAATCTTCCAGCTGCTTTAAACCAGCGTGTCGCGCGAATAACCGTTGCTTCTGACAAACTTGATCCGTGTTTCCTCTACCAGTTCTGTTCTAGTGCTGCTTTTCGCGATGCTCTTTCACGGCAAGGTCATGGCGCGGCGCAAAAAAATGTCAGTCCAAAACAGATTGAGGAAATCCGAATTCCTGTTCCATCTCTTGCCAAGCAGAAGCAGATCGTAGCCTTTTTGGATAAGGCACTCGCTGGAATCGGCACCGTCGTCGCCAATGCGGAAAAGAACTTGGCAAATGCGCAGGAACTGTTTGATGTCGAGCTGCGCAGGGCATTCGATAGCCTCGCGGATAGTTGCAACCAGTTAACTTTGGCGGAAGCGGCAATCGACTTTGGACGAGGAAAGTCCAAACACCGACCTAGAAACGATCCGAAGCTATATGGCGGGCGATATCCGTTTGTCCAAACTGGAGACGTGCGAAATAGCAACCACATCCTCCGATCTTATTCGCAATCCTACAACGATAACGGATTAGCTCAGAGCAAGTTATGGCCGAAAGGAACGCTGTGTGTAACCATCGCGGCCAATATAGCGGAAACAGCAGTTCTGGATTTCGAAGCATGCTTCCCCGATAGTATTATTGGAATAGTGGTGGATGACCGACTTACCACAGAATTCTACGTCGAATATTTGCTGCAATCACTGAAATCTACTTTGCAGTCTAAAGGTAAGGGCAGCGCGCAAGCAAACATAAATTTGGCGACCTTCGCGAATGAGAGGTTTCCATTTCCCTCCTTGGAGAAGCAGCGAGAGATTACGGATCACCTAGATAAGATGAGCAAAAACATAAGTTTACTTAAAGCCAATTATTCCATGAAGATCGACGAGCTAAATGTGATGCGCGAGTGCATTCTCCATTCTGCTTTCTCCGCACATCTTATCAATGCGCAAGGGAAGTAGCTACATGAACGAAGCGGAAACCCGCGCCGAGCTTATCGATCCTGCCCTCAAACTAGCAGGTTGGGGCGAAGTGGCGGAAAGTCGCGTACGGCGCGAAACTATTGCTCCGGGGCGATTGCAGGGTAGCGGCAAGCGGGCAAAGCCCAGCATTGCCGACTATGTGCTAACTTATCGCAACCGCAAGCTGGCGGTCATCGAAGCCAAAAAGCGCGACCTTTCCGATACCGAAGGTGTTGGCCAAGCCAAACGCGACGCCACTTCGTTAAAGACCCGTTTTGCCTTCTCCACCAACGGTCGTCGCATTTACCGGATCGACATGGAAACCGGCAAGGAAGGCTATGTTGACCGCTACCCTACGCCGGAGGAAATGTGGGACGCGACCTTTGCAGAGGAAAACGCATGGCGCGACCGTTTCGCCGCTGTTCCTTATGAAACTCGTGGCGGCACATTTGAGCCACGCTATTATCAGGACAACGCCATTGAAGCTGCGCTGGACGCTATCGCAAAGGGCGACGACCGCGTATTGCTGACGCTCGCGACCGGCACAGGCAAAACCGCCATTGCATTTCAGATTGCTTGGAAGCTTTTCCACTCTCGCTGGAATCTTGGGGACTGGAAGTGCGAAGGCGAGCCTACACGTCGCCCGCGTATCCTATTCTTAGCCGACCGTAACATTCTGGCTAATCAAGCTTACAACAGCTTCTCTGCCTTCCCTGAGGATGCATTGTCGCGGGTTGAGCCAGCCGATATTCGCAAGAAGGGGAGAGTGCCAAAGAACGCCAGTATTTTCTTCACGATTTTCCAGACCTTCATGTCCGGTACGGATGCGGCTGGCCAGCCGGACCCATATTTTGGAGAGTATCCGCCCGATTTCTTTGACTGTATCGTGGTCGACGAATGTCATCGAGGAGGCGCGAATGATGAAAGCACGTGGCGTGCAATTCTCGACCATTTCAGCCCAGCGGTGCAAATTGGTCTGACTGCCACTCCCAAGCGCGACAACAACGTGGATACCTACGCCTATTTCGGCGAGCCGGTTTATTCCTACTCGCTAAAAGAGGGCATCAATGACGGCTACCTGACGCCGTTCAAAGTAGTCCAGCTCGCCACCACTATCGACGAGTATCTCTACACGCCTGATGACGACGTGTTGGAGGGCGAAGTCGAAGAAGGGAAACGCTACGTCGAAAGCGACTTTAACCGCAGCATCGAAATCCGGCAGCGAGAAGAATATCGCGTCCGCACCTTCATGTCGAAAACCAGACCGCAAGATAAAACACTGGTTTTCTGCGCGACGCAGGATCATGCGGCTCTAGTCCGCGATATCATCAACCAGAACAAGCAAAGCACTGATCCTAACTACTGCGTGCGTGTGACGGCCAATGACGGCGCGCTGGGCGAGCAACACCTTCGGCAGTTTCAGGACAATGAAAAAACCGTCCCAACCATACTAACAACCTCGCAAAAGCTATCGACTGGTGTGGATGCGCGGAACGTTCGCAATATCGTGTTGATGCGGCCCATCAATTCAATGATCGAATTCAAGCAGATTATCGGGCGTGGGACGCGTCTCTACGATGGCAAAGACTACTTCACGATTCTGGATTTCGTCAAAGCCCATCACCATTTCCAAGACCCTGATTGGGACGGCGATCCAATCGATCCGGTGACTGGCGCAGAGTCTGGTACCGAAACAGGTGAGGGCAGTGGCGAGACAGGCACTGAATGCGGTCAAGGAGGCCAAGAGGGTGGTGGCGAGTCTAACAGACCGCAAAAGCTCAAGATCAAGCTGGCAGATGGCAAAGAGCGAACATTCCAGCACATTGAAGCGACTATGTTTATGGGGCCGGATGGCACACCGCTTTCGGTTGCCCAGTTTATTGAGACGCTATTCGGCCAGCTACCTGATCTGTTTAAGGATGAAACCGAGCTTCGCGAAATCTGGAGTGATCCAACAACACGCAGGGGGCTGATCGAAGGACTGGCCGAACGTGGGTTTAGTGGCGAGCAACTGGACGAAATCCGCAAGTTAACCAAGGGCGAGGATAGCGACTTGTTCGATGTGCTGGCCTACATCGCTTACGCTAGGCCGCCCACGACCCGCACAGAGCGTGTTAAAGGCAGGCGTGGGGACATACTCTCGCAGTACGATCCGAAGACACAGGAATTCCTCGACTTCGTTCTGTCACATTATGTTGCAGAAGGTGTAGAGCAGCTCGATACCGACAATCTGAAAGGCTTGCTGACCCTCAAGTACGGCAGCACACACGATGCAGCGGAACGGCTGGGCAGTGTAAAAGATATCCGCACCAACTTCGTAGGATTCCAGCGCGGGCTTTATAAAGGTACCCAGAGTTGAGCTTAAGGCTCATTCTGTCGTTTAGATTTCCAGTCTGACAGATTTCGCCAAACCATCACGCCTGTTAAAAGGCACAAGGGCAACACAAAAACGACTAGCTCAAATCCAGTTGAACTTGGAGATTTGGCCAATCCCAACATATCGCGAAATCCAACTGCGGCGATAATGTAACCTGCCAGTGTAAGAAGGTCTTGTGTGCCGCTTATTGGGGCGGCTGTCATAACCAGCCTCACAGCAACTAGTGCCGCAAGAAATATGAACAGCAAGGCGCTAACGGCTATCGTCGTTTGTTCGACGACAGATCGTTCCAAGGTAACCTCCCAATTCAATTCGTTGCCAGTCAATCTCATGGTCCGATCAGGGAAGAGCTTTACGACCTGATACTTTATTGTTGGATTGTTTTCTGGCGTAGCCAGAAAGGCGGCTGGCACAATTTCGATGTCGTCAAAGGGGAATGGTGCAACGCTTTGATGAGCGGGTATTGAAAACCGTTTAGACTGCCCGCCATAAAACGTACGTCCACCGACTTTTTTACACTCAAATGCCACCTGTTGGGGATAGAATAACTGGTCGGGACTTCTTTCATGGACATCCAATGAAAGGCACTTTTTAGACGCGCTGACGCTTTCTGGAAGCTCTTGTCTGGCCTCGACGGTCAGAGAAACCTCAACCGCGTTTTCTTCACGCAAATAGCGATGCAAAAGCAAGGTTACTTCGTATGGCTCGGTCGTCCCCTCAACCTGTTGTAGCACCATAGTTTGTGAGCCGCGATTCGCATATTCATCGTTGACTAGGAGTCCAAACACAAAAAGTACCGCTATGATCGTTGTGAGGATCGCGGCAAACCAAATAGAGCCTTCCTTAAGCGAACTAAGCAACTGTCTCATCGTAATCCTTTGCGGAATTGAACGTAGCTGTCATGGCTTACTTCGCAAGCGCTACCACGTCGATGCCGGTGCTTACTCCGTGCTTACCTAGCCCCTAACGGGGTGAATGTGTTTTTGGCTAAGTTATTGAATATGATGGTCGGGGAGACAGGATTTGAACCTGCGACCCCCTGTACCCAAAACAGGTGCGCTACCAGGCTGCGCCACTCCCCGACTCGATCATACGTACCGCTCACGGCAAAGGGTGTTTGCTCGTTTGGCATCCGGTGGGCCCGGAGGGACTCGAACCCCCGACCTAGCCGTTATGAGCGGCCAGCTCTAACCAACTGAGCTACAGGCCCGTAGGATGCCTTAGCGGTTGCTGTGCAGCGAATGCTGAGCAGCGGCAAGCGCCTAGCGGCGTCTCTCGCAGCTTGCAAGCGGCAGTTTGCTGCAAATGCAAAATATTGGTCAGATTTCGACCGATTGCATGATTTGCTTCACCGTCGTTGGCCGCACACCGCGCATATCAAGATAGGTGTATATCCGCCGCCACCAATCATACAGCCCGTCCAGATCGTCTTCCGTGTGCACATAGGGCGTGTAGCCGGGCGCAAGCGAGGGGCTGTGGAATGACAGGACCAGCAAAGGCAGTTGATCATCAATCGCGATATCGATCCCGCGCAGTGCCTCTTCGGCTGTTACGCCCTCCGGCGTTAGCGAGATACGCTCGAGCAACCCCAGCTTGGATGCCAACCCTCGCATCTTCGGTACGCGGGCAAGAGCGGGATACAGCGCGCGACCTTGCTTGCGCAGCATCCCCCAATAGATTGTGGTGAGAGGCAATTCGAGCAGCTGCTTTTCCTCATCAACCCAATACGGATCGAGGGGGTGTTTGCTGTAATCGGGACCGCCGCCGGGCGTGTAATCGAAATTTGCCCGCACCGAACTGTCGATGGGGACTCCCGCGTCCTTCATGATCCGGCTGGTTTCCGGGCCGAGCCCATAGCGGCCTGCGCGGTAAATCTGCGGGGCAACGCCGTAATTCTTTTCGATCTCATCGCGCAGATTACGGAACTTCTTTTCCTCCAGCTCGGGCGGCAAATTGCCGGAATAGCTGTTATGCGGGTTAACCTCTTCATCGAACGGAGGGTTGACCCACGGGTGCAGTTGAATGCCGACTTCCGCTTTGCCCTGCGCAAGCGGCTCGCGGAGGATTTCCATGGCCCCTCTCGATGTCGCGATGGGCCAGTCGATCAGATAGACCGGACTGACGCCGATCCCTTCACAGAATTCCTGAAACTTACGCAGGCGAGGGACGTGATCGAGCCCGTGTCCGCTGGCGCTGAATGGGCCGTCCCAGTCGAATTCCTCTTCGGTATCGACGGTCAGAAGCGAACGCTGGCCAAAGGACGGCGCGAATTTGGCTTCAGACCCCTTTACGGGCGGTTCGATCATGGACCGGGACAATAGCCGGTACTCCCCTGCTCAGATACAGTCGCTAGGCGGCGCTGGGTGCCCTAGGCTGCGTTATCAGAGCCTGTGTGGCTAGGTTCGGCCAGAGGCGCGGTCAAGAGCGGCAGGGTGAGCAGCAGCCAATCATCCACACGCGTTAGATCGCCGCCGGCCGCGCGTGCCTCCGCCCGGGCCAGACGGAGCGAGAAGCCCGCGCCAAACATGCCCGCACTGATTGCGCCGCCTTGCGGTTTGCCGGTTGCGGCGAAGATATCGGTTTCCGAGACCAGCGATACGGGAAGTTCGCAGCACAGGCGCGCGGCTCCATCCTGCTCTGCCAGCTCGATCTGTATGTTTTCGCCTGCGCCAATCGTGCCGACCAGCGTCGCGAGCAGGCGCCATGCCAATGCTTCGGCTTCCTGTGCGTCCAGGGCAACGGGCGGCATTTCGGACAGCGTCGGTTCGAATGAAGCCGTGCGAGGCTTGAGCACACCCTGCAATTGCATGAGTTGCTGTCCGACTATCGTGCCGAGGTCGCACTGGCCGGCGGTCATATCGAGCGCGCCGGTTTCCAGCCGTGCAAGCCGGTCTAACTCGTCGAAACCGGCCAGCATCCGCGCGCTGTCACCGGCAATATTCGCAGCCAATGCGCGATATTCATGCGGTGTTGGCCCAAACAATTGCTGCTGGATGACTTCGGAGAAGCCCTGGATCGCGTTCACCGGTGTGCGCAGTTCGTGGAGCAATTGGCGAAGATGATCTGCTTCGCTGGACTCCTGCTGTTCCTCGCCAGAATTGTCGGTCTGATCTGCGCGGCGGAACATGCCCGCATAACCAAAGAAGCGCCCGTCAGGCTTCGTAAAGCGAGGACGGGCATCGACGACCCACTCGCCGGCTATCAGCGGCGCGCCGTACAGCGTCATCTGGCGCTTCTGGATCGGTTGACGGTAGCGCAAGGCGGTGCCCGCGACGTGCTTGTCGAGGATCATCCCGATCATCATCGGCGCCACTTCACGATCCGCCCATTCGACCTTGCCCGTTGAGTCGGCTGTAAATGCGAAGGCTTGCAGCGCAGCGTGGCCGCTCTCAATTTTTTCGCCCAGCGGCAGACGCGGAGCGTCAGCGGTTTCGCGGTGGTCGCTGCGCGCCTTGCGGAATTCCTCGATCCGTTTGACCAGTGCGCCGATCGCGGTTTCATCGGCGCTATCCCGCAGCGCCTCTTCCTGGGCCAGCACATCATTGGCTGGTTCAGGCGCTGGCAGGGGCGTTTTTTCAGCTGGTGGCGGAGCAGGTGTAGCCTCTGCCCTAGGCTCCTCAGCCACATCATTGCCCTTGTCCGGCACAGGCAGACCGCGGTCGTGGATGCCGAGCCGTTCAAGTGTGTTCTTGGTCGCTTCGGGCAAATCCCGTCGCAGGCGCAGGAAGCCGCGCGCTCTAACAGGCAGGCGCGGGACAAGTGCATCCCAATCATCCTGCGTGAGATCGGCGCGGCCAAGCGCTGCTGCCGCAACCTCTGGCTCGTCCTCTGCCAGATGCGCGGCCAGTTCGGCGCTACGAAAACGCAGTCCCGGATCGCGGATCATCGCCGCGCGTTCGTCTGCCGGAATGGCCTCGCCGAGCGCGCCCAGCCGCAGCCATGCGGCGGCTAGCAGGCTTTCGTCACGCTCTCCGTCGCGCGGTTTCGGCTTGCTGCCGAGCAGGTCGAGCAATTGCCGGAACTGCGTTCGTGCAGCACGCTCGCCGGCTGCGCGGTGGCGCAACACGGTGGCAAGGCGGTCATCGAAATGCATGGCAGTCTGTCTGTCTCCGGCGGGGGCGCGTGAATCGTCAATGGCCCGAAAACACTCCGGGGCAGCTTGGGGTCTAGCCGATTCAATTGGGTAAGGAACAGGCCAGCGAGGGGACGTTGCAAAGCGGGACAATTGCTGGCAGAAACAATAATATTAGCCGTAAGCGCTTGACGAAGCGGCAATCATTACGCGTGCTCGCATTATTGCAGTCGCGCAGAAGAATAGGGGCTTAATAGATGGCCAATCTGGACGAAATTGACCGGCGTTTGCTTGCAGAATTGCAGGATGAAGGGCGCGTCACCAATGTCGATTTGGCAGAGCGCGTAGGCCTGACTGCGCCGCCTTGCCTGCGCCGCGTCCGCGCGTTGGAGGAGCAGGGGGTCATTCGTGGTTACCATGCAGAGCTTGACGCCTCGCAGCTCGGTTTCGCTATCACCGTATTTGCGATGGTCAGTCTCAAAAGTCAGGCAGAAAGCGCGTTGAGAGAGTTCGAAGACCATATGAACGCGCTGCCTGAAGTGCGCGAAGTGCATATGCTTAACGGCGAAATCGACTTTATCCTGAAAATCGTCAGCCGCGATCTGCAGAGTTTTCAGGAATTCCTGACCAGCAAGCTAACGCCAGCCCCCAATGTCGAGAGTGTGAAGACAAGCCTGACGATCCGCACGGCCAAACATGAGCCGGGTGTGCCGCTGGAGTAAGATAATGCGAATTAAAGCGAGTATTGCCATCGGTTTTTCTGTTGCGCTTGCAGCCTGCCAAACTCCTGTTGAAAATGGTGCTACGGACTCCAAAGTCGAAGCCTCAGGCATGGAAACGCAAGGCGAGCATCTTGCCGTTACTCTTTGTTCAGGCTGCCATGCTGTCGCAGACGGAGAGATTTCTCCCAATGCAGAAGCGCCCGACTTTGTCTCGATCGCCAATCGGGAGGGGCTGACGCGCCAGACACTCGGCAACTTCCTTCACGATTCCTACAATTTCCCGAACCAGATGAATTTGGAGCTCTCGGATGAGGATGCTGACAAGATCAGCGCTTACATCCTGACTTTGCGTGAGCCTTAGGACGACCCGCTGTCCCAGAAACTGAGAGGGGTCCTGCACGTCCACTCCCCATGAACGGTATGGCTGTCAGATTTGTCAGCAAGAAGCCGAGGCGCGATTTCGCTCCTTATAATGCTCGCGCCGGTCGCTGAATTCTCGCACGCGTTTGCGCCAGTTGCGATAGCTTGAAGGCTTGAGCGAGCTGCGCATCAATTGCTTGGTCTGGCTGTCTGACAGGCCGTATTCGCGTTCGATATCGGCGAAGCTGACATGATCGCTTAGCGCCATTTCGATGACAGCGCTGACATCGGCTTCGTTGAGTTCCGGCTGCTGCACTGATCCTGACCTTTTTCCAATTCAGGTCAGTAACGATTGGCCAGACCTCACGTTCCGCCTACCATTCCTCTAGCCATCTGCCGAACCCAATTCCCGATGCATTGCTAGACTATTGCCCGGCTTGCTTGACTGCGACTTGGCTCAACTCTTTGGCGTAACCGATTGTATAGGCACAAATATTGTCGTCGTCGCGAACGGATGAGTGATAACCGAAATTTCCGATTTTGCCGTCAGGTTTGCGATATAGGAAGCGCATACGATTGTCTTCAGGTAGCGCATTCATCATTCGGTACGACTTCTGCGGAAATTGGAATGTGCGAAAGTGTACGGTGTCAGTCTTCGAGGGATCTTTCTTGCTGGGAATTGCGGCGCTTTGGACATCGCTCAAATTGACCAGTAAAGCCTCACCCTCTTCTGCAAAAGGGTAAGGCCGCTGATCTTGTTTAACAACCCGACAGCGATGTCCGATTTGACTGCACCGGCTACGCTAACATCATAGATAATGCCCTCATGGCGCCCTTCGTTGGTGACGCCGATATACATGTGGTAGCTGTTGAACATGCCCGATTTCTCGGACAGATCGTCGGATATTGCATACCAATCGAAATTGGCTTTGAGATGCCGGATCGACGCGAGATCGCGTGACGGGGCACCAAACGAGAAGCGGTAGCGTATGTCGGTCTTCTAGTGCCAGAGCAGGGCACGATCTGTCTTGGCGGTAGCCTCGCTTTCTGCCGGTTCCGCAGGCATTTTTCGCTGCTCAGCGAGAGGGGTGGCGATCACGGAAAGCGCGGCTAGGATCAGACATGAGTGAGCGGCTTTGATCATCGGGAATTCTCATAGGTTACTCGATGCTTCGGGGGGTGAAGCACGTTTACGCTATCCGACAACCGACAAAGCGCTGCTAAAGTTGGCGAAACACGACAATATTGGCGTCGGAAGAAGCCTAGCCTTTTTCGCGCTTCGCTAGATATTCCTCGAGCCATTTGATGCTGTAATCACCGTTCAGGATATCGTCCTGACGGATCAGTTCCTGATGCAGCGGAACCGAGTGCTTCACGCCTTCGATGACCATTTCCTCCAGCGCGCGGCGCAGGCGCATGATGCAGCCTTCGCGGTTGCGGCCGTAGACAATCAGCTTGGCGATCATGCTGTCGTAATAGGGCGGGATCTTGTAGCCGGCATAGAGCCCGCTATCGACGCGCACATGCATTCCGCCCGCTGCATGATAGGATGTGACTTCGCCGGGTGATGGCGCAAATGTGAAGGGATCCTCGGCATTGATCCGGCATTCGATCGCGTGGCCGTTAAACGCGACCTCTTCCTGCTTGACCGATAACGGCTTGCCATCGGCAACGCGGATTTGTTCCCGCACCAGATCGACGCCGGTGATCATTTCGGTCACCGGATGCTCGACCTGCAGGCGGGTGTTCATTTCGATGAAGTAGAACTCGCCATTTTCCCACAGAAATTCGATCGTGCCTGCACCGCGATAGCTCATGTCGGCCATCGCCTTGGCGCAAATATCACCCATACGGTTACGCTCTTCGCTAGAAAGAACCGGTGAGGGCGCTTCTTCGAACACTTTCTGGTGTCGGCGTTGTAACGAGCAATCGCGTTCGCCCAGATGGATCGCATTGCCTTTGCCATCGCCGAACACCTGAAACTCGATGTGGCGCGGATCGCCCAGATATTTCTCGAGATAGACAGTCGCGTCGCCGAAAGCCGCTTTGGCTTCGTTGCCCGCCGCCTGCATCAGCGATTCAAGCTTGTCTTCGCTCTCGCACACTTTCATCCCGCGGCCGCCGCCGCCCGATGCAGCTTTGATGATTACCGGATAGCCGATGTCTGCCGCGATCTTCTTGGCCTCGCCAACGTCGCTGATCGCACCGTCGGAACCGGGAACGAGAGGCAGGCCCAGCTTGCCCGCTGTCCGTTTGGCTTCAACCTTGTCGCCCATCGTGCCGATATGCTCGGGCTTGGGGCCGATCCACGCAATGTCATGCGCTTCGACGATTTCCGCGAATTGCTGGTTCTCGGAGAGGAAGCCGTAGCCAGGGTGAATCGCATCAGCCTGGGCAATCTCCGCCGCCGATATAATCGCGGCGGTATTCAGATAGCTATCCGTTGCCGATGGCGGGCCAATGCAAACCGCGTGATCGGCAAGGCGCACATGCATCGCCTCTGCATCGGCGGTCGAGTGGACCGCGACGGTCTCGATACCCATTTCATGCGCGGCGCGGTGGATCCGCAGCGCAATCTCGCCGCGATTGGCAATCAATATGCGGGAAATACCCATGATGCGATCAGCCTATTAGGACGAGTGGCTGACCGAATTCGACCGGCTGTGCATTCTCGACCAGGATCGATTTGATCGTACCGGATTTGTCGGCGGCAATCGGGTTCATCACTTTCATCGCTTCGACGATCACCAGCGTGTCGCCCTCCTTCACACTGTCGCCAACAGTGACGAATGGCGCTGCGCCCGGTTCAGCCGAGAGATAGACGGTGCCGACCATCGGTGATTTCATCGCATCGGCAGTGTCTTCTGCAGGTGCCGCCGGTTCAGCGGATGGTGCTGGAGCCGCGGCAGGTGCAGCAGTTGGAGCGGCGGGGGCAGCCGCAGCAGGAGCTGCCACGGCAACACCGCCGCCGCGCGAGACGCGGATTTTCCGCTCGCCATCTTTCACTTCGATTTCGGTAAGCCCGGTATCCCCGAGCATTTCAGCCAGTTCGCGAACCAGCTTGGTATCTACATTCATACCGGAGTTTTTGCCGGTAGTGCCCTTTGTGGCGGCCATAAATGCCTCATGTTAGCGTGAGCAGAATATGCGTAAGCGTTCCGCCTATTCGCCCAGCGCCGTCAGGGCAAGGGCTGATTGCACCTGCAATGCGCGGAATCACAGCCGCGCCGCAGCGTCCAGCGCGACCAGATATCCTTTTGCGCCAAGGCCTTGCACGGTTTCCTTGGCAGCCATTGCGACATAGGAAATATGCCGAAATTCCTCGCGCGTTGTCGGGTCCGAAAGATGCACTTCGATCACTGGCGTGGAGATTGCGCGAATGGCATCGAGCAGCGCGATGGAGGTGTGGGTGAAGGCCGCCGCGTTGAGCAAAACGGCCTTCGCACCCTCAGCCTGTGCCTCATGCAGCCAGTCGACCAGATGCCCTTCGTGATTCGACTGGCGAAGGTCGATTTCGAGGCCCAACTCCCGCCCGCGATCTTCCAGCATGCCCGCAATATCATCGAGCGTTTCAGAGCCATAAATATCGGGCTCCCGCGTGCCGAGCAGATTGAGGTTAGGGCCGTTGAGGACGTAGACGGTGTTGGTTGTAGGAACGTTCATTGGGCTGACTTAGCGGTTCAGGCTAAGGACTGGAAGACTGAATGGGTGGAACACATGGAACAGGGTTCAAAGGGTAAATCTTGTGCGACTCCCGTCTTCGTCGCTTGTCTGCTAATGGGTGGGAAGCGGACCTTGGTTGACCCATTACTCCGGTGATCTACAGGTACATTATTATGCAGCTTCGCTTCGTTGCCACACTAGCCGTGTTCGCGGCTTTAGCCTGTAGCCAACCAACTGACGTTGAGAAGAATGTAGCCGATTTTGAAGAGAAGGAATGCATCGAACCTGCTGTGTATCGGTTCGATGCGGTTTCGTCAGATCAAACGGACAACAGAAGGGTCGTGATCGACTTTAAGAATGGTGATTATGGGACAGTCACCCAAGGTGGTCCTGAAATATTTGGTCACGTCGGCACGGGTAGGATAACCAATTGTTCGACTGATGAATTTCATTGCCTTGATGCTGGACTTCTCTTCATTCTTCCCAAAGGTGAGAGAGTAAGTTTTGAGCTTAGAGAAGGTCTCAACTGCAAAGTACAAGCCGAGAGCTCGCGCACTACAGTCAGCTGCTTCCTCATTGATGAGTTGGTCTGGCGGCTAAGGAAGACAGAGGCTGGAGTTGATCAGATCGAGAGATTTTTCCCAGAAGAACCTGATTTCAATTCGGTATTTAGGTCGTTAGATCAACCTCTCCCATTCCCACCCTGTCAGCCACAATTGGATGCCCTGAGCACGGCGTCGCCCTTTGCAGCAGAATGACCGGTTCTGGATCGTTAACGGACGCTAGCATTGCGCCCGATTTGAAATTCTCGCTCTACCGATCCGTTCCCTTAACCTTACCCCACTGCCGTGCAGCGGTGTAGCCTAGGTACCCGGTACCAAACAGTGCATAGAGCGGTTCAGGCAGGCCGCCGAGATAGGCGTTCATTCCGGCACCGATCTCCTTTGCTGCCGAAGGATTAAATGCGGCCAGGATTCCCATCGGAAGCGCCCACAGCAGCAGCACATACATCACATAAAGAAAGCTGGGGCGTGCGCGGCTGGTCCAGGGGTCTTTGGAATTGGCCTCTGCGACAATGGCCGAGAGGCGCGCTTCGATCGATTGCAGTTCGTGCGTGCCTTCGAGCTTGAGCAATTCCAGCTTCGCTTTGGCGCGCGCTTCTTTGTCGGGAATAATCTTGTCGATGATGGACGTGATGGGGCCGATTAGCGAGTCGAGAAGTGGCATTATTGCGCTCCATTCAAATATGAGTCGCAATTCAGCTAACCAAATTGGTTTGTGTAGGAAAGTTTTCTAACCGTTATTCGTCAGCGCTGGCCAGCAATGCCTGCGCAAGCGCCAAATGCGGACGGTCCAGCATCGCCCCGTTAAGCCCTACGGTTCCTGCGCCCGGATTGGCATCGAAGGCCGAGATGATAGCGCGGGCCTCGTCCAACTCCTCCGCGCTTGGCGTAAAGGCTGCGTTTATTACCGGCACTTGGGCAGGGTGGATCGCGAGCATCCCGCGATAGCCCTGGCTGCGGACCATCAAGGCCCTCTCACGCAGACCATCGAGATCACGAAAATCGGACTGGATCGTTTCGATAGCCGCGACGCCGGCCGCTGCGGCACCGAGAAGGCACAGGCTCCGCGCCAGTTCGTAAGTCGGCATATAGGCGCCGTTCGGCTGGAATTGCACGCGCGCACCAAGAGCCGAGGACAAATCCTCTGCGCCCCAGCTCATCGCCACCAAACGCGGTGCACCCGCATAATCGCCGGTGTGGAACATGGCTTTGGCGGTTTCGGTGACCAGCGCGGCGACTTTGGTCGAACCGACTTCGATGCCATTTGCGGCTTCGTGGTGCCGCAGCATTGTGTCGAGCATCTCTATGTCAGCGCGCCCCTCCGCCTTTGGCAAGAACAATCCGCCCGGCGCGGAGGGCATGACCGCCGAGAGATCGTCGGTCGCATCATCGCCCGACAGCGGATTGATTCTCACCCACAGACTATTGCGATCACCGCGGCCCGCCAGAAAGTCACGCACCAATTCGCGCGCCGCCGGTTTGTTTTCCGGCATCACCGAATCTTCGAGATCGAGCAGGATGATATCTGCGCGCGCTTCGCCTTGGGCGTCAGCGGCCTTACCCATCTTCTTCTCGCTATCGCCGGGGGCGAACAGCCAGGATCTAGCCCGAAATGAGGTTGGTAATGGGGTAGGCGTAGACATCGCGAAACTCTCCTATCCGCGCGGGATTAGGGCGCGCGCAGGCGCTTCGCAATGGCCAAGCGCGGGTCGTTCCGGCAATTTTCGGGGTTTTGGGCCACTGGTCGGGACGAGAGGATTCGAACCTCCGACCCCTACACCCCCAGTGTAGTGCGCTACCGGACTGCGCTACGTCCCGATCAGTGGCCCAAACAGGTGAGAGCGCGCCTATAGATGCGGGTGTGATGTAAGGCAACCACACTTGTGCCCCGTTTGCGCCCAAATCGCACACATATGACAGCGCGCGCGCGTTGCCCTGTCCTTGCAATGCTGCTAACCGCGCCCACTTATTGCCGAGGGATAGCGCGGATACGCCACGTATCGATGCTACCTCAAGGTTCGGGACTTCTAAAAGGGTACAGGTTCACTCGATGCTCAATATACTTTCTGCTGCTGCAGGCGCAGGTGCGCCGCCGGCCTGGATACAATTTCTTCCGCTCGTCGGCATGGGCCTGATCTTCTGGTTTCTGATTATCCGGCCGCAAATGCGCCGCCAAAAAGAACACCAGCAAAAGATCGCTGCGATCAAAAAGAACGACAAGGTCGTGACTGCTGGCGGTTTGATCGGCAAAGTCATCAAAGTGGATGACGATTATGCCGATATTGAACTGGCACAGGGTGTCCGCGTGAAAGCGGTCAAGAACACGATCGGCGATATCATTCCGCCTGCTGGCAAAGCGGCTGCAAACGATTGATTGGCGACTAAGCCCGCCAGAAATTCTTCTGTGGCAGGCTGATTGAGACAGGGTTGCGGTAAATGCTTGAATTTCCTCGTTGGCGTAAGATTTGGCTGTGGATGATCACGCTGCTCGCGATTGCGGCGGCGCTTCCGTCGATTTTCTCCGCCGCAAATGTCAGCTGGCCCGAGCAACTGCCGGAGCCGACGGTCAATCTTGGCCTCGACCTTGCGGGCGGTAGCCACATTCTCCTCGAAGCCGATCCCGGGCAGGTGGCGGCGCAGCGGCTCGAGAATATGGAAGAGTCCGCTCGCGGTGTGCTGAACGATGCAGAGCCGCGCATCCGGTTTGGCGATGTCTCGACCCGTGATGGCCAGCTTAGCTTCATGGTCGAAAGCGCAGCCGATGTTGACCGCGCGCGCGAAGAATTGCTGCCGCTGATTAACGGCACCGGCCTGATCCAGGAATGGGATTTGCAAGTTATCGACGAGACTCGCTTCGTGCTGTCGCAAACCGATGATGGCGCGGAAAATGCCGTGACGCAGGCGATGGACAGCGCCACTGAAGTTGTTCGCAAACGTATCGACGCGCTGGGTACGCGCGAGCCAACCATTATCCGCCAAGGCGATACCCGCATCGTGGTGCAGGTTCCCGGTTTGCAGGACCCCGACGAGCTTAAAGCGCTGCTCGGCCAGACCGCCAAACTTGAATTCAAGCTCGTCGATCTCGACGCGCTGCCAAGCAATGTTGCGGCCGGTGTTGCGCCTCCGGGAAGTCAAATTTTTCCTTATGTCGAAGGTTCGGCGCAAGAGGGGCAGTTCCTGGCGGTCAAGCGGCTTGGCGGTATCAAGGGCGACAACCTTACAAATGCCCAGCAGAGCTTTGACCCTCAAACCAATGAGGCAGTTGTTTCGATTACATTCGATGCCGAAGGCGGACGCAAATTTGCCTCGCTGACCGAACAGAACGTCGGCAAGCCATTTGCGATTATCCTCGATGGTAAAGTGCTTTCCGCGCCAAATATCAACGAGCCCATCCGTGGCGGTAGCGCGCAGATCTCGGGTAGCTTCACCACCGACACTGCCAACCAGCTGGCAATTTCGCTGCGTTCGGGTGCGCTTCCGGTCGATCTGACGGTTGTGGAAGAGCGCACCGTTGGCCCCGATCTGGGCGCAGATTCGATCAAGCGCGGCATGATCGCGATGATGATCGGTTCGGTTGCTGTTATCGCGCTGATGGTTGCCAGCTACGGCCGCTTCGGTGTCTATGCCACGGCCGCGCTTGGCATCAACGTCATGATGTTGCTCGGCATTATGGCGGCGCTCAACACGACGCTGACCTTGCCCGGCATTGCCGGTTTTGTTCTCACTATTGGTGCGGCGGTCGATGCCAACGTGCTGATTAACGAGCGCATACGCGAGGAACGAAGGCGAGGGCGGCGTGTCATTGCCGCGGTCGAGAATGGCTATAAAGAAGCCAGCCGCGCGATTTATGACGCCAACATCACCAACTTCATTGCCGGCGTGCTGCTGTTCCTGTTCGGCTCCGGTCCGATCCGCGGTTTCGCCGTGGTTTTGATCATCGGCCTGTTCACCAGCGTGTTCACCGCCGTTACCCTGACCCGCATGTGGGTCGCTGGCTGGTTGCGTAAGACGCGGCCACAAGATTTGAACGTTTAAGGGGAGCAAAGATTATGCGACTGCTAAAACTCGTCCCCGAAAACACGAACATCAAGTTCCTGAAACTGCGGATTCCGTTCTACATCATCAGCGTATTGCTGATGATTGCCAGCTGGGGCCTGGTGTTCACACAGGGCCTCAATTACGGCGTCGATTTCGCCGGTGGTCAGGAAATTCGCGCGACCTTTGTCGGCGAAGAAACCGCGCCTGTTGCGGAATTGCGCGAAACAGTCTCGGCGCTCGAACAAGTGGAAGACCCGGTGATCCAGCGCTTCGGCGAGGAAAATCAGGTATCCATCCGCGTCAAATTGCCGCCAGAGGCCGAAGGCGTTCCCGAATTCGCCAACCAGATGACAGTCGCGATTACCAATGCGATCAAAGTCGAACACCCCGAAGTGCGCATCGACGGGGTGGATTCGGTTTCCGGTAAAGTCTCCGGCGAATTCCGCGAGAAAGCAGTCTACGCGCTGCTTGCCGCGATGATTGCGATTGCGCTCTATATCTGGATCCGGTTTGAATGGCAGTTCGGCGTCGGTGCCCTGTTCGCGCTGGCGCATGACGTCTCGCTCACGCTGGGCTTCTTCGCGCTGTTCCAATTGGAATTCAGCCTGCAGATCATCGCCGCGATTCTGGCGATTATCGGTTACTCATTGAACGACACCATCGTCGTCTATGACCGTATTCGTGAGAATTTGAAGAAGTATCGCAAGATGCCGCTTCCGGAGCTGCTCGACCTTTCGGTGAACGAGACTTTGGCGCGGACGGTGATGACATCGCTGACCCTGCTCGTGGCTTTGCTGCCGCTGCTGTTTTACGGCCCTGCAAGCCTGTTCGGCCTGGTCGCTGCGATCACGCTTGGCCTGTTTATCGGTACCTACAGCTCGGTCTATATGGCCGCGCCGATCCTGATCTGGCTGGGTGTCAATTCGAACAGCTTCGTTCCCGAAGAGACGGTCGCCGACAGGCAGGAAAAGCTCGCGCGCGGCGAGAGCTGATTGTTACGCCTGGGCGGCGATTAGCCGGTCGTAATATTCTGCCAGCTGGGCCGCGTTCTGCTCCCAGCTAAAGCGGCTGGCCATTGCGGTGACTTGTTGCGTGGTCGGTGGATTGGCGAGCAGAGCTTTGACTCCGCCGGCGACTGAATCCAGATTGCGATCCACGATAAGCCCGGCGTCACTGCTGGTTACCAATTCGCGCGCGCCGCCCGCGTCGCTGATGACAATCGGTGTCCCGCAGGCGAGCGATTCTACCCATGCATTGGCGAGCCCCTCGCTGGCGGACGGCAGCACCATCACGTCGGCTGCCGACAGGATGATGGGCAGCAGATCATGATCGACCGAGCCGAGGAAATGCACCCGTTCGTCCACCCGCATATCGCGTGTCAGATTGCGTAAATGTTTCTCGTCCGGTCCTTTGCCAACCAACAGCAGTTGCGCGTCGGGAATGCTGGCGAGAGCGCCGATGGCGAGATCCTGCCCCTTGCGTTCTATCAGCCCGCCGACTGACACCAGGAGCGGCTTGGTTTCGGGCAAATCAATGCCGAGCGTCTTGCCCAATTGCAGCCGCAGTCCTTCATGCGCGCGCGGCCGAAAGCGGTCACGATCGAGCCCGGTATAGTGGAGCGATATTTTGTTATAAGGCATGCCCAGACCCGACATCTCGCGCGCCAAAGCCTCCGATACTGCGAGCAGGCCTGTGGCATGTTCTGCCGCCTCCAGCATCTGTTCGCGAGCGAAGCCCTTGCTCCCCCAGAAATTGATGTCCGAACCGCGCGCTTTGATCGAGCAGGGCAGGCCCATCTCGCGCGCAATCCATGCCGCCGCTGGCCCGTCCGGATAGAAGAATTGCGCATCGATTATATCGAACGCCTGCTCGGCATGAAGTTGCTGCACCAGCGGCAGTACTTTGCGCGCGATCACACCCGGATTGCTACGCGCGCCCAGGCTCGGGATCAGAGTGAATTTGGGGCGGTGGACGCTGACGCCATTCTCCACGCCGTCGACTGCTGCGGCCGCCAGCGGCTTGTATTTGCCGAACGCTATGGGCGGTATGCCGATGGGGTTTACAACGGTGACATCCCAATCATCGCGCTTCGCCAAAGCTTCTAGCGACCGCGCAACGAATGTTCCGAAACGCGGCGTGTGCGCATTGGGGTAGAGCGTCGATAGCGATAAAACGCGTTTGGGTCTGTCAGCATCGGGGCTCATAGCGGGCGCACCAGCATTTCGGCGACAGCAATCCACGCGGGATCATCTACCACCTGCTGCTTCTCACCGATGCCGGGCGGCAATATCCCGACGAGCGTTCCCTGCCGGTCTATCAAGCGTCCGAATGCAAAGCGCCCACCGGAACGCGGAACCAGAACATCACGATTTATCGCGCTTCCGGCATCATCAGGCGTCAATTGCCGCATCCACAGCTGATCGCCGCTACGATACTCGCCCGCGCTGATTGTGATGGAGAGAACCATCAACGGACTGCCGCTGTCGAGTTCGGTCGGCAATATCGCTTCGGCGGGCGATTTAAGCGCTTCGGCACCATTGTCTGTCAGCGCGGCGACGACTTGCGGGGTGCTGGCCTTCTCGGACCGCACCAATGTCTCAGGGTCGATTTCGAGCGCGTCTGCGATCCGGTCCATCCATTTGATCGACAGATTGCGCATTCCGGTTTCAAGCCGTCCGATGGTCTGCGCGGTTGTGGGCGGGTCGCAGGCCTCTGCCAGATCGGCAAGAGTCCAGCCCTTGGCTTTGCGGATATCACGGATGCGGTTGATCATGCAGATTTCCCAAAGTCCAGTTCAAACGAACCATATCGGTTTCTCTTTCCTACAGATACACCAGTTTGGCAAGTGGCGATTCGCAGTCACGTTTCCAATGAAGAGGGAGAACCCCATGCGCCGCCATTTAGTCGAACGCGAATTGACCAGCGAAGGCCCGAAGCGAGGCAAGGCCCGGGCCCGCAGACGCAGTGCTACTGTCAATCTCGCGGAATCGCCTTTGTCGTGGCTTCATGCGCGCGGGCATATCGATGACCGGCTGTTTGCGGCAGGTGAGAAGCTCCGCGCCGATTACGAACGCGCGCAATTGGGCGCGCGCGTGACGATGAGCTGGGAGTTAGTGCGGATCAAGGGCAAAGGCGCGGCTTGCGGCCTGTCCGGCACCGAACGCCAGATTGCGGCCAAGGCGCGCTTCGATGGGGCGCTGGCTGAGGCAGGGAGCGGCCTGTCCGATATTCTCTGGCGCGTGGTCTGCGCGGGTGAAGGACTGCCCCAAGCCGAGAAAGCACTTTCTTGGCCAGCGCGCAGTGGGAAGCTGGTTCTGAAGTTGGCGCTTGATCGGGTGGCTGATTTTTATCGGATCAATTGAGTAAATCGCTGATGCGCTTGCGCAAGACAGGGAGAATATCGGCCTCGAACCACGGGTTCTTGCCCATCCAAATCCTGCTGCGCCAAGCCGGGTGGGGGAGAGGTAGGGTTCTTGGTAAGAACTCTTCATAGCGCTTAACGCGCTCGGTCAGCGATAATTTGCGGGTTTCGGGTAGGTAATACGCCTGCGCATATGTCCCGACGAGCAATGTCAGACGATCCTTAGGCAGTGTTTGGAGCACCCGGTCATGCCACTGCGGTGCACATTCCTTGCGCGGTGGTCTGTCGCCGCCGCTCGCTTTGCCGGGATAGCAGAAGCCCATCGGGACGAGCGCGACTTTTCCGGGATCGTAGAATTGATCCTTTGTTAGTCCGGTCCATGCGCGCAGCCGGTCGCCGCTATCATCATCCCATGGGATGCCGCTGGCGTGGACTTTCGATCCGGGCGCCTGGCCAATGATCAGAATCTGCGGCGTATCGGAAAACTGCACCACCGGGCGAACGCCGTCTGCCAAATGCGGCTCGCAGATCCGGCAGGCAGCAATCTCGCGGTGAAGCGCGCTCATCCCTCGACGCGTTCGGCCAGCTCCAGCCAGCGTTCTTCCGCTTCGTCTTTCTCGGTGCGGGCATTCTCGATGCCTTTGGTAATATCGGCGAATTTCTGCGGGTCTCTGGTGTAAAGATCCGGGTTGGAGAGGATCGCTTCACCCTTGCTGATTGCGGCTTCCAGTTCCTCGATCCGGGCGGGCAGCAGTTCATAATCGCGCTGGTCTTTATATGATAACTTGCTGTTTTGCTTCGCTGATTTGCGCGGGGCGGGGGCATCGGTAGCGGTTTTTGCAGTCTTGCTCTTTGCCGGTTTGCTGCGTGCCGAGCGTTTCTTCTCCCAATCCTCGTAGCCGCCGGCAACGATATCGACGAAGCCGCTGCCATCCAGCCCGAGCGTAAGCGTGACCGTCCGGTCCAGAAAATCGCGGTCGTGGCTGACGATCAGCACGGTACCGTCATAATCGGCGATCACTTCCTGCAGCAGATCGAGCGTCTCCAGATCAAGATCGTTGGTCGGTTCATCCAGCACCAACAGGTTCGATTTCCGAGAGAACTCGCGCGCCAGCAGCAGGCGGGAGCGCTCTCCGCCGGACATGGTCGCGACCTTGGTATCGACGATACCCGGATCGAACAGGAACTCTTTAAGATAGCCCTGAATATGCTTGCGGGTGCCGCGCACATCGATCCAGTCGCTGCCTTCTGCGACTACGTCTCGCACCGTCTTGTCGGGTGTGAGCAAGGCGCGTTGCTGGTCGATTTTCACGCCTGTCAGTGTCTTGGCGATTGTGACAGTGCCTTCATCGGGCTCCAATTCGCCGGTCAGCAGTTTGAGCAAGGTTGTTTTACCCGCACCATTTGCACCCACGACACCGATCCGGTCGCCCCGCTGGATGCGCAGCGAGAAGTCGCGGATGATTGCACGGTCTCCATACGACTTCGAAACTTTATCAGCGACAATAACCGACTTGGACTTGTTACTGTCGTCGCTTTCGAGACCAAGTTTGGCGGTTCCGGTCGGGTCCATGAGCGCGGCACGCTGCGCGCGCATCTGCCAGAGCTTTTCGAGCCGTCCCTGGTTGCGTTTGCGGCGAGCGGTGACGCCGCGTTCCAGCCAGCGGGCTTCGATCTTCAGTTTGGCGTCCATCCGGTGCGCGATCCGTGCATCCTCGGCATAGACTTCGGCTTCCCATGCTTCGTACCCGCCGAACCCGACATCCTTGCGCCGGATCACTCCGCGGTCGAGCCAGATCGTCGCATTGGTCAGGCGTTTGAGGAATGTCCGGTCGTGGCTGATGACGATGAACGCGCCTTTGTAGCGTTCCAGCCAGCTTTCGAGCCATTCGATTGCTGCCAGATCGAGATGATTGGTCGGCTCGTCCATCAGCAGCAGATCGGGATCTTGGGCGAGGGCGCGAGAGATGGCCGCGCGGCGCATTTCACCGCCGCTGGCGCCTTTTGCGGGCGTACTCATGTCAATGCCGAGCTGCCCGGCGATGGCCTCGACCTCATAGGCCTCGGGCGGGTTCTCGCCGGACAGTGCGAAGTCCATCAGCGTATCGAACGGCGTGAAATCAGGTTCCTGCTCCAGCACCACGATACGCGTGCCGAGTTTCACTTTACGCTCGCCGCGATCGGCCTCGATCTGGTCATTGATCATGCGGAACAATGTGGTCTTACCCGCCCCGTTGCGGCCGATCAGCGCAAGCTTGTCGCGCGGGCCGATATGCAGGTCGAGACCGTCCGTGTCAGGTCCGCCGAACAGCCAGCGGCCGCCTTGTTGCAGGCCGAGGCCTTCCCAGCTGAGGATCGGTGGTTGTGCCATAGATGGCGCGGGTTAGGTGACTCTGCGCGTAGCCGCAAGCAGTGCGATCTACTCCGGTGCTGCTTTCTTCTCCGCCACCATCATCTCGACATCTTTCAGCAGAGCATGTGCATCGTAAACAATGCCGTCCTTGATCGTCCAGCGCACCCCGCCAACGCGCTCCAGCACATTGGTTTCGCGGTTCAAACGCAGATGACCGGTGCCGTAGAGCGTTTTGAAATTGGCGAGCGGATTCTCGGGCGCAATCACCAAATCGGCCAGCTTGCCGACTTTGATCGTGCCAAACGGGGCGGGGGTGCTTTTCGCCTGATAAATCTCGTCCGCACCGTTCATGGTCGCAGCCTGAATGACTTCCAGCGGAGCGAAGCCGGCCTCCTGCAGCATCTCGAACTCGCCGATGTAGGCGAAGCCCCAAGTCTGGTAGATATAGCCGGGATCGGACCCGACCGTGACGCGGCCGCCTTTGTTCTTGAACTCGTTCGTCAACTGCATCCATGGACCATAGAATTTGCGCCAGGCAACTTCGTCGGCGGTCGACCAGTCGTGATAATAGCTGCCGTGATTGGTCAGGCTGGGCGCGTAGAAGTTCATCAGTGAGGGCAGGGTGTATTTTTCATGCCAATCGGCGTTGCGTTCCCGCATGACATCGCGCGATGCGGCGTAGATGTTGAATGTCGGGCTCAGCGTGACGCCGCTTTCGAGAAGATGATCGACATAGGCGTTCCATGGGTCGCTGCCGGGTTCGACAATCTGGTCCGCGAGCCGCGCGACTTCGGAAAAGCGTGATTGCTCGTCGAGATAATTATAGGCGTTGGGATAGCGCGGCAGCGCTCCGTCTTTGAGCAACGATTCCATATGGCCGTAAAAATGCGTGACCCCGCCGAGACCCATCTCGACCGCTTTGGCCGCATTGACCTGCGCTACGCCGCGTTGTCCCAAATGCGCGACGGTGCCGAGCTTTTGCTTCTCCGCTTCGTCGATTGCCGCTGCCATTACATCGGGCGCATCGGTGTTGAAGAATTTGATCCCGTCATAACCGGCTGCTGCCGCCCATCGGACCCATTCGCGGGCCTTGGCCGGAGTGCTGATCGGGCCGCCTGACCATTTGTCGCCCAGCACCGCATAAGCAAACAGGCGCGGGGCAACGATAGTGTTCGCAGCGCTGCGGACCTTGTGATCGAGATCGTCGCTGTCCGGTCCGAAGCCGAAGGACACACCGCGCACTGTCGTCACCCCATGGGCGAGCCATAGTTTGTATCCGTAAGAAGGCTGCGGTGCCTTGCGCGGATCGCCATTATGGCCGTGCACATCGACAAATCCGGGCATCACATACATGCCGCGCGCATCGATCACGCGTACCGCTTCATCCAGAGCGGTCTGGGGCACACCGCCGCGCGCAATCGCGGCAATCCGGTTATCTTCGATCACAATATCGACCGGCCCTTCGGGCGGGGCGCCTGTTCCATCGATCATTGTCGCCCCGCGCACAATTACTGTGCTGTAAGGGCCTTGGCCTTCCGACGCGGCGCGTTCGGGCACCGGCTCCATCCCGGTTTGCGCGGACGCAGCGACTGCCCAAAGCGATGCGATGGCAAGCAAAATACTTCGGAACATTGTGTGGTGGCCCCTCATTAGTTGAATGAAGAGCGTAGCGCCGGTTCAGACCTGCGCAAGCCTGCTGCGCTAAATGTCTGACCCATATCTGACGACTTAAGGAGAGTTTCTATGGTTCGTTATGCCATTCCAATGCTTGTTGCCACCGCTATTTCTGCGCCGCTTGCGGCTGCCGAAATACAGATCCAATCTGCAGGTCCGGTCGTCGAGCTGTCCATTACAGAAACGGTGAAAGCCGCGCCTGATCTGGCCACCATTAGCGCTGGCGTTACGTCGGAGGCGCGAACTGCGGTTGAGGCGATGCAGATCAATGCGCGTGAAATGACTGCGGTGATTGCACGGATAAAGGCGCTGGGCATTGACGAGGATGATATCCAGACATCTGGCATCAATCTGAATGCGCAATATGATTACAACCGCCAAACCCAGAAACAGGTGTTTCGCGGATACGCTGTATCAAACCGTGTGAGCGTCATTCTGCGGGATGTGAAGCAAACTGGCGAAGTGCTGGACGCACTGGTCGCGGCAGGTGCAAACGATATTGGCGGTCCCAGTTTTTCCATAGATGACGACACGGCGGCGAAGGCGCAGGCGCGCAAGGCAGCGATGGACACCGCACAGATGCGGGCGATGGAATATGCCACTTGGTCGGGTTATTCGGGGATCAAGCTGCTCGAGGTTAGCGAAAGCATTTCCCGAAACCAGCCGATGCCGATGATGAGCATGAGGGTTGCGAATGACGTTGCCGTCGAACAATCCACTCCCGTTCAGCCGGGCATGGTCGGCACCGGTGTGACGGTTACCGTCAAATACGAAATGACGCGCTAGCGCCTGAACGCCAAGCGGCTGCAATATTCACACCTTGTTCAATCCATGGGGCTTAGGCACATAGCTATTATGAAACAGCTCTTCCTCTCAGCTCTTGTCGGCGCGATTGTGGCAACCGGGTGCGGTTCGGTTCCGGCTGCTGCCCAATCGCGCACCGACCAGGGTGAGGCGCGTAAGGAAATGCGCGCGGGAAATGTGCTTCCGCTGAGTAAGATCGAGAGCCGGCATGTGGATCCGATGGAAGCCAAAGGATACCAATATCTAGGGCCAGCCTATGACTCGACGGCGATGGCTTATCGGCTGCGTTTTATCCGCGATCGCAAAATGATCTTTATCGATGTCGATGCGCGGACCAATCGGGTGCTCCGGCGCAGCCAATAAAGAACTCGCAAGACCAATAGAGAAATCGCTGGTGAGTTGACGCGTTTGCAACAAAAGACCACTTAGCAAACAAACGAAACTCTGGGGACGATACCACTATGCGCATCCTAATTGTCGAGGACGAACCGACACTCGGCGGACAGCTTAAATCGACGCTCGAACAAAACGGCTATGCTGTGGACCTCTCCACCGATGGTGAAGATGGTCATTTCCTTGGTTCGACCGAGGATTATGATGCAGTCATTCTCGATTTGGGCCTGCCGGAAATTGACGGACTGACTGTGCTCGGCATGTGGCGCAAGGAAGGCCGGACGTTCCCTGTGCTGGTGCTGACGGCGCGCGACAGCTGGTCGGACAAGGTTGCCGGTCTCGATGCAGGCGCGGATGATTATCTGGCGAAGCCATTCCAGACCGAAGAACTGATCGCGCGTTTGCGGGCGCTTATTCGCCGCGCATCTGGCAACACGTCTTCCGAACTGACCGCCGGTACTGTGCGTCTCGATACGCGCTCTGGCCGTGTCACTCTGGCCGGTGAGCCGGTAAAGCTGACAGCGCAGGAATATAAGTTGCTGAGCTATCTGATGCATCACAAGGGTAAAGTCGTCAGCCGGACCGAGCTTATTGAACATATTTACGATCAGGATTTCGACCGCGATTCAAACACGATCGAAGTTTTCGTAACGCGCATCCGCAAGAAACTCGGCGCGGAAGTCATCACGACCATCCGCGGTCTGGGCTACAGCCTCGACGATCCTGACGAAGCGCCGCGCGCTTCCTAAGTTCCGATGAACGCGCCTGAACCAGATTTAGTGGCAGAAGCGCGCGCTAAAGACAGCGATACGAGCGACACCGCACTTCACCACACCGGCAGCCTGAGCCGGCGAATGATGGTGATCGCGGCAGGTTGGATTCTGGTTCTGTTATTCGCGGGTGGGTTCGCATTGGACCGCGCGCTCGTTGATCTGGTCGAGGATAATTTCGACGATCAACTGGAATATTTGCTGACCGGCATGATTGCCTCGTCGGAGGTTGGGCCCGAAGGTGAAGTATTCTTCTATCGTCCTCTAGGGGATCAGCGGTTCCTTGAGCCCAATAGCGGATTATATTGGCAGATTAGCGGTGAAGGGCATGAGGATTGGCCCTCGCGCAGCCTGTGGGATCGCACGCTTCAGATCAATCTCGATCATGTCGATGACGATGTTCATTATTACGATAGCGACCAGTTCGATGGTGAGCCGCTGCGCATCGCCGAACGGTCACTCACACTTCCCGAAAGCGATACGCAATGGACATTCGCCGTCGCATCAGCGCGCGAAGAGCTTGATGGCCAGATAACGCGCATCCGTTCGATTCTGATCTGGTCGTTCGCAGTCCTCGGCCTGGGTCTATTTGTGATGGCAGCGTTGCAGAGTTTCTATGGTTTGCGGCCTCTGCGGCGTGTGCGAATGGCGATCCAGCGCATCCGGACGACAGGCACCAATCGCGTGACCGATCCTCTTCCGCTGGAAGTTCAACCGCTGGTGGACGAGCTCAATATGCTGCTCGCGCATTCGGAGAAACAGGCGGAGGAAGCGCGTACTCATGCGGGCAATCTGGCCCATGCGCTTAAAACTCCGCTGACAGTAGTGAACAATGCCGCCACCGCGCGCGCACCGGATTTGCCCGATACGGTTATTCGCGAAGCAACGACGATGCGCCGCCACGTTGATCACCATTTGGCCCGGGCGAGGGCAGTGGGTCGCCGCGCTGTCGGGCTCGCGCGCACCCAAGTCTGCGACAGCGCCGAAGCCGTTCTGCGCGCGGTCGAGCGGCTCTATCCTGCAGTCAGGATCGATCTGGACGGCCGGAAGAAAGCTGTCGTCTCGATTGAGCGGCAGGATCTCGATGAAATTCTCGGCAATCTGATCGAGAATGCGGCGAAATATGGCGGAGGCAGTGTATTTGTTACCGTCGATGCCGAGCCCGACGACGAGCAATGCGTCATCTGGGTCGAGGATGACGGGATGGGTATTCCGGAAGAAAAGCGGGTCGAGATTTTCGATCGCGGTGCGCGTCTCGACACAGGCAAGCCGGGAACCGGACTGGGCCTGGCGATCGTGCGCGATGTTGCAGAGATTTATGGCGGCGGGGTCGAGCTTGACGAGAGCGAAGATTTGGGCGGATTGCTGGTCAAGCTAAGCTTGCCGAGGGCGCGTTAAACCGCTCCGGTCACAGGCTCTTTGCTGGCCCATGCCTGCACGAGGCCGCGAAGCGCAGCGTCGTGCTGGCTACGAAACCTGTCATTGTGCCACCGCAGCGCCCGGACAGTGCCAAGCGCAATCTCTTCTTCAAAATGGACGCCAGCAGTTTTACCATCGGTCCAAACAACCGAGAACAGCACTTCCAAAGGTGTGCAGTGCAAGATGCCCTCCTGCTGCTTAGCCAAAGGAACATCGGTAATGAAGCGCGCGCCCGAGAGCGAGATGTCTTCAATTGCGTAATCAAAGACCCCGTCAAGCAGCGTGATCGAGCCGGGCATAAGCACGCGGAATCGCTGAGCGGCGCGTTGATCCGGCTGGATTGAGCCGCTTCCGAAAACGGACGATGGTTTGAGAGCTGCGCTGGCCATTGATGGTTAATACGCTAGAAACCATAATTTCGGGTAAATGCGATGTGCCGGCAACTATGCAGCAGATTCAGCCCTCACGCGCCTTCTCGTGATGGCGGATCACTTCGTCGATAATAAAGCGCAGGAATTTCTCTGAAAATTCCGGATCTAGGTGCGCTTCTTCGGCGAGTTGGCGTAGGCGGGCGACTTGCCGGGCTTCGCGGTCCGGATCGGCGGGAGGCAGCGTGACCTTTGCCTTATACTCGCCAACCGCTTGCGTGATCCGGAACCGTTCGGCGAGCATGTGGATCAGCGCCGCGTCGATATTGTCGATGCTGCGGCGGAACGCGGCGAGTTGTTGGTCGGTATCATTGTTGCTCATCACGCAAGTCTCTATCACGCTCTTTGCATCGTTTCTACGCCGGTTCTGCCTTGCAAACATTTTCAGGCGCGGCCATGAGCGTAGGCCATGAGCGCCAAGGTTATTCCCATGCCGCGCAAGCGGGCGACACTTGATCCGATGCTGGCGCTTACTGCGTCCGGTATGAATTCGGTCAACGCGGTTATTCTGGACCGGATGCAGAGCGAGATACCGCTGATCCCGGCACTCGCTGGCCACTTGATTTCAGGTGGCGGAAAACGTCTTCGCCCGATGCTGACGCTCGCCGGGGCTGAACTGGTCGGCTATACGGGTGATCGTCACCACAAGCTTGCCGCTGCGGTAGAGTTCATTCACACCGCGACGCTGCTGCATGACGATGTGGTGGACGGCAGCGATCTGCGCCGGGGCAAAGCGGCCGCGAATATCATTTATGGCAACCCCGCAACGGTGCTGGTCGGGGATTTCCTGTTCAGCCGGTCCTTCGAGCTGATGACGGAGGATGGCAGCCTCAAAGTTCTCAAAATCCTCTCCAGCGCGAGCGCGATCATTGCAGAAGGTGAAGTCGATCAATTGACCGCACAGCGGCAGATCGAGACCAGCGAAGAACGTTATCTCAACATTATCGGTGCCAAAACTGCCGCTCTGTTCGCCGCTGCAAGCCGGATTGCAGCCGTCGTTGCCGAGTGTGACGAACAGCAAGAGCGCGCACTCGACGATTATGGCCGCAATCTGGGTGTCGCGTTCCAGCTTGTCGATGATGCAATCGACTATGATTCCGATGCTGCCGAAATGGGCAAGGACCAGGGCGACGATTTCCGCGAAGGGAAAATGACGTTGCCGGTTATTCTGGCCTATTCGCGCGGGACCGATACGGAACGCAAGTTCTGGAAAGACGCGATTTCAGGTGTGACTTCCGGCGATGATGCGCTCGCCGAAGCGATTGCGCTGATCGCCAAATATGACGCGGTCGCAGACACTCGTGAGCGCGCGAGGCATTTCGCCCACCGTGCGATTGATGCAATTTCGATCTTCCCTGACAGCAATGCCCGCCAAGCGATGGCCGAAGCGGCGCATTTTGCCGTCGCACGGGGATATTAGGGCCGCGATACGAGCTTTCGCAGCTCATCTGTTGGCGTTAGGACTGACAGGTGTCTGATCTTCCCATATATGCAGTTTTGCCGGATTTACTGTCGGCTCTCGACAGAGACGGCGCTGCTGTCCTGATTGCTCCTCCTGGTGCGGGTAAGACGACTGCCGTGGCACCGGCACTGCTCGATCAGGCTTGGTGCACGGGCCAGATCATTCTGCTCAGCCCGCGCAGAGTGGCGGCGCGCGCAGCGGCGGAGCGCATGGCAGAAATGCTGGGCGAGAAGGCGGGCGAGACGGTCGGCTATCTGACTCGTCTGGATAGCAAACAATCCGCCAGAACGCGGATTCTGGTGATGACAGAAGCGATCTTCGTGAACCGCATCGTCGAGGATGCTGAGCTCCAAGGCGTCAGCGCTGTTCTGTTCGATGAGGCGCATGAGCGGCATCTTGACAGCGATCTTGGATTAGCGCTTGCGTTGGAAAGCCGCGCGGTCCTTCGCGACGATCTGCGCATCTGCGTGATGTCCGCGACCATCGATGGCGAGCGTTTTGCTGCATTGCTTGGTCCCGAAGCATCGGTGATCGAGAGCGAAGGTAAAGCGCATCCGCTGCGGATCGAATGGCTGGGATCGCGCGCAGAGCTGAGTATTGAAGATCGAATGACCCAGGCTGTCCTGGCCGCATGGCGGCAGGAAGACGGCGATGTTCTGGCATTCCTTCCCGGTGTGCGCGAAATAGAGCGTGTCCGGGAGCGGCTCACGACAAAACTGCCGGATGTGCCGGTATTACCACTCCACGGCCAGATTGATCCGGCGGGCCAACGCGCCGCGATACAGCGTAATCGTGACGGGTTTAGGCGTATTGTCTTGGCAACCGCGATCGCTGAAACTTCGCTTACACTCCATGGGGTCAGTGTGGTCGTCGATAGCGGGCTTGCGCGACGCGCCGAGTTTGACCGGGCAGCGGGGACAACGCATTTGGTCACCGTTCGGGCGAGCCAGGCAGCGGCTGCGCAACGGGCCGGGCGCGCAGCCAGGTTGGGGCCAGGTGTCGCTTTCCGTATGTGGGAAGAAGCCGGACATGCCGGGCGACCAAAATTCGATCCGCCTGAGGTCGAGACCAGCGATCTGGCACCGTTAATGCTGGCGCTGGCCAAATGGGGTACGCAGGATCCGGCATCGCTCGCATGGATCGATCCACCACCCGCCGCATCGATAGCTTCGGCACGCGAACGGCTGCGGAAGCTGGGCGCGCTTGACGCGGTGAATGCGATTACCCCGTTTGGCAATCAAGTGGCGTCGCTACCGATGGATCCGGTTTCGGCGGCAATGATCCTGTATGGCGCGCAAGTCAGCCGGGCGGAGCAAGCAGCGCGGCTCGCATTGCTGCTGCAAGAGCGCGGCCTTGGCGGGCGCAGTGAGGATTTGCTCCAGCGATTGGATCGATGGAACAGTGATACTTCACCGCGCGCAAAAGCCTCCCGCAAACTGGCCGCGCGTTGGACCGAGCGGGCCGAGCGTTTGATCTCAGGAGCGGAATTCGAGCCGATTAATCCGGCGCTGTTCCTGGCGTTTGCCAAGCCCGACAACATCGCCAAACGGCGCGACGCCTCGGGTGAGAATTGGGCTTCGGCAGGTGGACGGGGTTACTTCCTCGATCCTGCATCACCGCTGGGTTCAGCCGAATGGCTTGTTATCGCTGACGCGCAGGGGCAGGCCAAGGGTGCGCGAATTACCGCTGCGGCCCGGCTCGATCCAAGCGAGGTTGAGGCCCATCTCGGCCATGTGATCGAACGCCGGTCGACGTTGCGCTGGAATACCAAAGACGAACGCGCCGAAGCGCGGAAGGTCCGCAAGCTTGGCGAGATTACGATTTCAACCGGTCCCGATCCTGAGCCTAATCCAGCCGCTATGCAGGATTTATTGCTCGATACAGCGCTTGATCGGATCGATGCGATATTGCCTGCAGAGCTTGTTGCCCGCGCGCGCTTCATCGGTCTGGAGTCCTTTCAGGAACAACTTGTCGAGAATGCCGGGCTTTGGCTTGCGCCGCTGCTTGTAGGGCGGCGTGATCTCAAACTGCCGAAGAGCAAACTGGTCGATGCGATCCTCGGTCAAATGGCTTGGAATGACCGGCAGAAGCTGGATACGCTGGCCCCGCGCGCGTTCGCAACGCCTGCAAATACGCATCATACAATCGACTATGTGGGAGAAGGCGCTCCGTCCGTAGATGTCAGAGTTCAGGCGCTGTTCGGCCTCGATCAGCATCCGATGATTGGCTACGAACCCTTGTTACTCAACCTCACCAGTCCGGCTGGCCGCCCGATTCAGGCCACGCGCGATTTGCCCGGATTTTGGCGCGGCAGTTGGCAGGATGTGTGCAAAGATATGAAAGGGCGTTACCCGAAACATCGCTGGCCCGAGCACCCATGGCTGGAAAAGCCGAGCCTGAAAACGAAGAACGCCTTTTCACGCGGGCAAAGCTGACCTAAAGGGACCTTCATGGCCGCACGAATTTACCAACGCCCGCAAAGCGCGATGCAATCCGGCAAAGCCCGGACTGACGAATGGATTCTCGAATTCGAACAATCGGAAGCGCGCAAGCCTGATCCGCTCATGGGGTGGACCGGTAGCGCGGACACACAGGCGCAGGTGCAATTGTCGTTCCCGGACAAAGACGCGGCAAAGGCCTATGCCGAGAAATACGGCATTGCCGCACGCGTGCATTCGACGCCGCATAAAACTCTCAAAATTCAGGCCTACGCCGACAATTTCCGCTAGTAGATTCCGCTAGTAGTTTCTTCTCGTAGACTTGGCTTGGTTAGCCTGCGTCATCGCCAGGAACCTGGCCCAGATCCATTGGCAGATCGTTGCCTTGCCAGCGGGCTTCCCCGGCATCAACCGCGGCTTTACAATCGGTCGCGTCGTTCCCGATATCATCGACCAGATAGATCGTATCGGCCGCATATGTGCCGGTGAAACGGACGTCATCGCAGTGGCCGTTTTTCGCGAAGGCAGAAGTGTCATTACCGAAATTGATCCCGGTATTGTCCGCCCCAGCATTGAAAAGCGGATTCAGCGTTACGCTCTTCTTTGAATAGGCGTCGCGGCAGTCACTGGCATCCTTGCCAACACCATCGATCAGCAGTGCTTCGGCCATCGCTGGCCCGACAAAGCGAAAGTCGTCGCACTCGCTGTCATTGGCCCACTCGCCGCTATCGTCGCCCCAATTGATCTCTTCGGCTGGCAGGCGGGGTATGCCGGGCAGAAACGCCAGGTCGCCGCGTTCATAGGCCGCGCGGCAGTCACTCGCATCTGTGGCAACATCCGATTCGAGCAAGACCGTGCTAGTCATTCCCGATCCCGAGAACCGGCTATCATCGCATTCGCCATCATTGGCATAGCGGCCGGTGTCATCGCCAAAGTCTATGTCCTGCGCGATCACCGGATGCGGCACTACCATTGCAAGAACGGCGGTACACGGCAGGAAAAGGCGGCAATTTGACGGCATCGGGCACTCCAGAAGTGGATATGGCGGGATGCTCTATCAGGTTTTCAGGCGCGCGCCATAGGCGGTGATTGCAGGGCAAACCTTACAAAGCCTTCCTTTTGCGGCTTGATTCTGGCGGACCTCGACGCCATATGCCCGCTCGGGAGTCGGGTGGACGTTTGCGTTCGCCAACCTGGTCAGGTCCGGAAGGAAGCAGCCACAACGATTTGCGGCGGGTCGCTCGGCTCCTTTTCTATACATATTCCTGCAAACAGGCGCATGACAATCGCCTCCGCAGCGCCTACCAATCTGGCATGGGCGATTCACCAGACAATTCCGGCAACCCGCCATGGGAGACCGAGGAGCAAGACGATGCTCCGACCGCGGCCGAGCTGGAGGCAGCGGGGCAAGATTCGATGTTTGGCGGCGCTGCGAAGGAAACATCTGCGTCAAAACCTGAACCGGAAACGATTCCGGAACCGGCACCGGCTGAAGCCCCGGTCGAGATGAACCAACCCTACCGTGTTCTCGCACGGAAATATCGTCCGCAGACATTCTCCGAACTGATCGGGCAGGAGCCGATGGTGCGCACGCTGGCAAATGCGATCGAGCGCAACCGGCTGGCACATGCATTCTTGATGACGGGCGTTCGCGGTGTCGGGAAAACCTCGACCGCGCGTTTGATCGCCAAGGCACTAAACTGCGTCGGACCCGACGGGCAGGGCGGGCCGACGATCGATCCGTGCGGCCAGTGCGAACCATGCACTGCGATTGCGGAAGGGCGCCATATCGATGTGATCGAGATGGATGCAGCATCGCATACCGGCGTTGATGATGTGCGCGAGATCATCGAAGCGGTGCGTTATGCCGCTGTTTCGGCGCGCTACAAAATCTACATCATCGACGAAGTTCACATGCTGTCGCGCAATGCTTTCAATGCGTTGCTCAAGACACTTGAAGAGCCGCCTGCCCATGTGAAGTTTCTGTTCGCGACGACCGAAGTCGACAAGTTGCCGGTGACAGTCTTGAGCCGGACCCAGCGTTTCGATCTGCGGCGGATACCCACCGACCTTCTCCAATCGCATTTCGGCAAGATATGCGGCCTGGAGAATGTCGAGGCTGAGGATGAAGCGCTCAACATGATCGCGGGCGCTGCCGAGGGATCCGTGCGCGATGGTCTGTCAATTTTGGACCAGGCGATTGCCCATGCCGATCTCGGCGGAGAAGGGCAGGTGACGGCCGCCCGCGTTCAGGACATGCTCGGTCTGGCCGATAAAGGCGCACAGCGCCGGCTTCTCGGATTGCTGTTCGGCGGCGACGCGAAAGGCATGCTGGCCGCAATTGACGAGCAATATTCGCTTGGTGTTGAACCTCTCGCTCTGATGCGCGGGATCATGGATTTGGTGCACCGCATTACGGTTGCTCAGGTCAGCGGCGGCGAAGCCGATGCGCCTACCAGCGAAGAGCGCGAGGCTCTGAAAGAGTGGGCCGGGCGCTTGTCCCCCGGCCAGCTCCATCGCTTGTGGCAAATGCTGCTCAAGGGGCATGACGAGGTGCGCCAGGCACCCGATTCGTTGGTGTCCGCACAAATGGCGTTGCTGCGGGTACTCCACGCTGCCGAGCTGCCCGATCCGGGCAAGCTGGCGAAGAAGCTGGAGCATCTGGCAACCACAGGAGTAGCTGCTGCACCGGCAGATGCTGCTGCCGGTGGCTCCGGAGCTTCTGCGCCATCAGCCAATATAAGCTGGTCGCAGCTGGTCGAAAGTGTGCAAGCCAATGGCAATCACCTTGCGGCCAGCATCATGCAATTGCAGGTGCGCGTGGTGTCGCTTGAAACAGGTGCTTTGCGCTTTTCGCGGCCCAGTCAGTTCAAGGACGATATCGGCCCGCAATTGCGCGATGCACTGATGGGTGCGACCGGTGAGCGGTGGATTGTTGAAGAATGTTCGGAAGAGGGCGAGCCCTCTCTGGTCGAGCAGCAGGAGGCTGAGCAGCAGCTCGCCAAAGATGCGCTCTTGAAGCATCCGCTGGTCGAGGCCACATTCGCAGCATTCCCCGATGCCGAAATGGTTGAAGAAGATACGGCTCACCCTCAGGGTCAACGAAATTGGAGTAAACGCGCATGAAATCGATGGAAGAAATGATCCAGGCTGCCCAGAAAGCCGCCGAAACCATCCAGACGCAGATGAACGATGTTCAGGCCAAACTCGACGCCATCGAAGTTGAAGGCGTTGCGGGCGGCGGTCTCGTCAAAGTGAAATGTTCGGCGAAGGGGCGCATTCTGGGCGTCGACATCGACGAAAGCCTGATGAAGCCCGAAGAAAAGCAGATGGTCGAGGATCTTGTGACCGCTGCATTCAACGATGCACGGGCCAAGGCTGATCGCGTTTCCGAACAGGAAATGAAGAACATCCAAGGCGGCATGGGTCTGCCACCGGGCTTTGAACTTCCCGGCATGGGGTGAATGTTTCGACTGACCGTCGGAGTGCGTTGTGTCCTAAATCTGTCCGGTTAGAATTTTTTTCACACTGATGTTGGCAGCGGTACTATCCGGTTCGCCATGAAAAACTCCGTTGTTAACAAATTTTTCATAAGAAGCGGCCATATCGGTCGGTGGCTAGGAGGCCATTTACCAAAAGGACGCTACATGCGCCTGTCCTCCTTAATGCTTGCCGTTATCATTGCCTTTGTGATTTCTGCTCCGGCTTTTGCCAAGAGCAACTCATCGACAATGAGCGTGTCGGCTGTGATTGAAAATAATTGTAATATCTTGGCCTCGCCCATGGTATTCAGCCAGACCAATGTCACCGGACGCAGCAGCGTCGACGGCTCCGCCCGCATCAATATCGACTGTACATCGCCAACAGCTTTCACAGTCGATATGGATCGTGGTACCAATTCAGCGGGTGAACAACGCCGGATGGTAAGTGAAGACGGCCGCTACCTGAACTACCAGATTTTTGCTGATGCTTCGCGATCGACGGAATGGGGTAGCAGTGGCGACGGCGTATCAGGCTCCGTCGAAGGTGCAACTGGCAAGAGCATCATGGCGTATGGCAGGATCAGCACGGTTGATATGGAAACGCCATCCGGGGTCTATCAAGACACCATCACTGTCACACTGAATTTCTGAGCGCGGCCACCAAGGATAATTATCGCGATAATGTTGTGCTGACAGCGAATTTTTGATCTGTCTGGTTTTTGCATAACGCTTGGTGCTGTTCGCGCTCTGGCGTTAACCTAATTTAAGCCGTAATTGGCTATTTGATCCTGGTTGAGAATATCGGGATCGCAAAATTGATTTTTCGCAGAACTATTGGCGCACTCGGCCTTGCGGCAGCAGCCTTGATATCCGGACCGGCCTTGGCGCAGGCATCCGATAGCGCAGCCATGCCCGTGTCCGGCGAGGTTCGGGCGCGCTGTGATGTGCAGGCGACGCCGATGCGATTTCAGATCGCCAATGTCGGAACAAGCGGCGATTCCGAAGCAGCGGGGACAGTACATTTGCGCTGCACCCGTTTCACCGTGTTCAATGTCACCATCGATTATGGCCAGAACCCGAGCGGCAGGCAGCGTCGCATGATCAACGAGAATGGTGATTTCCTTGCCTATAATGTCTATCTCAATGCATCCCGCACACGGCCATGGGGCCTCGGCAGGCAAGGTGTGCGCTTCCGCGCTAGCGGACCCGCAGAGGGCACATTCAACGTCTATGGGCACATCCCGAATGTCAGCACATTCAACCCCGCAGGCGTCTACCGCGATACATTGACTGTCACTGTCGAATTGTAAGCGGGCGGAGTGCTGGAGCTCCGGTCCACAGCTTCTTCCAGATCGAGCATTGCAGGGCGGCGTATCGCTTCCCATATCTCTGTCATACAGGCTGCGCCGATTTCTAATGCGCACCGGATATTACGGACATTATTATGAGCAATTACCCCCTTCTGCCTCTTCGCGACATCGTGGTCTTTCCCGGCATGGTCGTCCCGCTATTTGTCGGGCGCGACAAGTCGGTGGCTGCATTGGAAGTGGCCATGGAAGGCAGTAAAGACATCTTCCTGCTCGCCCAATTGGATCCAAGCTGTGACGATCCGCAGCCGGAAGATCTCTACGACGTTGGCGTCGTCGCGCAGGTTTTACAACTGCTGAAACTGCCTGACGGCACAGTGCGCGTCTTGGTCGAAGGCACGTCGCGCGCGAAGCTGAACGAGCTGCGCGCTCAAGGCGAACATGTGATTGCCGATGTTGAGGTACTGGAAGCCGTTACGGCATCAGGCAGCGAAGTTACCGCGATGATGCGTTCCGTCACCGAGCAGTTTGGCGAATACGCCAAGCTCAACAAAAAGCTCGGCGAAGATGCCAGCGATGACATCGGCGAAATCGACGATGCAGGCGCGTTGTCTGACGCGATTGCCGCCTCGATCAACACCAAGGTTTCCGACAAGCAAACTCTGCTGACAGAGAACGATCCTCTGCGCCGCTTGGAAATGGTCATGTCCTTCATGGAAGGCGAACTGTCGGTACTCCAGGTCGAACGGAAAATCCGTGGCCGCGTGAAGCGCCAGATGGAAAAGACCCAGCGCGAATATTATCTCAACGAGCAGATGAAAGCGATCCAGAGCGAACTTGGCGGCGAAGCCGAGGAAGCCAATGAGCTGGCCGAACTTGCCGAGAAAATCGAAAAGCTGAAGCTATCCAAAGAAGCGAAAACCAAAGCGGATAGCGAGCTTAAAAAGCTTAAAGGCATGCAGCCGATGAGCGCCGAGGCGACAGTTGTTCGCAACTACCTAGATGTCCTGCTCGGCCTGCCATGGGGCAAGAAAAGCAAGCTCAAAAAGGATTTGGGCAAGGCGCAGGAAATTCTCGATGCGGATCATTACGCGCTGGAGAAGGTCAAAGACCGGATTATCGAATATCTTGCGGTGCAGGCGCGGACCAACAAGCTGAAAGGTCCAATTCTGTGCCTCGTTGGTCCTCCCGGTGTGGGTAAGACCAGCCTTGGTAAATCCATCGCCCGTGCCACCGGACGCGAATTTGTACGCCAATCGCTTGGCGGCGTGCGCGATGAATCCGAAATTCGCGGGCACCGTCGGACCTATATCGGCTCGCTGCCGGGTAAGATCGTAACCAACCTCAAGAAAGCCGGGACCAGCAATCCGCTGTTCCTGCTCGACGAGATTGACAAGATTGGTCAGGACTTCCGCGGCGATCCGGCATCGGCGCTGCTTGAAGTGCTCGATCCGGAACAGAACTCGAAATTCCAGGATCACTATCTCGAGCTCGATCTGGACCTGTCGGACATTATGTTTGTCACGACCGCGAACAGTCTGAACCTGCCGCAGCCTTTGCTAGACCGGATGGAGATCATCCGGCTGGAAGGCTATACCGAGGATGAGAAGGTCGAGATCGCGCAGCGGCATTTGCTGGCGAAGCAGGTGGATGCGCATGGCCTGAAACAAGGCGAGTTCGAACTCACCGAAGAGGCCCTGCGCGACCTCATTCGCTACTACACCCGTGAAGCGGGTGTGCGGACATTGGAACGCGAAATCGCCCGTTTGGCCCGTAAGAGCCTGCGCAAGATCCTTGAAGGTGAAGTGACCAGTGTGACTGTCACGCCGGATAATCTTGGTGATTTCGCCGGAGTGCGCAAATTCAAGCATGGCGTATCCGACGAGGAAGCGCAGGTGGGCGCAGTAACTGGTCTTGCATGGACAGAAGTGGGCGGTGAACTGCTGACCATCGAAAGCGTCACCACACCGGGCAAAGGCGAAGTGAAGACGACCGGCAAGCTTGGCGAAGTGATGACCGAGTCTATCGCGGCGGCTTTCAGCTTCGTGAAGGCGAGGGCACCGGCCTACGGGATCAAACCGTCGATTTTCCAGCGCAAGAATATCCACATCCACTTGCCCGAAGGTGCAGTGCCAAAGGATGGTCCGAGCGCCGGTATCGGGATGGTTACCTCGATCATTTCGACGCTTTCGGGTATCGCGGTGAGTCCCGATGTGGCGATGACGGGCGAAGTGACCTTGCGTGGTCGGGTGCTGCCGATCGGCGGTCTTAAGGAGAAGCTGCTCGCGGCGCTTCGGGGCGGGATCAAAACCGTTCTGATCCCGGAAGAAAACGTCAAGGATCTGGCCGAGATTCCCGCAAATGTGAAAGACAGCCTGGAAATCATTCCGGTCGCGCATGTCGATCAGGTGCTCGAAACGGCGCTGACTTCGGCGCCTGAGGCTATTGAATGGACAGAGGCTGATGATCTGGCCAGCCAACCCGGCGCTGCCGCCGCGAGCGATGTGATTCCGCGCACAGCGCATTGATTGCTGCAGCGCAGCGACTCGGGAGAAAGTCGCTGCGCTGTATCATGCGCGACAAGAGCCTTTATTTGCTGTGGCGTCAGCGATTCATCGCGATTTGGCGCATTTCGTCCCAATTCTAGCGGCTCAGGCGAGAATTGCCTTTGACAGAAGCCGCAAAAATCCCTTCTATCCAGCATCTTCGCTCAGGCGCCTTCTGCGCCTCGAGGCAAAAAATATTATTGGGGGTTCACAGAATGAACAAAAACGATCTGATCAGTGCAGTTGCGGATGCAAGCGGCCTGTCGAAGAGCGATGCTGCAAGCGCGGTTGAGGGTGTTTTCGATTCCATCGTCAAGGCTCTGTCGAATGGCGATGAAGTGCGCATGGTCGGCTTCGGCACATTTTCAGTCGCGAAGCGCAAGGCATCGACCGGACGTAACCCGCGCACTGGTGAACCGATGACGATCAAAGCATCGAACCAGCCGAAATTCAAAGCCGGCAAAGGCCTGAAAGACGCGGTCAACTGATCTCTTGCTGATACCGGGCCGGACTGGGCCCGAAAGAAAAGGCCCCGTTTGCAGTTCAAGCAAACGGGGCCTTTCTTTTGTCCGGACCTGTCCGGAAGCGATTATTGCGCGAGTTTGACCAGCGCCATGGGCGCTGCGGAATCCATGCTGTCGCTGCTGATCTTCCAGACCAGCGTTCTGCCAGCGGCGGTATCGCTATATCCCGCGTCAGTATTGTTCGCCAGGATTTCTCCATCGGTGGTGATGGTGAATGTGCCATTGGTATTCTTGAGCAATTCCGAAAGATCAGGATCGCCTGAACGGCTTCCGCGCTCCATACCAGCAAGCATCAGCCAGTTCATCGATCCGCCACCCAGCGCGCCGCTGCTGCCCCCTCTTGTGAAGCCAGGAGCCTCAATCCGCACGGTATCACCGTCACGGCGGAAGGCGTAGAGGAACGGCTGGCCTGCGCTCATCCCTTCCATTGTCGGGAAAGTGAAATCATGATCGATCCGGCTGGTGATCGAGAAATCGACTTTGAACAGGCCTTCGCCGAGATATTCGACGCTATTCCAGCCCCGCTGGCGTTCCAGACGTTCGGAAATCTGCTTGCCAGCGCTTGGATCGCTTGGATCAATGCCGCCGAAGACAGCTTGCATTTGCTTGGCTTCGCGTTCTTGGCGTTCGCGCGACCGCTCTTGTCGCTCGTCAAATTCCTTGCGCCGCTCGGCCAACTCTTCTTCTGTGCATTCGCGGTCATCGTAAGAATCTTCAATGGTCACAGGGACAATTGTTCCCTCTGCAGCTGCTTCAGCCACATCTGCTTCTTCGGCTACAGCCTCCACCGCTGCTGTCTCGATCTCGGCATCGGTAGCTTCGGTTGACACTGTGCCCCAGCATGTTTGCGAGCCCGGGTCCCATTCACTGACCTCGTTCCGCCCTCGCGACCTTTGCGCCAGTTCGCTCATACCAAGGAAACGTATCTCGCCATTGTAGGAATAGGTGAATGTTCCATCTGATCTAAGATCAAGTTTGGCATCGAAATTCCCCGGTATCATAAAGCAGCCTGTGAGCATGGCCGCGCTGAATGCCGCTAGCAAGGTGGCCGAAATACGGCGGATAGGTGGGAATTTCATAGGAGCTCCTTGTATGGTCGTTCAGTCCTCGCGCGTCGCGATAGCATAAAGCGCGATTGCCGCTGCATTGGATACGTTGAGACTCTCGATGCTGCTGCTGATCGGCAGCTTGGCAAGGGCATCGCAATGTCCGGCAATATTGTGGCGCATGCCGTCGCCTTCTGCGCCCATGACCAATGCCACCGGCGTTGCAGGGAGGGCTTCGGCCAAAGTTGCCTCGGCTTCGCCTGCCATGCCGATCCGCCAATATCCTGCCTCGGCCATTTGTTCCATTGCGCGGGCTAGGTTGACGACGCGGACCCACGGGACAGTTTCCAACGCGCCCGATGCAGACTTTGCGACGACCCCGGATTCGGGCGGCGCATGGCGGTCTTGGGTTACGATAGCCGCAGCTCCAAAAGCCGCAGCCGACCGCAGGATCGCACCGACATTATGCGGGTCTGTCACCTGATCGAGAACCAGCAAAGGCTTGCCGTCAGCGGTGGTCAGAACATCATCGAGGTGGATATCCTCAAGCGGTGCGCATTCAAGCACCAGGCCCTGATGCGGCGTGTCCTTCGATACCAGCCGGCCAAGATCGGCAACTTCGGCATACTCGACCGGGAAATTATCGGGCAATTCGCCATCGAGCGAGGCGATGCCTTCGCGGGTCGCCCACAGCTTGTGGTGATTGCGGTCCGGGTTCTGCAAAGCAGCTTCGACGGCGTGCCGCCCCCAAAAGCGCACTTGACCACTGCTGGCGCGCCCGCTGCCGCGTCCGCCTTGCATCCGGCCAGCGCGGCCTCTCAATGCACGTTTGCCGCCACCTTTGGCCATTGAACTATCCTAAATTGAGAACCGGAATGTGGTTGATTTTCGCGCCATGCCAGCAGGCCCATTGACAGGCAAGCGCAGCTTCGCCATTGGGGCGCCTCTCGGCAGGTTAGCTCATTGATTTGAGATCACCAGCACGGCGGGAAATCCCGCCAGAGGCAAGCCAGTGGACAGGTGGCCGAGTGGTTAAAGGCAGCAGACTGTAAATCTGCCCGCGCAAGCGTACATAGGTTCGAATCCTATCCTGTCCACCACTTGCCATATCGCTGCATCGCCGCATATTTCCTCAAGTTCTTTATAGATTTGACCCCAAACTCCTTACGGATTTGGCTCGCGTTGAGCGACAATGGCCGATAATACGCGCATAGGGACACGCAAACTGGTGCATTTTGGCCACTCAATTGCAAAGTTGCGCAAAAAAGTGATCTTATAACGTTGTGTGTCGCGGGGGCGATGTGCTTTACAGCTTTATTACATGGGTAAGACACGCACACGTGCTACCCCTGCTGGAGAAAGCGCTCAAAATAGGGCGCACGATAAAAAGGGAAGAGGATGAAAAAAGCTCTACTGAGTTCGACGGCATTTGCGCTCGCTTTTGGCATGGCAGGAACTGCCCAAGCGCAGGACAATACCGATGGCGCGGAAGACGGTGCAGTTGATGAGGACGTGATCCTTGTCACCGCAACGCGCCGCGCAGAGGACGTCCAAGACATTCCAATCGCTGTCACAGCGGTCAGCCCGGTCCAACTTGAGCGCCAGGGCGTTGTCAACGTTCAGGAAATCACCAGCGTTTCGCCCAGTTTCTCGACTTCGAACGCGCAGACGTCATCTGGTTCGGTTGTCCTGCGTATTCGCGGTGTTGGTACTACATCGAATAATATCGGTTTTGAAAGCGCCGTGGGTATTTTCATTGACGGCGCGTATCAATCACGTCCCGGTATCGCGCTTTCAGAATTTGTCGACGTGGAGCGCGTCGAAGTTCTCCGCGGACCACAAGGTACTTTGTTTGGCCGCAACACATCTGCCGGTGCGCTGAACATCACGAATGTTCGCCCCGATTTGTCAGAATTCGGTGGCTTTGCAAATGGCACTTATGGAAACCGCGATTTGGTTAGCGTCCAAGGTGCGGTCAACGTGCCAATCGTGCAGGACACAGTGGCGCTGCGCGTTACTGGCGCTTACCGTCAGAGAGACGGTTATGTCACCATTGTCGATGGTGCAGGGAATGAAATCGGCGAATCCAATGGCTCCGATCAGTTCCTTGTTCGCGGGCAAATTGGTTGGGAAACTGATAGCGGCATCCGCGGCCGAATTATCGCCGATTATGCGGAAAGCAAGGCGCCATTTGGTGCAGCAATTGAGGTATTGAAGTCCGGTCTGGAAACATCTGGGTTGTTTGGACTAGTTGGCTTGGGCGCACGCGGGGGTATGGCTGGACCAACGGTCGCAACAAATCCGTTTGACCAACCGACTGCGGAAGCGGCAATCAATAACCGGATTGCAACCGCCAACTTCGAACCGACAACACGATCCGACAACTGGGGCGTCACAGGTGAGATCGAAGTGCCGCTCGGGGACAGCGCGGACCTGATTTATATCGGGTCTTATCGTGAGTACTCTTCATTCGAAGCCTATGATTCTGATTTTTCCGGCCTTGACGTTTTCAATGTCGATGCCGGCATAACAGAGATCGACACAATGACGCACGAGCTGCGCGTTCAGGGTGATGCTTTTGGTGGTAGGCTTAGTTGGCTCGTGGGCGGATATTACTCGAAGGAAGATATTGCGGCTTCCACTTCATTCTCTCTAGGAGAGGATTACGGTGAGCTCGTGGGGGCATTGTTCGTTGGCGGTACGGCCGGGCTGTCTCCTCCGTTCGGCGTATTTTTCAATTCTCCGCTGGTCCCTGATCCAACGAATCCCCTCACGTTTTTGACAGGGGCGGATCCTGCAGGCACGACTGCAACAAATAATTACGCTCAGAATAGCGAAAGCTGGTCGATCTTCACTCATAACACACTGGATATTACCGACCATCTCTCGCTTACGGTTGGATTGCGTTACTCCGACGAGAGCAAGACAGGCGGTTACCAGCAATCTGCAGTGAATAATCCGACATGTTTGGGCTTCTTTGCGGATGCAAATAATAACATGACTCCGGATGGCCTTGATCGGCTCGGCCAAGCTGTCGGTACAGCTAACCCTGCAGTTCCTGGTGCTCCGGCAAGTATTCCGGCGACCGTCGGTGCGCTTGCTCCCACGGCATTCGGTTTGAGCTGCTTTGCGTTTACCGCACCAGCAATCGGGTCCGACGCCAATCCGTTCCCGCTCCCACGTCCATTCAGCGGCGACTTCAACGATTCCGAGCTTATCTATACCGGTAAGCTTAGCTATTCGTTCGACGCCCCGGTGAATGTATATGCCAGCTTTACTCACGGCTATAAATCGGGCGGTTTCAACCTCGACTCGACGGCTGCGTCGGGTGGTGCGGATCCAAGATTCTTGTCTGAAACGGTCGATGCATATGAGGTCGGTCTGAAAGCACGCTTGCTTGATCGCGCTGTTACGCTGAACATCGCGGCCTTCCGTGAAGAATTCCAGAACTTCCAGGTTCTCGAATTCACCGGGGCGCAGTTCCAGACCTTCAACGTTCCTAAGGCTAACTCGACTGGTCTTGAGGTAGAGACTGTTATCCGCCCTAGCGACAATCTGACGATCAACAGCGGTGTGACGTACACGCGCGCTCGCTATCCGCAGGATTGTGCTGGCACACAGACGGCAAACAATGTTGTTGCACTATGCGGTAACTCGCTGACCAATGCGCCGGAAATCGTGGCCATCATGGGGGCAACCTATGAGCGCGATCTGGGTAGTTATCTCGACTTCTTCTTGACGGGCCAAATTCGTTTCGAAGACGATCGCCGGACCTCGACCCAGGCGTTTGACCCGGCCGATCTTGCCAACCCTGTACTTGTTCCGTTCGATGTCCAGGACAGCAACACCAAGATCAACCTGCGCGCCGGCATCGGTGCCCAGGATGATAGCTGGGCGATCGAAGCGTTCGCAACCAACCTGACGAACCAAGTCACGCGCGGGGTTACGTTCAACACTGTGCTGCGCTCCGGTTCGCGGTCGGCGTTCCCACAGGAACCGCGTAGCTACGGCATTACCTTGCGTTCGCAGTTCTAAGCTTCCCGCTAACAAATACGGGAAGGGCCGCTTGCTTCGTGCAGGCGGCCCTTTCTTTTTGCGCGGTTGTGATTGGCGAGAGTCTTGCCCCGCGCGGTGGCTGGCATTAGCTAGGCTGCATGAAAGCAACGCATAAACCCGTCATTTCCTCCACCGGCCTGTTCACACCGGTACAGAGCATTTCCAACGCAGAGCTGGTCGATAGCTTCAACGCTTACGTCGCCAAGTTTAACGCCGACAACGCCGATGCGATCGCGGCGGGCGAAGCGGAGGCGCTTGCACCAAGTTCGGTCGAGTTTATCGAAAAAGCCAGTGGTATCAAAGCCCGCCATGTGATGGCGAAAGAGCCGGTGCTCGACATTGACACGATGGCACCGCGCTGGCCTGAACGCAGCAATGACGAATTGTCGATGATGGCGGAGATCGGCGTGAAAGCAGCCAGGCAAGCGCTTGAGACGGCTGGCCGCGATGTCGAAGATGTGGACGCAGTCCTGTGCGCAGCATCGAATATGGAGCGCGGTTATCCGGCGATGGCTATCGAAATCCAGCAGGCGCTGGGCATCGATGGTTTCGGTTTAGACATGAATGTCGCGTGTTCTTCGGCGACTTTCGGTATTCAAACGGCTGCTGATTATATCCGCGCGGGCAATGCCAAATCGGTGTTGGTGGTCAGCCCCGAAATTACCAGCGGGCATCTGAACTGGCGGGACCGTGACAGTCACTTCATTTTCGGTGATGTCGCGACGGCTGTTTTGGTTGAAGATGCAGCGATTGCCCCGGCGGCGCATTGGGATATTCTGGGCACCAAGCTCAAAACTGTATTCTCCAACAATATCCGCAACAATTTCGGCTTCCTCAATCGTGCGAGCCCGGAAGGCGAGGGCAAGGCTGACAAGCTGTTCGTACAGGAAGGGCGTAAGGTCTTTAAAGAGGTCGTGCCGATGGTCGCGAGCATGATCATCGAGGAGGCCGACCGGTTGGGTGTCGATCGCGAGTCTATCCGGCGTCTATGGCTGCACCAGGCCAATACCGGAATGAATCGGCTTATTGCGCAGCGTGTGCTGGGCCATGAAGCGAATGACGATGAGAGCCCGACCGTGCTCGATACGTATGGCAATACCTCTAGCGCCGGTTCGATCATCGCATTTCACCTGCACAGTAAGGATTTGAAAGCGAACGATACTGGCCTGATTTGCAGCTTCGGTGCGGGGTACTCCGCCGGAACAGTGTTTGTGCGTAAGGTGAATTGAGCATTCGCAAGGCGGCTTGTTCGCAGCGATGCAACCGCCTAGATGAACGCTATGGCAGGTGAAATTCTCGACAATCAGGGACGCGGTGAAGCGAGCTGGCAATGGCCATCGATTCATCCCGAGGGACGCAAATTTGGCGTCGCCGCAGCGGGTATCGCACTCGTTACAATATTCCTTTTCGATCTTGAACTGATCGGTTGGCCATTATTGGCTCTGGCGGGCGGTATTTTCGCGTTCTTTCGCGATCCGGAGAGGGTCGTGCCGCAAGATGACAATGCTATTGTCGCTCCCGCTGATGGCTTGGTCACTCAAATTGCCACAGTGGAGCCACCGGCTGAGCTAGTGGGCGATGACGGGACGGGGCAGGTTGGCCTACCCGCAGGATCTGTAACGCGCATCTCGATATTTATGAGCGTGTTCGACGTTCACATTAACCGGACTCCGATTGGCGGCCTGGTAAAGCGGCTCGTTTATATGCCCGGCAAGTTTATGAGCGCAGACCTAGACAAGGCGAGCGAAGAGAATGAGCGGCAGCATATTCTGATTGAGCGCACAGACGGGATGCTGATCGGCTTTACCCAGATTGCGGGTTTGGTCGCGCGGCGGATTATTCCGTTTGTGAAACCGGGCGATATTGTCGCGACCGGGCAGCGTGTCGGGCTGATCCGCTTCGGAAGCCGGGTCGACGTCTATTTACCTGCCGGTACTGCTTCCAAAGTGCTGCTTGGGCAAAAGGCCATTGCAGGCGAAACTGTACTGGCGGAATTAGGACAACAGACCCTTATTGAAGGTGTTGCACAATGAGTGATGATCGCCCGCGTATCGGCCCGAAATCGGCAGAGGATGAACCCATTGAGACCGGCCGGTCTAACAAGGGGCTTGCACTGCGCACCGTTGTCCCCAACGCGATAACAGCTGCCGCACTATGCTCCGGACTGACCGGCATCAAATTTGCGATTTCAGGGAATTGGTCTCTGGCCGTGTTTGCTATCATTCTCGCTGGTGTTCTCGATGGCATCGACGGCCGGATTGCACGGCTTCTCAAAGGTCAGTCGCGGTTTGGGGCCGAACTAGACAGCCTTGCGGATTCGCTATCCTTCGGAATGGCACCAGCGATCATTTTCTATCTGTGGACGCTGCAGGATCTCCCGCGATTGGGCTGGTTCGCTTCGCTCGCATTCGCGATCTGCTGCGCATTGCGCCTCGCGCGGTTCAATGCGCAGATCGACACCGACGAGCAGCCGCATAAATCGGCAGGCTTTTTAACGGGCATTCCCGCGCCAGTGGGGGCCGGGCTGGCGTTCCTGCCGTTCTATCTTTGGATGGCGACAGGACTGGAAGAATTCCGTCTGCCATGGGTCAATGCCATATGGATGGTCGTGATCGCATTTTTGATGATTTCCAATATCGCAACGCTTAGCTGGACCTCGCTCAGGCCGCGACGCCAGTTTCGTCTGGAAGTGATTGCCTTTGTCGGACTACTTTTTGCCGCGATGTTGCTGGAGCCATGGTGGACAATTGCAACCATATCGATCGGCTATCTGGCACTCATGCCGTGGGGACTGGTCCGTTACAGCAGGATCAGGCGGCAGCGCGCAGCGGACGCACAAACCTAGGGTAGCCGCAATGCTCAACACGCTGGCGTGTAATCACCATGTTTGGGCGCACGGATGAAGCTTGCACCATTCCGGCATCTTCCAGTTTCTCCAGCTTCACGGCGCGGCGCAACTGTTTGAAAGCGCGCACGCCGCGAATGAAGCTGTCACTGAGAGATATAACGACGACAGCCGCCGTGATGGAAAATAGAGAAATCAAAGCAAAAGCGAGCATTCTTGTGTGTCCTAATCTTTTGCACAGCTGCCTGTTGGCATGCTGTGGATAAACCGAGTACGCTTCGACAACGGATTTGGTTTCACATTTAGTCCGTTGAATCCGAATGTTCACTATATGTTCCAATCGGTCAAGCACTAATTTACCTCGGCAGGGGGCGAATTGTGATTTCTGGCTGGATTTTCTGATTTCGCCCCGCTAGGGGGCCGCATCCGCATAGACGACGGTCGAATCATCGGCCGTTCGGAAAGGCGGAAATTCACATGGGAAGTACACATACCGGTGCCATTGCGGGATCTCCGCTCGGTTCCAGCTTCCCAGAGGAACAACCGGAAGGAATTACTTATGGCGGCACCTACCGTCTCAATGCAGCAATTGATCGAGGCCGGCGCACATTTCGGCCACCAGACCCACCGCTGGAACCCGCGCATGAAGCCGTATATTTTCGGCGCGCGTAACGGTGTTCACATTATTGACTTGTCGCAGACTGTGCCTTTGTTCGCACGTGCGCTCGACTTTGTTGAATCGACTGTCCGTTCGGGCGGTAAGGTTCTGTTCGTTGGTACCAAGCGTCAGGCGCAAGAGCCGATCGCAGAAGCTGCCAGGGCTTCGGGTCAGCACTTCGTCAACCACCGTTGGCTCGGCGGAATGCTGACCAACTGGAAGACTATCAGCCAGTCGATCAAGCGCCTCAAGAACCTCGAAGAGCAGCTTTCGGGCGAGACTTCGGGTCTGACCAAGAAAGAAGTTCTGCAGCTGACGCGTGAGCGTGACAAATTGGAACTCTCGCTTGGCGGTATTCGCGACATGAACGGCATCCCTGATGTCATGTTCGTGATCGACGCCAACAAGGAAGAGCTGGCGATTAAAGAAGCCAACGTTCTGGGTATTCCGGTTGTTGCCGTGCTCGACACCAATGTCGATCCGTCGGGCATCGCATTCCCGGTTCCGGCCAATGACGACGCAAGCCGCGCAGTGCGCATGTATTGCGACGCGATTGCTGAAGCAGCCGTATCGGGCAAGGGCGGCAAAGTTGCTGACTCGGGTGTCGATGTTGGCGCAATGGCCGAGCCTCCGGTTGAAGCCTAACTCTTAAGCCACAATATCAGCGTCACATTCACGTAATGGACGCGAACTAGCGCGCCGGAACTCCCACCGATTGGGCCACTCGATGAGTGGTTTCCGGCGGCGCATATTTTTGAAAGGACAAAGCAATGGCTGGAATTTCAGTCGCTGACGTTAAAACACTGCGCGAGAAAACCGGCGCGGGCATGATGGACGCCAAGAAAGCGCTGACCGAAGCTGGCGGCGATATCGAAGCCGCGGTTGACGCGTTGCGCGCCAAAGGCCTCGCTACCGCACAGAAGAAGTCGAGCCGTACGGCTGCAGAGGGCCTCGTCGGCGTTGCTGTCGCCAATGACTCTGGGGCAACCAAAGGCGTTGCCGTTGAAGTGAACTCGGAAACAGACTTCGTTGCGAAGAACGAACAGTTTCAGGACTTCGTGCGCAACACCACCACTGCTGCGCTCGGCGTGGATGGTGATGATGTCGAAGCTCTCAAAGCAGCGGCCTATCCCGGTGGCGGCACCGTCGGCGACAAACTGACCGACAACATCGCGACTATCGGTGAGAACCAGCAAGTTCGCCGCATGAAGACCGTTTCGGTCGAAAACGGCGTTGTCGTTCCTTACGTTCACAATGCCGCGGCTGACGGCCTCGGCAAAATCGGCGTTCTGGTTGCTCTCGAAAGCGAAGCTGGTGAAGATGTTCTTGCTCCGCTGGGCAAGCAACTCGCCATGCATATCGCAGCGGCATTCCCGCAAGCGCTGAACGCCGACGGTCTCGACGCAGAAATGCTCGACCGTGAGCGTGCAATCGCGGCTGAGAAAGCTGCCGAAAGCGGAAAGCCTGAGAATGTCCAAGAAAAGATGGTCGAAGGCGCGGTGAAGAAATTCGCCAAGGAAAACGCGCTGCTCAGCCAGCTGTTCGTGATGGACAACAAAACCTCGATTGCAGACGTTGTTGCCAAAGCTGGCAAAGACGCGGGCAAGGAAATCGTTCTCAAGGACTATGTCCGCTTCCAACTCGGCGAAGGCATCGAGAAAGAAGAAAGCGATTTCGCTGCAGAGGTTGCTGCTGCTGTTGGCGGGTAACAAGCTGAACTCGTCATTCCCGCGCAGGCGGGGAAGCGGAGCTGTCCATAGGACAATCCAGAATGGCGAGTGCTGAGCGTTAGGCCCTGGATCCCCGCTTTCGCGGGGATGACGACAGGATAATTACGGCCGTCGGACCTTCTAGGTTCGGCGGCCGAATTGTATTTGCTGCCCGAGTCGACCCGTCGAAATTAGCGAAACTTGCCCGAGTGAGACATCAAAGCACAATTTTCCGGTCGGTTGGTGCTGAATTCAATTTTCAAAGAGCCGGATCCGAAGCTAGCAGGTGATTGTGATGTAGGAAAATAGGCCCATTTCTGCGGTCCGTCACAATTGGCGTAGAGCCGAATGATTCAATAGCTGAATGTCCGCCATCGACCCAATTGCGGACTTTCACTACCAATGCGAGACTTCCTCTTTGCGTACATTTACGCTGAGGGGTCTTTTGCCCGCAGGTGGACAAAGGCAACTGTGTTATCTTGTTAGAGGCTCTTGTGCCGTCGCCAAGGAAAGATTTCGGTCAGCTCTTTGTTAGTTCATCAATGCGGGCTTCGGCATCTGCATCGCCGGGCACTCGTTCGAGGTAGGTCCGATACATGTCAATGGCTGGTGCGGTTCGGCCCGTTACCCGCAAGCCATCAGCGAGCCGGTAGATCGCATAGTCTGAGTTTGGATGAATCGCGCGATTGAGCTGTAACAGGTTGATGCCGATAGCATTCTGGCCGCGATGAATATGTTTGAATGCGGCAAGATCGACCACACCTTCGCGCGCTTTCCGGCCGTCATTGTTTGCGTGGCACATTGTGACACCAGCTTCGAGGCCTTTCCGGACAGTCAGGTCAACCAGGTCCTGGGTGAAACGGTAATTGCGTGTCTTATCCGTGGGACCGGCGATCATTTCATGCATGAAGGCTTCGGTATCCCAATATGCATCCACGTCACCGTTCGTGAGCACGACAAATGTCGTGTCGAGCTCGGGAAACATCATCAACTCACATGCAACACCATAGTGGCCACCCGAATGGCCAAGTAGGCATGTTCCGTTAAGGCCCTGCTCGATGATCCCATAGCCATAGCGTCCGACCGGCGTTTCCGAGCGACCTTGCAGGAACGCCCTCGTCATCTTGGGGCCGAGCAAGCGATTGCGCATGAGCGCCGTGGCATAACGGTGCAGATCGCCGGCGGTTGAGTAAGCACCGCCGCCTGCGCTTCCTCGTGGCTCCAATCGGCTACTGCAATCAATCCATTCACCCGGTATCTCCTCAGATCGCATATAAGGGATTGCACGGTTGGAGACGTCGGCATCCTGTCGCCAGTTGCCGGTGTTCGCCATTCCTGCCCTGTCGAAAACCGCTTGCTGAACATGCTCGAAATAGCTCTTTCCCGTGACTGCTTCGATGATCAGCCCAAGAACGACATAGCCGCCATTCGAGTAGGAAAATGCACTACCTGGTTCGTGCTCGAGTGGAATGTTTGCGAACAGTGGCAAATAGTCACGGTGGCTTTCAGGATGCGGGCCGTCCAGTTCTGCCAGACCCTGCCAGTAATTGCCGATGCCGGACCTATGCAACAGCATATGAGCAATCGTCACACGTTCAGCCGCGTCCCGGTTGGGATAACCCGGCAGATGCATGCCCAAGGTGTCATCAAGCGAGATTGCGCCAGCCTCGACCAGTTGCAGGATACACGTGGCTGTAAACATCTTTGGTATCGATGCGAGATTGAATTTCGTGTCGATGGTGTTGCGCTCGCCGCTTTCCCTGTTCGCCAAACCATAGCTCTCAGCAAATTCGATATGCCCACCGCGCGCAAGCAATACAGTTCCGCTCAAGTCATTTGTTCGAGCGAGCGCTTGTGAGTGACGAACTAGCCCCTTGCGTTGGCTCCCATGGCCTGCGCAGCTTGCAACTGTTAGCGCTGAAGCCAGCCCGCCGGCCAAGGAAAGCGCATCGCGCCGTGATGTTTTCGAAAAATCCATCCTTAGTCTCGCTCTTGCAAATCTCTGACACGCTGCCATTGTGTAACTGGTTACGCATTATTAGGTAGGTGGTTACGGATATGTCAAATAGAATCACCGCGAGGGCGGATGAAACTCCACAAGATCCTCTCGCGATTTATGGCGCTTTCGCGCTGGGCGGACGGCTCAGGCGCCTAAGCGACCGGATCGATCGTGATGCGAAATCGATCTACCAGAAGATGGGCGTGGAATTCGAACAACGCTGGTTTCCCGTATTTAACTGCCTGCGTAGCGGAGAAGCACCGGGCGTTACCGAGATATCTGATCGTCTCGGCATCTCACACGTAAGCGTGAGCGTAACGCGCAAGTCGCTCGAAGCGGCTGGGCTCGTGACATCAACTCCGGACAAGAGTGACGGCAGACGATCCGTCTTGGCTTTGACCAGCAAGGGGAGGACTCTTGCCGTCGAGCTTGGGCCGTTATTTACTGCGTTAGACTTAGCGGCTGCAGATTTGAATGCAGACGCAGGAAACGCGATCACTGCGATAGAACGGCTTGAAAAGGCCTTGGCCACCAAGTCTCTGTCGGAGCGTGCGGATCAATTTTTGAAAAAAGGAAAAGAACTATAAAAAGGGCCCTATTTCGAATTCAATTGATTCGCCCAATCGCTGTCGAGCTGTTCGTTAGAGGCCCTCACCTTATCGCATAGAAACCGAAAGCAGCCGTTCCGCTTTCCACCCCAATGATCGATCAACAATCCAGAGTTTACCAACGTCGAAAGCGGACCTTCACGGGTCTGGTGACCGAATTGTTATGAGCCAAATCTCCGGCTTGGAAAACAGCCTGACGGGCAGCAAGCTCGTCCCCAATCCCGCTCCGACGATCACACTATTGCCATTCTCGTCGACGCGCCCGCAGGCGTAGCGCTCGCCATAATCGGACATGGTCGCAGGTGCGCCGCCCCACGGATAGCGTATTTGACCGCAATGGGTGTGCCCGGCGAGCATCAGGCCGAAATTCTCCGGCAAGGTGGGGAAAGGATCAGGGCTATGGCTAAGGATAATCCCGCCACCGGACAGTGGTCCCATCGCAGCCAAAGTGTTCGGCAAATCCGCGCGATTGGTATAGTCGTCGTCGATCCCGCCCACAGCCAGCGGGCCGAATTGTGCTGCCTCATTTTCCAGAACCGTGAAGCCCGCTTTGACGAGCCCAGCTCTGATACCATCTACACCGAACCAATGATCGTGATTGCCTGGAACTGCAATTTTGAAAACATCACCACTTAGGCCTTCGAGCGGAGCAGTCACTTCCTCTGCCGTATAAATATGCGTGGCGCTGCGTTTTTCACTCACCAGATCGCCCGCGATCATGACATAGTCTGGTGACAGAGCGTTGATCTGCTCGACAATCTCCGCAAACCTGCTTGGCGGCATGTCTGGCCCGGCCACGTGGACATCCGAAATCAGAGCGATGGTTACAGGCTCCGCATCTGCAGGATAGCTGGCCAAAGAAACGCTGGTCCGTTGCACCACCGGCGTTGCCATAGTGTCGCTGTGGGCTTTGACGCCAATAGCGATGATCAGTGCCAGCAATATTATACCGATCCAGAATCGCTTCCTTAGTCGCAATGTACTGATCTCCACAGAGCTTCCTTTTTTGCATTGGCCCTTTGCGCCCATCGGCGCCTGCGTATAAGGACAGCGGCGACCTTACATCATCCGGATTCTTCTGACCTATGCCCGATCCTGCGTCCACGCCGAAATACAACCGTGTCCTGCTGAAACTCTCGGGCGAGGTGTTGATGGGGGATCAGGAGTACGGGATCGATCCCGCCTATGTCGCGCGGCTCGCCGAGGAAGTGAAAGCGGCCAAGGATACGGGCCTCGAAATCTGCCTGGTCATTGGCGGGGGCAATATCTTCCGCGGTGTTGCGGGGGCTGCGCGCGGGCTCGACCGGACTACGGGCGATTATATGGGGATGCTGGCAACGGTGATGAATGCGCTGGCGATGCAGAATGCTCTGGAGCAGGCGGGCGTACCTACGCGGGTCCAATCGGCTATTCCGATGTCATCCGTGTGCGAGCCGTACATTCGCCGCCGGGCAGAGCGTCACCTTGAAAAGGGTCGCATCGTGATCTTCGCGGCGGGCACGGGCAACCCGTTCTTCACCACCGATACGGGCGCGGCACTCCGCGCGGCAGAAATGAACTGCGATGCGCTTCTCAAAGGGACCAGCGTTGATGGTGTCTATGACAGCGATCCCAAGAAAAACGCCGATGCCAAGCGCTTTGACGAAATTACCTATAGCCGCGTGCTGAATGACAATTTGAAAGTGATGGATGCCACCGCCGTCGCGCTATGCCGCGAAAACAGCATTCCCATTGTCGTCTTCTCGATTAGAGAGAAAGGCAATGTAGCAAAAGTGATCGATGGCAACGCCGTCCAGACAGTTGTGAGAGAGGAAGCCTAAAATGGCAAAATACGACAAGGCCGACATCGAGCGGCGCATGAATGGCGCGGTAGAATCGCTGAAAAGTGATCTGGGCGGTTTGCGTACGGGCCGGGCGAATACGACATTGCTCGATCCTGTGGTGTGCGAAGTCTATGGCGCGATGATGCCGCTTAACCAGGTTGCGACTGTTTCTGCGCCGGAGCCGCGCCTGCTGACGGTGCAAGTGTGGGACAAGTCGAATATGGCAGCGGTCGAGAAGGGCATTGCGCACGCAAATCTGGGCCTCAACCCGATGATCGACGGGCAGACTTTGCGCCTGCCGATGCCCGATCTGACCGAGGAGCGCCGCAAGGATCTGGCCAAGCTCGCGGGCAAATATGCCGAGAACGCGAAAATCGCGATCCGTAATGTGCGCCGTGACGGTATGGAAGCGCTCAAGGAAGACGAGAAGAAGAAGGAAATCTCCGAAGACGACCGCAAGCGGTCCGAGGATGAGGTCCAGAAACTGACCGACAAATATGTTGCCGAATGCGACATTGCGGCCGAGGCCAAAGAAAAAGAAATCATGACCCAGTGATCCTGGTGCAAGCTCCCCAATCCGGTCATCCTGAGCCGGTGGCGCTGCGCGCCGTCTTCGACTCTGAAGGATTGCACTTTCTTCTGGAGATAGGATTCAAGGGAAGGGCAGCCCTTCGACAAGCTCACGGCGAACGGTTTTCATAAGTCATGCCGCAGTTTGAAAACACCGCCAAACACGTCGCCATTATTATGGATGGCAATGGCCGCTGGGCGAAGCGCAGGATGTTGCCGCGCGCGATGGGGCACCGGCAAGGTGTCGAGGCGGTGCGCAAGCTGGTCCGCAATGTCGAGCCGATGGGGATCGATTGCCTGACGCTTTATGCGTTTTCTTCGGAGAACTGGAAGCGGCCCGAGGACGAAGTTGGCGATCTGATGAATCTGCTGCGCAAGTTCATCAAATCCGATCTGCCCGAGTTTATTGCCAATGACGTGCGGCTGAAAATCATTGGTGATTACACGGCGCTGGAGCCTGATATTGTCGCGCAGCTTGAGGATGCTTTGGAGCAGACTTCCAAAGGCTCACGCATTCTGGCGGTCGCGCTCAATTACGGATCGCAGCAGGAAATTGTCCAAGCAGCGGCCAAGGCTGCAGAGCAGGGCGCAGTGACGGAGGAAAGCATTGCCGCAAACCTCTACACCGCCGATCTGCCGCCGCTCGACCTGCTGATCCGCACCAGCGGAGAGGTTCGTCTGTCGAATTTCCTGCTATGGCAATGCGCCTATGCCGAAATGGCGTTTGTCGATGTGCTGTGGCCGGACTTCACGCCCGAGCATTTGCAACAAGCGCTCGACGATTTCGCCGACCGGGAGCGACGCTTTGGCGGACGGTGAACACATAGCCAACGCCGTCATGCTGAATTCATTTCAGCATTCATTGTGCCTTCCAGAACGAACTGAGCGATTGGGGAAATGGACCCTGGAAGCGAAGCTGTGCTTGCACAAACAAGTTCAGGGTGACGGAGAAGGTAGAGGGCTATGACAGAAGCGCCGCAAAAGAAATCCGATCTCCCAGTTAGGCTGGCCTCCGCGATTGTCATGGTTGCGATTGCTGGGACGGCGCTGTGGCTCGGCGGTTGGTTTTGGTATGGCTTTGTTGCGCTCGTTGCGGGGGGGTGTCTGTTCGAACTTGGACGGCTGGTCCGCGCGGCGTTCGGGACGGGTACCAAGCCGACTTTGATGGTTTTGGCGGGGGCCGCCTATATCGGTTTGGCCGGTTTTTCCCTCGCGAATTTGCCGCCTGCTGTTTTGCTGGGCGTTATCGCTGTGGTCATCGCCACCGACGTCGGGGCGTATTTCAGCGGACGTGCAATCGGCGGTCCGAAAATCGCGCCGAAGATCAGCCCGTCCAAAACATGGGCCGGTTTGATTGGAGGTATGATCCTGGCAGGTATCGTTTCTGCCTCGTTCTTTCTTTATAACGTCGGAGAAATCCGGTTTTCGGCGATGGTGGGTATAGCTGCTACGATCGGTGCTGTGCTGGCTGTGGTCGCACAATGTGGGGACTTTCTCGAGAGCTGGCTCAAACGGAAAGCGGGAATGAAGGACAGTTCTAATCTTATCCCCGGCCATGGCGGAGTTTTTGATCGTGTCGATGGGCTGTTGCCCGTCGCTATCGCAGCATTGCCGCTTTGGGCGATGCATCCATGACCCGCACCATCTCTATCCTCGGTGCAACCGGCTCTGTCGGCGCATCAACCCTCGATCTGATCCGGCGGGAGTGTGAGACATGGCGGGTGGTCGCGCTCACGGCGAATTGCAGTGCAGTGGAGCTGGCGAAATTGGCTATCGAGTTTGAAGCGAAAATTGCAGTGGTGGGCGATGATGCCTGCCTCGGCGATTTGCGCGAGGCTCTAGCCGGGACGTCTATCGAAGCGGCTGGCGGCGCTCAGGCTTTGTGTGATGCGGCTGCGCGGCCGGTCGATATCACGGTCGCGGCGATTGTCGGCTGCGCGGGTCTTGCGCCGGTGATGGCGGCGATAGAGCAGGGCGGGACCATCGCGCTCGCCAATAAGGAAGCGCTGGTCTCGGCCGGTGATGTGATGACTGCGGCGGTTGCCAAGCATGGCGCGACGCTGCTGCCGGTCGATTCCGAGCATAATGCGATTTTCCAGTGCCTTCAGGGCAACGACATCGAGGAAGTCCGCTGGATCACGCTGACTGCCAGCGGCGGACCGTTCCGCGAATGGACGCAGGCGCAGCTAGAGGCCGCAACGCCCAAGCAAGCGGTTGCGCATCCCAATTGGGATATGGGCGCAAAGATCAGCGTCGATTCGGCGACGATGATGAATAAAGGCCTCGAATTTATCGAGGCGCATCATCTGTTTCCGGTCGGTCTGGACCGGCTGCGCATCGTGGTACACCCGCAAAGTGTGATCCATTCGATGGTCGAGTATCGCGACGGATCGACGCTCGCACAGCTTGGCCCGTCGGATATGAAAGTACCGATTGCATCCTGTCTCGCATGGCCAAAGCGGATGGAAACCGGCTGCGAACCGCTTGATTTACCTGCAATTGGTGAGCTGAGCTTCTTCGCCGCTGATGAGGAGCGTTTCCCCGCGACCAAGCTGGCGCGCGAGGCGGTCCATGCGGGCGGAGCAGCACCGGCAACGCTCAATGCAGCGAATGAAGTGGCGGTTGCCGCGTTCCTTGCCGGTCAGATCGGGTTCACACAGATCGCCGCAATGGTGGCGGAAACCCTCAATAACGATATACAGGCCGCGCCGGGCACTTTGGATGAGGTGCTGGCGGTCGATAGCGACGCACGGGCGCGTGCTGGCGAAGTTCTGGCCGAAATTCTGGAGAGAGACTGACTTGTTCGAATCTGTACCGATCTGGATGATGATCCTGGGCTTCCTGCTCGTGCTAGGGCCGCTGGTTACCGTGCATGAGCTGGGCCACTATCTAGTGGGCCGCTGGTTCGGCGTGAAGGCGGAAGCGTTCTCGGTCGGCTTTGGCAAGGAGCTGATCGGGCGCAATGACAAGCACGGCACGCGCTGGAAAATCTCCGCGCTGCCGATTGGCGGCTATGTCCAGTTCAAAGGCGATATGAATCCGGCCAGCATTCCCGATGCGGATGCTTTGAGAGATTTGCCTGCAGACGAACGCGATGGCAATTTCCACCATGCAGCGTTGTGGAAGCGGGTGCTCATTGTGCTGGCAGGCCCCGTGACCAATATACTGGTCGCGCTTGGCATTTTCGCCGCATTCCTGATGATTTACGGGAAAGCCTTGCCTGCCGATCCGGCACAGCAAAATATTGTCGCCAGCTTTGCCGAGGTCTCCGCCGCGCGTGAGGCAGGGCTGGAGGTCGGCGACAAGATCGTTGCGGTCAACGACGAGACGCTGACCGATTTCCGCCATTTGCAGCGCAGTATCGCACTATATCCGGGCGAAACGGTCGATATCTCTTATGTGCGCGATGGTGAAACAAGCACGGTTCCGGTCACGATCGGTAGCTTCCAGGAAAAAGACCGGTTCGGCAACGAATCTACGGTCGGACGGATCGGCATTGCGCCCGAGCCATTCGAGCGTGTTTTTGAGCCCGTCGGGCCAATCGAGGCGACTTCGCTTGCGGTGACGCAGAGCCTCCAGATCGTTGACATGATGGTCACCGGTATCAAGCAAATCCTCTTAGGTGACAGGTCGGTGAGGGAGCTTGGCGGCCCAATCAAGATCGCGAAATATTCTGGCGAGCAGCTGAGCCTTGGCCCCGATGCGTTCGTGTTCTTCGTCGCACTGATCTCAATTAACTTGGCATTCATTAACCTGCTGCCAATCCCCGCGCTCGACGGAGGGCATCTGGCTTTTTATGCGGTTGAGGCAGTTCGCCGTAAACCGGTTGGTCCCGTTGGCACCGAATGGGCCTATCGCACGGGTGTCGCATTGGTATTGATGCTGATGATATTTGTGACGGCCAACGATGTGGTCTCGCTGTTCATTTAGAGTGCGAGGCTTAATCGGGGACGATACGCAGGGGAGTGGGTTCTTACACCGCTTGATTGGGGGCACGGCATCGGGCAAGGGCGGCAACACGCATCTTGGCCGACTGGTCGAGTGGTTTTAGAACGAAATTTTTATTGGACGGGATATCCGTGTCTATGAATGGACGTAACATGCGCGGCGATACAGCAATGACGAACGGTCGCCGGCTGGCACTGGCTCTGCTTGGCGGAACGATGCTGGGGGGAATGCCGACTATTGCTCTGGCGCAAACAGCCGGGGCGCAACCGGCTGAAGAAGCGACCGGCGAACAACCGGCCCCGGCGCCCGTGGTGGCGCCGAGTCCGGACACTATCCGGTCGATTGCTATCACCGGTTCGGAGCGGCTCGAGCCACAGACGATCCTCAGCTACATCACGCTGCGTCCAGGCCAGCCCTATTCGCAGGCCGCAGCCGATCAGGCCCTGAAAGAACTCTACGCGACCGAGCTATTCTCCAACGCCAGCGTTCGCAATGATGGCGGCGATGTTGTTATCGAGGTTGTCGAAAACCCGGTCATCAACCGGATCATTCTGGAGGGCAACAAGCGCCTCAAGAATGACAAAATTATTCCCGAGATCAAACTGGCACCGCGCCAGATTTTCACGCGCTCCAAAGTTCGCGCAGATACTGCGCGGATTGTGGAACTTTACAAGCGTCAGGGCCGCTTTGCTGCAACGGTTGAGCCAAAGATTGTCGAACTGAGCCAGAACCGCGTCGATGTGGTGTATGAGATCAGCGAAGGGCCAAAATCCAAAGTCCGCCAGATCAACATCATTGGCAATGAAGTGTTTTCCGACGGAGCGCTGCGCGGCGAGATGGTCACCAAGCAATCGCGCTTCACCAGCTTTTTCAGTTCCAACACCAGCTACGATCCTGATCGTCTGGCGTTTGACCAACAAAAGCTGCGTCAGTTTTACCTGACCGAAGGCTATGCCGATTTCCGCGTCGTTTCTGCGGTGGCAGAACTTACGCCGGACAAGAAAGACTTCATCATCACCTATGTGGTTGAAGAAGGCGAACGCTATAAATTTGGCGAAGTCGCCGTAGATAGCCAGATTCGCGATTTCGACAGCGATTTGATGAGCGGCCAATTGCCGATGCAGAGCGGCGACTTTTACGACGCCAAATTGGTTGAAGACACTGTCGAACAACTCAGTGAGCTTGCCGGGACGTTTGGCTACGCATTTGCCGACGTGCGCCCGCAATTCCAGCGGAACAAAGATGACCTCACTATGGGGATTACTTTCGTTCTGAACGAAGCGCCGCGCGTTTATGTCGAGCGGATTGACGTAAACGGCAACACGCTCACACAAGATAAGGTCCTGCGTCGTGAGTTCCGCCTTTCCGAAGGTGATGCGTTTAACTCAATCGGCGTGAAACGGTCGACCAACCGGATCAAGTCGCTCGGCTTCTTCCAGGAAAACTTCGAGATCGAGCAAAAGGACGGCAGCGCGCCTGACCGGATTGTTCTCGAGGCAAATGTCGAAGAAAATCCAACCGGCGAATTACAACTCTCGGCCGGTTTCTCGTCAATTGAAAGCTTTATCCTTTCAGCATCGATCCGGCAGCGGAACTTCCGCGGACGTGGCCAGACGATCGGCGCAGGGGTTAATTATTCGCGTTTCTCGCGCTCGTTCAATCTGAGCTTCACAGAGCCCTATGTGTTCGACCGCAATATCTCGGCCGGTATCGATTTATATCGCCGCGATTTTAACAGCTTCAACTTCACGGGCAGTGACCGGAATACCACCTTTAGCCAAGCGACGACTGGTGCGTCGCTCCGTATAGGTGTTCCGCTTTCGGAATATATGTCGCTCGTCGGAAGCTACACGATCAACTATGACGATGTTACCTTGGACGAGAATCAGTTCTTCGCCGATTTGGACGGTGACGGTGTGCGGACCTGCGAACCTCTGATTGCTGGCCGTTTCTTGTGCGAAGCCATTGGTCAACGCGTCAGCTCAATTCTGGGCGTCACTGTCGCTTACGAAAATCTTGATAGTCGCTTCCGCCCGACACGTGGTTCCAGCGTATCGTTGACGACCGAAGTTGCTGGTTTGGGCGGGTCAGTAAAATATATTCGCAACCGGGCCAACGCGAAGCGCTATTGGAACGTGCTCAATGGCTTTATCTTCTCTCTCTCTGCCGAAGGCGGTGCAATCAATGCGTGGGGCGGCAGCGAAGTCCTTCTGACTGATCGCTTCTTCCTTGGTGAGCCGCAAATTCGCGGGTTCGACATTCGCGGAGTAGGACCGCGTGTTTTGCGACAGCCGATTGTCGATGATGGCAATGGCAATCCGTTGGTGGTTACTGACCCCAATCGGATATCCGATGATGCTATTGGTGGTAATTCTTATTATCTGGGCCGCGCCGAACTGGAAATTCCGCTGGGCACAGGTGCACGTGAATTGGGGCTGCGACCATCAATTTTTATGGATGTGGGCGCATTGTTCAATGTTGCCACTCCCCAATTGCAGCAGAGCCCGTTCCCTGGCGGATTGGCATTCCAACGGCGTGATACGGCTGGCAATCCGCTTTTCGTGACAGCCGCAGGAGTTGCGACGACAGATTCGGTTGATGACATGGGCAATCCGTTGTCACCGCTCAACCAGACTTTCGCGCCCTTCCAAGAAGTGTTCTTGGGCGATTCCGCATCACCCCGTGTTACAATCGGCATCGGGGTCAACTGGAACTCTCCATTTGGACCATTCCGGATCGATTTCGCTCATGCGCTGCGCAAGCAGCCGGGTGATGATACAAAGAAATTCACGTTTAACGTAGGAACTCAATTCTAATGAAAACTTTTTTTAAACCAGTACTCGCTGCTGGCCTCGCTTTGGCCGTTACGGCTCCTTTGGCGGCGCCGGCCGCTCATGCGCAAGTCGCTGGGATCGCAACCAGTACGCCTGAAATCGTGATGGTTCGCGCGGCTGCGCGCATTGCAGGCTATGCTGCGATTAACACGACCTATGCGACGCAGATTCAGCAAATCAGTACGTTACGCCAGCAAATCGCGACGGCGACGCAAAGTCTTGATACGAACAGCGATGGTCAATTGACGCAAGCAGAAGTGGATGCAAATCCGACGGTACGCGATCAGATTCAAGCTAACCAAACAACAGTGGACACGTTGAGTGCGCCAATCGCTCTCGCACAATATTACGTGATCGAGCAACTGATCAACGATTACGGTAACGCCCGAACACAAGTCATCCAGTCCAAAAACATTCAAATCATGCTGACGCCTGAGGCGTTTCAATATGCCGCTGATGGTGTTGACGTAACCGATGATATTCTGGCTGTGGTTGATCAGCGCCTGCCGCAAGTTGCGACTACGCCGCCGCAGGGATATCGTCCGCGCCAAAACACTGTTGAAACGCATCAGGCGGTGCAGCAGATTATTCTTGCAGCTGCTCAGCGTCAGGCAATCCAGCAGGCCCAGCAACAACAGCAAGCCGCACCAGCGCAGCCAGCGCCGAGCGGTCGCTAAGACATACAATAGATCCTTGGGGGCAGGGCTATGAGTACTGAAAATGGTGCCAGCGAAGACGCTGGGGCTGATTATGACATTCACAAGATACTCAAGGCCCTGCCGCACCGCTATCCGCTGCTTTTGGTGGACCGCGTCAAGTCACTGGAATTGGGCGAGAAAATCCATGCGGTGAAGGCTGTGTCCTTCAACGAGGAGTTTTTCCAAGGCCATTTCCCCGGCGCGCCGATCATGCCGGGCGTGCTCCAGATTGAGGCAATGGCGCAAGCGGCGGCGATTCTGGGGATCGAAACGCTCGAATTGGCCGGCACCGGCAAGCTGGTGTTTTTCATGGGGATCGAGAACGCCAAGTTCCGCTCGCCGGTAACACCGGGCTGCCTGCTCGATATGCATGTGGAATTCGTCCAGAAACGCAGTCGTGTCTATAAGTTCAAAGGTGTGGCGAGTGTCGAAGGCAAAGTGACCTGCCAGGTCGAGTTTACCGCGATGATTGCCGATCCGCCGAAAGCGTAGCTTTCGGAATCGTTTGGTTTAATCCCTCAGTCGCCGGTCGGAATGCACCCGCATTCCTTGGCTGCCTCGCATAAGCTCGGGCGGCCGTGCAGGTGGCCTTTGGCCGTCTGCGCCTTCGGCTCCGACTCCGGCCTTGCGGTTCACTGGTCGTGAACCGAGCATTCCAAGCCATCGGTGTCAGACCTGATCTTGGTCACGGCAGTCAACACGGCAGTCAAAGGGCCAAGCGGCCCGCCCGCAGCGAAGTAACCGTTAGGGAACGAAAGCGAGGATAGCCAAGTGGACGGATGTCCACGCCGGCGTTTGAGGTTAAACAAACAAGAAGCTCGCGCCCGGCGTCTAAGGGGCTAAACGAAAAACTCTATCCTTGCCAAACAGACCGACCCAAACTAAACGCGCCGCTTCTATTTCAATTGCAGCTCCGGTCGGAACCGGGGCGAATGCATAAAGGACATATGCCATGAAGGCCGAAGGACATCCCGATTACCACATGATCACGGTCAAAATGACCGATGGTACCGAGTTTCAAACGCGCTCCACCTGGGGCAGCGAGGGTGACACTCTGTCGCTCGAAATCGATCCGACGAGCCACCCGGCATGGACTGGCGGCAAGCAGCAGCTGCAAGAAGGCGGCCGCGTTGCCAAGTTCAACCAGCGCTTCGGCGGTCTGTCGCTCAAAAAGAAGTGACGTTAGGCTCGGTGTGCTCAGCATAACATAGCCGCAGCGTCATCCCAGCATAGGCTGGGATCTCGTTAAGATAGAGAAGGGCGGTCCTGCGGGGCCGCCTTTTTTCGTTAGATTGTTTGTTAAAGCGGGAATACTCTTAGTGGACGGTAAAGCGGATATCCAAGTCAGCAATCCGGTAACGGCTCTCCAAATCTGAACTTGGCATGTCCATTGTGACCGCCGTCAGAAATATGAACCGAATAATTGAGCCCATGCGACATGGGCTTAGGCGGTTGTTCCAGCTCCCAGCCGTGAAACTTCTGACCATAGAGAACCATAGTTTGAGCTGGCCGAGATTCGAAGTCTTTGTCGTCGGGACCATTATAATTCAAGCGCGTTGCCCAAACTCGAGCCTCCTCGTAGCTGCGGCCATCAGAAGTCCGAACGAAGATATCATTTGGGCGCGGCAGATAGCCGCTAAACCAGCCGTCAATTGGTGCAATGCGGAAACCGACCGTGCCATTTTGTTCGCATGGTTCGATCTCAAAACTCTCAAGCGTACATGCATTCAAAGATACGGTACCAAGGACTAAGACGAGCGATGAACCAAGGCGCATCATACAAAGAAAACAGCGGTGGAGCGAACTTCCGCAATTGCGACTTTGGAAGCCATCACCCCCACTCCTTCTCACGATACCACTTCGTCAGCACATATTTCAGCCCCTTACGCACTTTCATCCCATGATGCAGCGTATTGGGATTGACCCGGCCATCGGGACGGCGGTTGTTCCAGCACAGTAGCTTCCCGGCCTCGGGCTTAAAAATCTTGTTAATCGCTTTGAAGCGGGTGCCGCCGCCGGCATCGACTGCGTTTAGATAGATCATAAAGGTCCATGTGCGCTGGCCGGCGATCGAGCAGTATTTCTGGAAATCCTGGCCATCGGGCGCGAAATAGTCGGTGTGTGGTTTGAACTCCTGCCCGACGTCATAGCGCTGGCCCTGCAGCGGTTCGCCATATTTGGGGGCGATGCCTGATAGCTCGGTGAGAAGTGCTTCCATTTCGATCACCGCGGGCACAGCCGGATCAAGGTCGCAGGTTTCGCTGGTCCGGAAATACCGGTCGCCATTGTCATCTGCGATTGTCGAAGGGCGCCGCTCGGTTTCGATCCGTCCAATCAGACGCTCGCGCAGTTCGGGCGATACGAAATTGCGAAGCTGGAATATCTCCACCTTGGGCGAGGGAACACGCTGGATGCCGCTGCGCAGAAGCAGCTTCTCTGCCGAAGAATCGTTCCCCGAATCCATGCGATGCAGTGAACACCAGCCGGAGCGACTTCGCAAGCCGCGTAATAATCTTGCGTGCAGGACTACTGATTGCAGTTTTCGCTTCCCAAAATCCAAAACCTATGCAATTGGCTCGCGCCCGCATCGGAAGCGGCTTGACCGCGCGGCGTGCAGGGCTAACAGGCCCCTCAGCACGGCTTCAAAAGACGATGCGGACAGAATTGTGGCGACCGTAGCTCAGTTGGTTAGAGCGCCGGTTTGTGGTACCGGAGGTCGGGGATTCGAGCTCCCTCGGTCGCCCCATTCTCTCCCCTTTCAGCCGTCAAAAACCAGCGCATGCACAATCGGCTGCGCAATGGGGGCAATGTAAATGACGGCGTTCTGGACCGAAGCAGATTTTGATGATCACGAGCATGTTCAGCTCGTGCGCGATCGTAAATCGGGCCTGACTGCGATCATTGCGCTGCATTCGACCCATCTTGGGCCCGGTGCAGGCGGCACGCGTTTCTGGCATTACGCTGAGCCCAAAGATGCAATCCGCGATGCGCTGCGCCTGAGCCGCGGCATGAGTTACAAAAACGCGATGGCGGGTCTGCCCATGGGCGGCGGAAAAGCGGTAATTCTTGCGGACAAGAACCGTACCAAGACACCGGAAATGTTGGCGGCCTTTGGTGACGTGGTGAACGCGCTTGGCGGGCGCTATGTCACGGCAGAAGATGTCGGTATTAGCGAAGCCGATATGGTCGCTGTCTCAAAGCGTACCGACTATGTTTCCGGTCTGCCGGTAACGGGCGATGACGCCGCAGGCGGTGATCCTGGTCCGTTCACTGCAATGGGCATTTATCACGGTATCAAAGCGGCAGTGCAGCACAAGCTGGGCAAGACTTCGGTTGAAGGCGTCCATGTCGCGATCCAGGGGATCGGTAGTGTGGGCGGCGGTGTCGCGCGCTTGCTCGCGCGTGATGGTGCGAAGCTGACACTATCGGATATCAACGAAGACCGCGCCAAGGCGTTCGCGCGCGAACTGGGCGGCGAATATGCTGCTCCTGAGGCAGTGATGAGTGTCTCCTGCGAGGTATTCAGCCCCAATGCACTGGGCGCCATTCTCGACGATGAAGGCATTGCGCGGCTCGATGCGCCGATTGTTGCGGGCGGTGCGAATAACCAGCTCGCCCGCCAGGGGCACGGCCAGAAACTGGCGGATCGCGGCATTCTCTATGCACCGGATTACGTCATCAATGCTGGCGGCATTATCAGCGTCGCGATGGAATATCTGTGCAAGCAGCATGGCGAGCCCTGCGATATTAACGAGGTGCGCAAGCGGATCGCGCAGATCCCCGGGCGGCTCGAGGAAATCTGGCAAGAAAGCGCCAGCACCGGCGTCTCATCGGACGCGGTTGCAGACCGCATGGCACAAAAGCTGATCGGGCGCGGCTGACGGAACTTTCAGGTCGATGCGCACACTGGTCGATCATTGCTTGCTCCCCCTCGCATCACCTGTAAAAGCTAATGCCTGACATCATGCACGGCTTTGCGAATCCCAAACGTTTTTTGACTCTGGCAAAGTGGCTCACGCCGCTTCTGCTGATCAGCGGATTTGTGCTGGCGGCCATCGCTTTGGTGTGGGGTCTGTTCTTTGTGCCGCCCGACCGTTTGATGGGCGAAACCGTGCGGATTCTATTTATCCATGTCCCCGCCGCCTGGCTGGGTATGGGGGGGTGGACCGCGATTGCGATTTCCAGTCTTGTATTCCTCGTCTGGAAGCATCCGCTGGCAAGCCTCGCCGCGCGCGCTGCTGCGGTACCCGGTGCCGTGTTCACCGCCGTGTGCCTGATCACCGGTTCGATCTGGGGACGCCCCACCTGGGGTACATGGTGGGAATGGGATGGACGGCTGACGTCGATGCTCGTCCTGCTGTTCCTCTATTTCGGTTACATCGCGCTTGCACAGGCGGTCAGCCGCGAAGGCGGTTCGAGCCGCATTCCGGCGATCTTCGGGCTGGTTGGCGCGATCAATATTCCGATCATCAATCGCTCGGTCGTATGGTGGAATTCGATCCATCAGCCGCCGAGCATAACCGTTGGCAAGAGTGCGATCGATCCGGTGTTTCTGGTGCCGCTCGGTATCGCTGTGCTCGGATTTTCGCTGTTGTTTGGCGGTGTAGTGCTGGCGCGGATGCGCGCTCTGCTCGCCGAAATCCAGACTGAAGCGCGTTTGCGCCGCAAAGCAACAGGGAGCGAATAATGCGCGAGAATTTGCCGCAATGGGATTTCGTAATCGCGTCATATTCTGTTGGCATCGTCGCGGTGCTGGCTCTGGTTGCTTGGAGCTGGGCGTCGATGCGCAAGGCAGAAAAACGCCGAGACAAGGTGAAACGCAAGTGAGTGCTGTCCTGAAAGCCAAGCATCAGCGACTGGTGCTGATTATCATCGCCCTGATTGCCATTATTGGGGCAGGGTTGCTCGCATCCTATGCGCTGCGTAACGAGGCGAGCCTGTTCTACACACCGGATCAAATCGCCGCCGATCCCCCGGCAGCAGGGCAAGCCATTCGCTTGGGCGGCATGGTGCAGGAGGGGTCGCTCTCGACCATGGAAGACGGAATCACGGTGGCGTTTATTGTGACTGATAAAGAAAGCTCGACTGTGACGGTGCGCTATACCGGTATTCTGCCCGATCTGTTCGTTGAGGGCTCGGGAGTGGTTGCGGACGGCAGGCTGGATGCCAATGGCACTTTCATAGCCGACGAATTGCTCGCCAAGCATGATGAAAACTATGTCCCACGCGAATTGCAGGATATGGACCAACATTCGCCCGATAAGACGCTTGAGACGCTGGAGTCCGTGACTTGATCGCTGAGCTGGGCCTTGCTGCTTTATGGCTGGCGGCGGCGCTTTGCGCGCTGCAATTGCTCGGCGGCGCCTTGGCGCAGCGCGATGAAAACAGCGATTTAGCGCGGCTGGTTCGTCCCGCCGCAATCATACAAGGCCTGCTAGCGGGCTTTGCATTCCTGATGCTGTTGTGGCTTTTTTATGTGACCGATCTCTCGGTCAAACTGGTCGCAACCAACTCGCATTCTGCAAAGCCGCTCGTGTTCAAACTGGCAGGGGCATGGGGCAATCACGAAGGCTCGATGCTGCTGTGGATCACGGTGATGGCGCTCGCCGGCGGTCTGATTGCACTGGTCGAACGGCGTCTGCCCGAGAAAACCATGCTGGCGACATTGTCGGCGCAAGCCTTTGTCGGGCTTGGCTTTTATGCGTTTCTGTTGCTCAGTTCCAATCCCTTTGAACGCTTGCCGCAGCCTGCGTTGGAGGGCATCGGTCTGAACCCGCTGCTGCAGGATATCGGCCTCGCATTCCATCCGCCGACGTTGTATTTCGGCTATGTCGGTCTGTCGGTTGCATTTAGCTTTGCCGTCGGTGCGTTGCTGACGCGGCAGGTTAATCCTAACTTCGCGAGAGCCATGCGGCCATGGGTTTTGGGGGCATGGATATTCCTGACGCTCGGTATCACTGCAGGCAGCTATTGGGCTTATTATGAGCTCGGCTGGGGCGGCTGGTGGTTCTGGGATCCGGTCGAGAATGCCTCGCTCATGCCATGGCTCGCCGCGACGGCTTTGCTGCACTCGGTCGGCGTGTTGGCGGCGCGCGATGCGCTGAGGACGTGGACGATTATGCTCGGCGTGATTGCGTTCTCGATGTCGATGCTCGGGACGTTCCTGGTGCGTTCGGGCATTCTGACATCTGTTCATGCGTTTGCGGTGGACCCGGAGCGGGGGTCATTCATTCTGGTGCTGCTGCTGCTGTATATTGGTGGTTCGCTGCTGCTGTTCGCACTGCGCGCTGGCACAGTGTCCGAAGGCGAACGGTTCTCCGTAACCAGCCGTGAGGGCGCGCTGGTGTTCAATAATGTGATGCTGAGCGCGCTGCTGGGTATTGTCCTGCTCGGTACGCTTTACCCGCTGCTGACCGAGGCATTCGATGTCCGCGTTTCGGTAGGGCCTCCATATTTCAATCCAGTCGGTGCGATTTTCACGATCCCGATGCTGCTGATTATGGCAGTCGGCCCGTTGCTGCGCTGGCGCGGTGACAGCTTTGCCCGCATCAAAAACTCCGTGGCTATTGTTGCTGCAATAATGCTCGCGGTTCTGGCATTGGTGCTGATCCTCGGGTCATATGGATTGCTTCCAGTGCTTGGTCTGGCGGTCGCGGCGGGTCTGGCCGTTGGCAGCTTCCTTCCTTTGAGAGGTCGCAATCTGCTGCGCGCGCCATTGTCGCTATGGGGCATGGTCATCGCGCATTTCGGTATCGCCGTGGCTTTGTTCGGCATGGCGAGTGAAACCGCGTTCTCCGAAGAAAAGCTTGCCGCCGTCCCTGTGGGTGAAAGCGCCGAGGTTGGCCCTTGGGACATAACCTTGGAGCAAGTCGCTCCGGTGGCCGGGCCAAACTGGACCGCAATCCAGGGACGATTGGCGGCAAGCTATGATGGCGGCGATCCGGTGCTTCTCACGCCGGAGTCGCGCAATTTCTGGGCCCCCACGCAGGAAACGACGGAGAGCACTCTCGCGACACGCTGGAACGGACAGCTCTACGCGGTGATTGGCAATCAGGCGGCAGATGGCCGATGGCAATTGCGTCTGTGGTGGAAGCCGTTTGTGACGTTCATCTGGTATGGCGGCATTCTGATCGCACTGGGCGGATTGCTGGCCTTGATCGGAAGGCTGCGCACCGATCTGAAGCGGCGCTATGTCAAGTCGCGCCAAGCTGACCGCGCCAAAGAGGCTGCTGCTCTATGAACAACCTGAAAGTCTGGATACCGCTGGCGATTTTCCTGATGTTTTGCGGTGTCGCAGCCTATCAACTGACCCAGCCCAAAGACGAATTTGTCGAAAGCACGATGGTTGGCAAGCCAGTGCCCGAGTTCGAATTACGACCCGCGACAGCCGAGCTACCCGGGCTATCGATCGCCGATCTGAAAGACGGCAAGCCCAAGCTGCTCAACATCTGGGCGAGTTGGTGCGTGCCATGCATTGCCGAAGCGCCGCATCTGGAAACGCTTAAGCGGCAGGGCGTTGAAATTGTCGGTGTTGCAATCCGCGACCGTCCGCAGGATGTTGCGCGCTTCCTTGGCCAATACGGCAATCCCTATACCAAGATTGGCGCCGATGATCTGTCAGAAATCCAGCTGAGCATTGGTTCGTCCGGCGTACCGGAGACTTTCGTGGTCGATGGCAACGGTATTATCAGGCACCAGCATTTAGGCGATGTCCGGGCAGAGCATGTTCCGATGCTGCTACAGAAATTGGCGGAGGCGGGGTCATGAGCCGTATAACTGCTTGTATTGCGGTTGTGCTGTCCTTTTTCGCGCTTCCGCTGGCCGCGCAGCAATCGCTCCCACCAGCACCGCTCGCGTATGAACAGCTAGAAGATCCCGCACAGGAGGAAGCCGCGCAGGCGCTGATGGAAACGCTGCGCTGTCTCAAATGTCAAAGCCAGTCGATTGCCGACAGCGACGCCCCAATGGCGGGCGATATGCGGCATCAAGTGCGCAGCCGCATTCAGGCCGGCGAAGAGCCTGAGGCAATCCGTGCGTGGTTGGTTGATCGCTATGGCGATTATGTGAGCTATGCCCCGACGATCAGTGAGACGACTTGGCCGCTTTTTGCCATACCCGTCTTGTTGCTGCTGGTTGCCGGCCTGATCCTGTGGCGGCGTTTGAGGAAAGCATCATGAGCTGGCTCCCAGTAATTGCACTCGCGATGGCAGCATTTGTAGTCGCGGCTTTCGCTCTCAGACTGCCGAAAAGCGGCTGGGCGTTGTTTGGCGCTGCCTTGCTGTTCGGCCTTGCGGGTTACGCGATGCACGGTTCCCCGGGATATGCCGGATCACCGACCGAGAACGTCCCGGAAGCTAATCCCAACAACGCAGCCATGGTAGATGCGCGGCGTGAATTCTTTGGTGCGGATAGCCTACCAAGCCGCTACGTCACGATTGCAGACGGGTTTGCGCGCAATGGCCAGTTCGAAGACTCGGCCAATATGCTGCTCAACGCCATCAGTCAGGATCCGAGCGATGTGGAAGCATGGGTTGGTTTGGGCAATGCGCTGGTTGAACATGCCGATGGTTCGCTGACACCTGCAGCTCTTTATGCCTACTCGCAGGCGGAGCAGCTTGCGCCGCAAAGCCCCGCTTCTGCATATTTCCTCGGAATAGGCTTGTTGCGGTCTGGCCGCCCGGAAGAAGCCCGCCGGATATGGGCTCAGCTGATCGAAAACGCTCCCACGGACGCAGAATGGGTCGAGCCAATGACATTACGTCTGGAACGCCTCGATGCAATGCTCACGCAAATGGGCGGTCAGCAACCGGCAGCTTCGGGGCAATAGGTTCTGCATTGTTGCGGTGCACATGCGTAGCTGCTAGTGGCCGCCGCCTTTCGACTGGTGATTGATCGCGCGCCTTACTGACGCGGTCGGGATACCTGATTTATGGCTGAGGCCTCGACACATAGCGTTCAACCGCCGCCGGGCTCGCAAACGGGGCATAGCGCCTCGAAAGCGGCGCTCGCCGTGGGCGCGATCGGTATTGTGTTCGGCGATATCGGCACCAGCCCGCTTTACGCCTTCCGTGAGACTTTCGTCGGCCCGCATCCGCTGGCGCTGGATACCGCACACGTGCTTGGCGTCATCAGCCTGATTTTCTGGTCAATGACGCTGGTTGTGGCGATCCAATATGTCACGATCCTGATGCGCGCGGACAATAAGGGGCAGGGCGGCAGCCTCGCTCTAGTCGCACTGATTTCGAGCCACATTAGCGGTAAGAAATATGGCTGGGTCGCCGTGCTGCTCGGCGTGTTCGCCACATCGCTTTTCTACGGCGACAGCATGATTACGCCGGCGATTTCGGTCCTGTCGGCGGTTGAGGGCCTGACAGTGGTCGATGAGGGCCTGTCCGATTACGTGATCCCGATTGCACTGGTCCTGCTGATCTTCCTGTTCGTGCTGCAAAAACGCGGCACAGCGAAAGTCGGCGCTTTGTTTGCGCCAGTGATGATCGTCTATTTCACCGTGATCGCCAGCATGGGCGCATGGCAGATATTCCAGACGCCCGACATCCTGTGGGCGCTCAACCCCTATTACGCGGTCAATTTCTTCATTCTGGACGGTTTCACAGCGTTTCTGGCGCTTGGTTCGGTCGTTCTGGCGGTTACGGGTTCGGAGGCACTTTACTCCGACATGGGGCATTTCGGGCGCGGACCGATGCGTCTGTCGTGGTTTGGCTTTGTCATGCCGTGCCTGCTGCTTAACTATTTCGGTCAAGGCGCGATGATTATCGGCCTGCCAAACGAGCTGGCCGTCGAAGCGATCCAGAGCCCGTTCTTCTTCCTGGCGAGCGAGGAATGGCGCTTGCCGCTGGTATTCCTCGCCACCTTTGCGACCTTTATCGCCAGCCAAGCGGTTATCTCGGGCGCGTTCTCGATCACACATCAGGCGATGCAAATGGGCTATATTCCCCGGCTGTCGATCCGCCACACCAGCGAGACCGAGGGCGGCCAGATTTACATTCCGATCGTCAACTGGGCGCTGATGATTGCCGTCATCGTGCTGGTGCTGACTTTCCAGAACAGTTCCAACCTTGCTTCTGCCTACGGCATCGCGGTTACGGGTGCGGTGACCATTGATACGCTGCTTATGGCGGTGCTGCTGGTCGGCGTGTGGAAGTGGAAGTGGTGGTATGCCGCGCCGGTCGTGCTGCTGTTCCTGATCGTGGACGGTGCGTACTTCGCGGCGAACCTTGCCAAAGTGCCCGATGGCGGCTGGTTCCCGCTGCTTGTCGGTGCGGTCGCCTTTACCTTGCTCACCACATGGGCGCGCGGCCGCAAGCTGATGCGCGAGCGGATGAGCGAAGTTGCGCTGCCGATGGAGATATTTGCCAAGTCGGCCAAGAACAGCGCAACCCGCGTTCCCGGAACCGCGATCTTTATGGCATCGGCCAAGGGCGGGGTGCCTTCGGCGCTGCTCCACAATATCAAGCACAACAAAGTTCTGCACGAGCGGGTGGTGATCCTGACCGTGGAGATAGCCGAAATCCCTTATGTCGATCCGGAGGCGCGCTGCGAATATCATGATCTCGGCGATGGGTTCTTCCGCGCCGTATTGCATTACGGCTTTATGGAAGGGACCGATGTTCCCGAGGGTCTGAAGAAGATGGACCGCTGCGGCGGCGAATTTGACATGATGCAGACCAGCTTCTTCCTGTCGCGCCAAACACTGCTGCCGTCCGACAAGCCGGGTATGCCGATCTGGCGCGAAAAGATCTTCGCATGGATGCTGCGCAATTCAGCGACTGCGATGGAGTTCTTCAGGCTGCCTACGAATAGGGTTGTGGAACTGGGCAGTCAGGTGCGGATTTAGCCTCGGTGTGAGACACAGCGGAGGTTGGGACCTCTGTCGGCTTCGTGCGAGCTTCAGCGAGACCCCAGCTTTTGCCGGGGATCAGTGACCAATCATGACCCAGTCGGTGGCTCATTCTTGATCACATCATCCTCAGCACCAACGTCGAGCCCATGCTTCATCAGCATCGGGATTTGCGTGAAAGTGAAGATGAACGTCAGCGGCATAAAGACCCAGAATTTGGCCCACAGCCATGTCTCGAATGTGCCGTTCTCGACATTGTAGAGATAGCGCAGGACTTCGTTCAGTCCGGCGAGGGCGAAGAAGAAAAAGCCCCAATTGCGCGAGAGTTTGAGCCAGCCTTCATCGCTGAGGCCCTCGAATGCCGCCTCCAGCAGAACCTTGAGCAGCGCTTTCCCCTTCCATGCCCAGCCAATGACCAATGCGGCACCGAATAGCGAATAGATGATGGTCGGCTTGAGCTGCACGAATGTCGGGTCGCCGAAAAAGATTGTCAGACCGCCGAAGCCAACGATGAGGGCGGTCGAGAACCACAGCATCGGAGACACTTTCCCTAGTTTGAGTTTGGAGAACACTAGGGCAATCACTGCCGCGACCATAAAGGCGAGGGTGCCTTTGATGACTGCCGCGATTTCGGCAATCGCTTCGCTCTCTTCGGGCGCAAAATATTTGTACACGCCGAGGAATACGAGCAGCGGCCCGTAGTCGACCGCGACGTTGAGCCAGCCGGAGGGTTTCTTGGCAGTTTGCTGGGTATCGCTCATTCTTTTCCAACCGTCATTGCGAACCGCAAAGCGGCACGGCAATCCATGGCCTATAAGGTGGCGGAAGCGAAGCACCATGGATTGCTTCGTCGCCAATGGCTCCTCGCAATGACGAGGTGCAGGGGTTAAGCCACCCCCGCAATTACTCTGGCGACCAGATCTGGATCGAAGGGCCGCAAATCATCAATTTTCTCGCCCACCCCAATCGCGTGGATCGGCAGGCCATATTGCTCTGCTGCTGCAACCAGAACGCCGCCGCGTGCGGTTCCGTCCAACTTGGTCATAATCAGACCGGTAACGCCGGCGATCTCCTTGAATACTTCAATCTGGGCGAGGGCGTTTTGACCGTTGGTAGCATCTAGCACGAGAACCACATCATGCGGTGCCTCGGGGTTCAGTCTGCCAAGAACTTTACGGATCTTGGCAAGTTCATCCATCAGTTCGCGCTTGTTCTGCAGCCGTCCGGCCGTGTCGACGATCAGCGCATCAATACCCTGATCGGTTGCGGCTTTCACACCATCGAACACTATGCTCGCGGGATCACCGCCTTCCGGGCCGCGAATGACCGGTACACCAATACGCTCAGCCCATGTCGCAAGTTGGCCGATAGCAGCGGCACGGAATGTATCGCCTGCCGCCAGCATGACGCCATAATCGTCTTCCTGAAACAGGTGCGCCATTTTGGCGATTGTCGTTGTCTTACCGCTGCCGTTGACGCCAATCACCAGCAACACTTGCGGGCGTGGGAACGCAGTGATCTCAATGGGAACAGCGACGGGTCGCAAAATTTCGGCAATCTCGTCCGCGACGGCTTCCTTTAGCTCGATCTCGGTGATGTTGAGACCGAATTTTTTCTCGGACAGTTTGGCCCGTATCCGCGCGGCAGCCGAAGGCCCGAGGTCCGACATAATCAGCGCGTCTTCGACGTTATCCAGCGTCGAATCGTCGAGCTTCGCAGTACCGACAACCTCGGTCAGATTGGTCGAGAGGCGTTCCGACGTCTTGCGGAAACCGCCAAACAGGCGATCTTTCCAGCTCGTTTCGCTCATTGTGGCAAGCCCTCATCTCTTAACAAACCAGCGTCCAAGGCGGTAGGTGTAATGGTGAGAATGGTGCCCGGCGCAGTGCCTTGGGGAACCGCCACTCTCGCGAAATTGGGCGCATAGCCGGTCCCGTCGCGTTCGGCGAGGACTGATAATGGCTTGCCGATTTGCTTTGTGAGCCACGTATCCCTCCGCTGCGCCACATCGCCGCGTAACTCGGCTGCGCGCTGTTTGATGATCGCGCGATCCAGTTGCGGCATCCGCGCGGCGGGTGTGTTGGGCCGGGGCGAGTAGGGGAAGATATGTCCGTGCACGATATCAAGCTCTTCGATGATCGAACGGTTATCGCCATGCATGGCCACATCCTCGGTGGGGAATCCGGCGATCAAATCGGCACCGATGGCAATATCGGGGCGGCGCGCTTTGATACGTTCCACCAGTGCCACCGCATCGTCGCGTAAATGCCGCCGCTTCATCCGTTTGAGCATCATATCGTGACCGTGCTGGAGCGAGAGATGCAGATGCGGCATCAGGCGCTGTTCTTGCGCGAAGAGCTCTTCCAGCAGCGGATCGATCTCAATCCCGTCGAGTGAGGACATCCGCAGGCGCCCAAGCTCGGGGAATGCGTTCAGCACCGCCTCGACCATCGTGCCGAGTTCGGGCGCATCGGGCAGGTCATGCCCCCACGATGTCACATCGACCCCGGTCAGCACCACTTCGGGTGCGCCTTGCGCCAAATGGGTTTCGACCTGCGCCAGCACTTGCGCGATAGTCATCGACCGGCTTTTGCCGCGTCCTTGGGGTATGACGCAAAAGGTGCAGGCATGATCGCAGCCGTTCTGTACCGTCACGAATGCGCGCGTGCGGCTGGTCACTGTTGGCGCAACTTCAACCGGTGCATTCCACGCGCGTGGATCAAGCTTGGCCGTATTGGCGATCAAGCCATCGACTTCGGGCATATTGCCGATTTGCTCGCGCTCGATGTCGGCGGCGCAGCCGGTGACGAGCAGCCGCGCATCGGGCCGGGCCTTGCGCGCTTTGCGGATCGTCTGGCGGGTTTGCCGCACGGCCTCCATCGTCACCGCGCAGCTATTGATGACGACGACATTGTTGTCTTCAGCGAGCATTGCCTTGATCTGCTCGCTCTCAGAAATATTGAGGCGGCATCCCAGCGATATCACTTCTGCAGCAGAGCTCTTGGTCACGCGTAATCCGCCCATTCGAACGTTCCGCGATAGGCTTCGGTCGCCGGGCCTTCCATGATGATTGATCCGCCCTCGTTCCATTCGATCTGCAGCGGGCCGCCGGGAAGGTTCACGGTCACTGGAGACGCTACCAGTCCGCGCCTGATGGCCGCCACAGCGGTTGCGCAGGCTCCGGTACCACAAGCCCGTGTCAAACCAGCACCGCGCTCCCACACCCGCAGGTTTACAGCGCCATTGCGGATGTCAGCGATATTCACATTGATGCGTGTGGGAAAAAGCGGATCATTCTCGATCAGCGGGCCGAGCCGGTCGAGCGGCACGTCCTCGCAATCGCGTACGAAGAAGATCACATGCGGGTTGCCAACATTTACAGCCGACGGATTGCCGAGCATTTCCCACGATACGGGCATCGCGGCGGTGTCCATCGCATAATCGAGGGGGATACTGTCCCATTCGAAACTGGGCACGCCCATATCAACCCGCGCGCCGCTTTGCGTCGGCGACAGTTCGATAATGCCGCCATCGGTTTCGACCTTCGCCGGTTCACCATGAAGCAGGGCCGCCGCACGCGCGGCATTGCCGCAAGCTTCGACTTCGCCGCCATCGGAGTTGAATATCCGCATCCGGAAGTCGGCGTTGGCTGAGCGCTCAAGAAGAATCAGCTGATCACAGCCAATCCCGGTCCGCCTATTGGCCAGCGCCGCCGCGCTGCGCTCTGTCACGGCGGGCAGTTCAGCCTCGCGCGCATCGAGCATGATGAAATCATTGCCGAGGCCGTGCATCTTGATGAAGGGGACGCGCATTACACAGCGCATTTATGCATCGGCGCGTCCGGCGTCTAGAGGCGGGAGCGTTTGCTACCCAAACGGTTTAGGCTTGATTGCGCTGCTGCGGTGTGCGCGGGAAGGCGCTTTCAGTCGGTTCTTCGGCGCGTTTGGGCGGTTCCCCGGCGCGCGAGAGCAGACCCTTGGGTTCGAGGCGCTTGCGGACATCTGCCGCGCTTTCCGGGCGGCCATAGTGGTAGCCTTGCGCTTTCATTGGCCCCTTGCCCTGCAAGGCTTCCAGAATACGCTCGTCTTCGACCCCTTCGGCAGTGATCGGCATCTTAAGACCATCACCCATCGAAATGATTGCGCTCACGATTTTCTCACAAGAATCTTCATCGGTTAACTCGCCGACAAAGCTGCGATCAATCTTTAACCGATCAAATGGCAGCGATCGCAATTGCGACAGGCTGGCATAGCCGGTGCCGAAATCATCAAGGCTGATTTTCACGCCCTGATTTTTCAGGCTGGTGATCATCGAGCGGACCACGCCAATATTTTCGTGAATGCAGCTTTCGGTAATTTCGATCTCCAGCCGGCTTGGCGGGAAATTGTGCTTGACCAGAATCTTTAGCAGCTTTTGCGAGAACCACGGGTCGCGCAGCTGCACGGGCGAGATGTTGACCGACAATGTCAGGTTGGGATCCCACTCCTTGGCGTCGGTAAGAGCTTGTTCGATAAGCTGTTCCGAGAGCTGGGCTATGACCCCGATTTCCTCGGCCACAGGGATAAAGATGGTCGGGTTAACAATGCCCAACTCCGGTGATTTCCATCGCGCAAGCATTTCAAAGCCAACGAGCTTGCCAGTTTCAAGATCGATCTGTTGCTCGTAATATGGTACGAACTCGCCAGCCGAGATTCCGCGCCGGATGCCTGTTTCGATCTCATTGCGGAAGCGAAGCTCGTTTTCCATCGAAGATTCAAACCAGAAGTAGCGGTTTTTGCCTTGTCCCTTGGCATGGTACATCGCGATATCGCTCCGATGCATCAGTAGCTGGGCTTCGGGTTTTTCCTTGTCGCGCACATCGATAGCGACGCTGGTTGCGATACCAACCGAAATGGTGATTTCGATTGACATACCGTCGATCACCTGTGGCTTTGCGACCCCTGCTATTAGCTGTGTCGCGATCTGGTCGATGGTATCGGGTGAACGACTGTCAAATTTCAGCACGCAAGCAAATTCGTCTCCGCCGAGCCGAGCGAGCAGCGCTGTCGGCGGTAAGACCCGCCGCATCCGGTTGGCGGTGTTTTCCAATACTTCGTCACCGACCTTATGCCCGTTCAGGTCATTGATCTGTTTGAAATTGTCGAGATCGACCATCAAGAAAGCGGTCGCTTCGTGACCGTCTGCACAATCGGCGATTAACGCGTCGGTCGCGGGCATGATGCTGCGGCGGTTGAGGCAGCCTGTAAGCGGGTCGGTTTCTGCCAGCGTTTTGGCGGTTTCCTCAGCTTCACGGCGATGTTCGATTTCGACCACAAGTTCGCGATAACGGCGCATGCCGAAGATGATCAGCGCGATATTGAGCAGCAACGCATTGACAATGAAATTGTCCGGACCTTCTGTGCCCGACATCCAGCTTCTCAGGATTTGCGGAAGCACTGCGCTGCCGGTTCCCACAAACATCAGGATCGCGGCTACGGCTATGCCGAGCGCGACGATATCGCGCTCTATACGGCGCTTCGCCTTGCTGAGGTTAGTGTTCTTTTCCGACATATCTCATCCGGCCAATATTGTCCGGAATTCCCCCTTACGGTACAACTTTCGGCACCTTATGCCGCAGGGCATTGAAGAAGTGGTTAATATCGCCGATGAAGCGTTATCAGGCGACGTACTGACGGAAACGCTGTCGTCCGCCAACCGAACACCGATAGGAGCCTCGCAATGCCGCGATACTGGCTGATGAAATCCGAACCCGACGCCTATAGCTGGGACGATTTAGTAGAAGAGGGGGAAGGTACATGGGACGGGGTCCGTAACCACCAGGCCAAGAATAATCTGGCGGCGATGGAGGTCGGCGATCAGGTGTTCTTCTATCACTCCAATGTCGGCCTTGAAATCGTGGGCATCGCCGAAGTGAGCGTGGCAGGAATTACTGATCCGACCGATCCAACCGGCAAATGGGCCGCCGTCAAGATCGTCCCCAAGCAGAAATTACCGAGCACCGTGACATTGAAACAAGCGAAAGCCGATCCGGAACTCGCCGAGATGGAATTGGTCAAATTGATGCGCCTATCGGTGAGCGAAGTCCGCCCGGCGGAATGGAAGCATATTCTCAAACTCGCCGGAATCTAACGCCGGAATCTAACGCCGGAATCCAGCACGGCGTGCGCCCGGTTTTGCATAACCGGGATGCTTAATGTCCCATCATGCGACGGTCATAATTCCGGCACAGCACGATGGTTAGCGATGCGTTAACGCCTATCGCATGAGAAGATCACTAGTTCTTACCGACGAAACTGCGGGCCATCCGTTTCTCGCCTCGCTGCCTCCGCATATTCGTGCGCAAGTGCCGCCTGTAAAAGCGCGCACAGGTTTGCGGCTGACCCGAGACGACATTCGCGGGTTCGTGGCAGCTTATCTCGGATGCTTCGTCGCGGTATCGATCTTTATCAGTTAGCTTCGGCTTCCGCCGCGGCTGCCGCGTCAAGCTCGGCTTTGTAAAGGCGCCGCCCCAGCCATGCCGAGAACAGGCACATAAAGGCGCTCATCAGCAGCTGCTCAGTGATCGAAATGCCCGCCATGTTGAGGCCCATCGCGGCGAGCGAACCAACCACCATCGCGCCCGAATTGACAATGTTGTTTGCCGCGATCGTACGTGCGGCGTGTTCTGGCGCTGCGCGGGTCGTGAGGAATGCGTAGAGCGGCACCACAAACATTCCGCCGGACACTGCTATTCCGAGCAAGCTCAGCAACAAGAAACTTGCCATTGGCCAAGCGAGAAATTCGGTGACGCCGAGCATCTCGGTGGGTTTATCCGCGCCCCACAGCACCGATACAAAATAGAATGCGACGACAAACACGCCCATAAAGATGACCGAGATGGGTGAGTAGCGGGCCGACACTTTGCCTTTCAGCAAGGCATTGATCGCCACTGATCCAATGGCAACGCCAACCGAGAATACGACCAGAAACAGGCTTGCCACAGCAGGCTCTGCCATGATGACATTCTTGGCGAGCGGGACGAACTGGATGAACAACACCGCACCAATGGTCCAGAAGAAGCTGATTGCGAGAATTGCGTAGTACACCTCGCGATTATGCATCGTTTCGCGGACCAGATGGACCGAGGCGCGGAAAATGTTCCAATCGAGCTTTTCCGGGTGTCCTTCTTGCGGAGGTGCGTCTGGCACTTGGCGACTGACAAAATAGCCGATGATCGCGGTGACGATAATTCCGATGGCCGCATATTCGACAGCGATCCACCCGGCGAGAATAGTACCGGCGAGAATGGCGATGTAGGTTCCAGCTTCGACGAGCCCTGTGCCGGCGAGCACTTCGTTCTTCTTAAGGTGCTGAGGTAGAATAGCGTATTTGATTGGCCCCAAAAACGTCGATTGAACGCCGGTCAGAAACAAGGCAAGCAATAGCAGTGGTATCGCGATTGCCTCGACTGCAATACCCTTCCACGCAAGATACAGGCCGGTCGCGCCAATCAGCATCAGCACTATCTCGCACGCTTTGACCGTACGTATTATCTTCGCCTTGTCGCGCATATCGGCCAATTGTCCGGCAAGTGCCGACAGGAGAAAGAACGGCAGAATGAACAGACCCGATGCGACCGCGCTGAAGGTCCCTTCCGAACTGGGCGAATTATACACCTGATAGACCACAAACAGGACCATCGCGTTCTTATAGAGATTGTCGTTGAAGGCGTTGAAAAGCTGAGTCACAAAGAGCGGCAGAAAGCGCCGTTTACGCAGCAGATGCGTTGTTGTGGTCATGAATCCCCGCGCCAAAGCTTCTGGTCCGAAACCAGTAATTCGGCCGGTCTAAAGGTTTGCAGCGCCTGAACAAGAGCTAAGAGCGTGAACAAGCGGAAACTGGTGCTTTTGCACTGTGCCATACTGCGGTAAGGGCGGCGTGATGTTGACCTTGCCAAACATTCTGACCCTGTCGCGTATTGTTGCGGTCCCGCTGCTTGCGGGCTTGCTTTGGTGGCCTGATTGGCGGCTTGGATATGCGCTGGCCACCGTGCTCTACGCGCTGATGGCGATTACGGACTATTTCGACGGCTATCTGGCGCGGTCGAGTGGTGCGGTGTCAAAATTGGGGATCTTTCTCGATCCGATTGCGGACAAGATCATGGTCGCTGCAGTCATTCTGGTGCTTACTGCACAGGGGTATCTTCGCGGACCTTATGTGGGTGATTTGCATGTCATCGCAGGATTGATCATCTTGATGCGGGAAATCGCGGTTTCCGGCCTGCGCGAATTTCTGGCGGGCCTCCAGGTATCGGTTCCAGTCACCAAGCTGGCAAAATGGAAAACCACATTGCAACTGATTGCGCTGGGTGCACTGATCTTTGGTGGCGCCGTTCACGGACCGCCACCGGTATTGCTCGAAAATGCGGCACGGCCTTTGTCAGAGCAATGGATACATCTGGTGGGGTTGGGCAGCCTGTGGGGTGCCGCGATCCTGACGGTTATTACCGGCTGGGATTATTTGCGGGTCGGCCTCAAACATATGGATTGAGGCAGGCGCAATGGGGCGGTCGAGCTTACTCGATCATTCCGGCTGCTTGCGCGCGAATTTCAACCAGCGGGATTCCGAAACGGTCGCGCGGGTCGTTGCGGTCGAACTCTTCGTCTTCGGAATAGCCAAAATGCTCGACCACTTTCTGGTGCAGCGGCAGATCAAACTTGATTCCGGCATTCTTGCTAACGCGCCACACGATGCGTCCGGGCATTGCAATCTTGTTTGTGAGATTAATCTCGACCTCAGAGCCTTCCTGAGCAAGCTTTTCATCGGTTTCGATCATGCAACCGCCGCTTGAGAGGTTGTATAGCGAGGCGACAACGCCTTTGCCATCAATGCGGCAGTCAATTTCCTGATCAACTCTGAAGCGATTATATGAACGCATGTCCCGATCCTGTTTCATTTTCCTAGCCGGTTATGCGTAGCTTAGAATTCACCAATAAAGAGTAAATCTGGCGGTTCGGGACCGGGTTCAACCCTTCATCCCGCTTTAAGTTCCTGCGCTAACAGCTTGAACTCATCTGCCCGGGGCGAGTTTTTGCGCCACACCAACGCAATTTCGCGGGTTGGATTTGCGGCTTTCAGCGGGCGGACGACGACATCCGTGCCGATAAGAATGCCGGAATCGATCGCCATTTCGGGCAGCATGGTCATTCCCAGGTGATTGTCGACCATTTGCACCAGCGTGTGCAGGCTGGTGCCGATCATAGTCGCACTTGTGCCCAATTCGGGACGATTGCACGCCGCAAGCGCATGCTCTTTCAGGCAGTGGCCATCTTCAAGCAGTAACAACTGCCCACCGTCGATCATTGACGCGGTGATCTCCTTGGGCGGATCGCGCGGATCGTCCTTGGGCAGCGCAACGAAGAGCTGGTCATTCGCAATATGTTCGGACTCGATCTCACCGCAAGGAAAGGGGAGCGCCAGCAGCACACAATCCGCGCGCCCATGGTGGAGCGACTCGATTGCATCCGCGCTGGTTTCTTCGCGCAGGAATAGTTTGAGGGCAGGGCGTTCTTTACGGAGACGGGGCAAGATACGCGGCAGCATGAACGGCGCGATCGTCGGGATAACGCTCATCCGCAATTCGCCCGACAATGGTTTGCCGGAGGCCTGAACAAGTTCGCTGAGCTCTTCAGCCTCGCGTAGCAGCCGGTGTGCCTTTTCGACCACAGAATTGCCGAGCGGCGTGAACCGTACGACGCGCCGGCTACGCTCGACCAGCGTTACGCCCAGCAGTGTTTCCAACTCGCGGATGCCGGCTGACAGCGTCGATTGCGAAACAAAGCTCGCCTCCGCAGCGCGCCCGAAATGGCCGTGCTCATGCAGCGCAACCAGATATTGCAGCTGCTTGATGGTGGGGAGGTAAGTGCTCACTACTCGGCGGCGACCCCGGCTTCATCTCCGGTACTGTCGTCGGCCGCATCGAGCATATCCGCGCGCATATCATCGACGCTGCTCATCACCAGTTTTCCGTCGACCACGGCGAAGCCGGTTTTGCCTTCGACCAGAGCGAGCGCGTCCTTGCCGAACACTTCGTAGCGCCAGCCTTTCAGAATCGGCAAATCGCGAATACCTGCGGCAAGGGCTTCCATTTCGTCCGATTTGGTCAAGAGGCGGCTGGCCACGTCGATTTCGCGTGCGCGGATTTTGAGGAGCAGTTTGAGCAGATCGGCGACCAAGGCGCCTTCTTTGCCCAGCGGCGCGCCGCGCTTGTTTTTGACCGGCATTTCCTCTTTCGGAAGCGGTTCTGCGTCGGCCAACACTTTCATCAATCGCTTGCCGATGTCGTTTTCGCGCCACGCATTCGAGAGACCGCGGACTTTCGCAAGATCAGCCTGTTTCTTCGGAGGATGCGATGCGATGTCTGCCAAAGTCTCATCGCGCATGATCCGGCCGCGCGGTATGTCCTTGTGCTGCGCTTCGCCTTCGCGCCAAGCGGCTAGACCTTTCAACCGGCCAAGCACCTGCGGATTGCGGCCCTGCGAACGGATCCGCCGCCATGCATTGTCCGGATCATTGCGGTAGTTTTCCGGATCGGCGAGCTTTTCCATCTCGGCATTGAGCCATCCGCCGCGACCCGTTTTGATCAGCTTCTTCAGCATCAGCGGGAAGATTTCGGACAGGTGCGTCACGTCGCCAATCGCATATTCGATCTGGCGGTCGGTCAGCGGGCGGCGGCTCCAATCGGTAAAGCGCGCGCCTTTATCGACAGTCGTGCCGAGCCAGCTTTCAACCAGATTGGCATAACCGATCTGCTCGCTCTGGCTGATCGCCATCATCGCGATCTGTGTGTCGAAGATCGGATGCGGGGTTTTTCCGGTAAGGTTATAGATAATCTCCACATCCTGACCGCCCGCGTGGAAGATTTTGAGGACGTCCTCATTGTCGCACATCAGATCGAGCAGGCTGGTCAGATCGATCCCGTCGGCCAGCGGATCAATCGCGGCGGCTTCTTCATCATTGGCGATCTGCACCAGGCAGAGTTCCGGGTAATAGGTGTTCTCGCGCATGAATTCCGTATCGACGGTGACAAATTCAGATTGTGCGAGGCGGGCGACCAAATCATCGAGAACTTCGGTCGTGGTAATCAAATCATGTATTTTCATGTCATTCTTTACTATGCGGGCGGAGTACCGCCACTCGGGACCCGCATCGGCGTTCTGTCACCTTGACAAAACCCCGCGGTTCCCCTGTTAGCGCGCCCATAGATTAGAGCGCTTGATTAAGCACGGGCGCAAACGCCGTGCCCATAGCGTCATAGCCTGCAAATTGGAAAGATATTAGATGCACGCCTATCGTACCCACAACTGCGCAGCCTTGACCAAGGCAAATGTCGGCGAAACCGTCCGTTTGTCGGGCTGGATTCACCGCAAACGCGACCATGGCGGCGTGTTGTTCGTCGATTTGCGCGATCATTTCGGGCTGACTCAGATTGTTGCCGATGAAGATTCGCCAGCATTGCCGATTCTCGATGGTTTGAAGCTGGAAAGCGTTGTCACCATTGATGGCGAAGTGAAAGCGCGCGCAGAAGGTACAACCAACAACAATCTGCCAACAGGCGATATCGAAGTGTTCGCACGCTCGGTCACAGTGCAGTCGAAAGCCAACGAATTGCCGCTGCCAGTGGCGGGTGAGCAGGATTATCCTGAAGATATCCGCCTGAAATACCGCTTCATCGATCTGCGCCGTGAGACGATGCATAACAACATCATGCTGCGCAGTCAGGTGATCGCCTCGATCCGCCGCCGCATGACCGATCAAGGCTTCAACGAAATCCAGACACCTATTCTGGCAGCATCCAGCCCCGAAGGCGCGCGTGACTATCTGGTGCCCAGCCGCCTGCATCCCGGCAGCTTCTATGCGCTTCCGCAAGCGCCACAGATGTTCAAGCAGCTGCTGATGGTTGCCGGTTTCGACCGCTATTTCCAGATCGCACCGTGCTTCCGCGACGAAGATCTGCGCGCCGACCGTAGCCCGGAATTCTACCAGCTCGACCTCGAGATGAGCTTCGTAACGCAGGAAGACGTGTTTCAGGCGCTTGAGCCTGTACTCGCAGGCGTGTTCGAAGAATTTGCAGAAGGTAAGAGTGTCACGCCATCCGGTGAATTCCCGCGCATCCCTTACAAAGAAGCGATGCTCAAATATGGCAGCGACAAGCCTGATTTGCGCAACCCGCTCTTGATCAGCGATGTCACCAGCCACTTTACGACGTCGGGCTTTGGCCTGTTCGAGAAGATCGTTGGCGGGGGCGGTGTGGTTCGCGTGGTTCCTGCACCCAAGACCAACGAGAAGAGCCGCAAGTTCTTCGACGATATGAACAATTGGGCGCGCGGCGAAGGTTTTGCCGGTCTGGGCTATGTCACCCGCAAGGGCGGCGAGTTCGGCGGTCCGATCGCCAAAAACCACGGTCCTGATCTGATGGCGAAGCTTTATGACGAGCTCGGCCTCGGCGATGATGACGGTCTGTTCTTTGCTGCTGGTAAAGAGAAGGAAGCGGCCAAGCTCGCCGGTGCTGCGCGTACCCGCGTCGCTGAAGAGCTCGAGCTGATCGAAGAAGGCTGCTTCAAATTCTGCTGGATCGTCGACTTCCCGATGTTCGAATATGACGAAGAGCAGAAGAAGGTCGATTTCAGCCACAACCCGTTTTCGATGCCGCAAGGCGAGATGGAAGCGCTGGAAACGCAGGACCCGCTCGATATCCTCGCTTGGCAGTATGACATCGTCTGCAACGGCTATGAGCTGTCCAGCGGAGCGATCCGGAACCACAAGCCGGAGATCATGTACAAGGCATTTGAGGTCGCGGGTTACGACAATGCGACTGTCGACAAGGAATTTGGTGGCATGATCGAGGCGTTCAAACTGGGCGCACCGCCGCATGGTGGCTCCGCACCGGGCATCGACCGCATAGTAATGCTGCTCGCTGATGAACCGAACATTCGCGAAGTCATTGCATTCCCGCTCAACCAGAAAGCGCAAGATTTGATGATGGGCGCGCCAAGCAGCGTTTCGAACGCTCAACTGCGCGATGTGCATATCCGCGTGGTCGAGCCGCCGAAGCCGGCGGGTGAGTAACTCATAGAAAAGGGCGCGAAGTGAACCTCGCGCCCTTTTTAATTTAAAATCGTGTTTGCGGATCAGTCGACGTAGGCTTCGAGCTGGTCGGTGAACCGTTCACCAGCCTGAATCTCCTGATAAGCGGCTTGCACGACTTGCTGTGTTTGAGCATCGAAATCGCACTGCTCAAGCACTTCCTCAAACTTTTTGGCGATATAATCTTCGCCTTCTTCGACCCGTTCGACAGCGTTTTCGTCGCCATTCTCAAACAGACCGGTGATATCGGCCCAAATCTGGTGCGCGGAACCGGCGACCGTTCCGTCGGCCTGATCGCAGCCATGGCGCGCCAGCTCGGCATTGAGCGACGACAATGTTTGTGAGCGCTTCTCCGCGCATTGCGCCAGGGTTTGTTTCAATCGAGGGGTGTTCGCGTTCTCGGCAGCCTGACGATATCCATTCACTGAATCATACGTTGTATCCGCGAGTGATTTAAGAGCGACTTTTTGGGCGTCCATGATTTTGTCCTTTAATATAAGTAGGTTGTGAAAGAAAAATGCACGGTTACCAGAATCGTTCCCGACATAACTACCGACAAGAGAACAGGTGCGCGGGCTTCGCGGTTCCTGGCCAGTCGACCAGTAAGGGGCCTCTCGCGATCACTCTCAAAGATCACACTGACGCGCAGTCGGGAAGGGCTGTATTCGGTGAATTGTAGCTCAAGGTTGGCGACGAGGCAGGCGATGGCACCAGCAACGAATTGCCGGGAGCATTGAGGGTTGGCTAGGGGGGCGAGTGCGAAACCCTTGAGTATGTGCGCGATCATACCCACATCTCGTCCAAGCCCGCCAAAGCCCCTTGCCAGCAAGGCTGCCGTTCATTAGGGCGACAGGTGAAAGTTTAACCCCCAAAATGAGAGGGAAATTATGAGCGATAGTGCTGACCGCGTACAGAAGATTGTTGTTGAGCATCTTGGTGTTGAGGCCGACAAGGTAACTCAGGAAGCCAGCTTCATCGACGATCTGGGCGCAGACAGCCTCGACATTGTCGAGCTGGTTATGGCGTTTGAAGAAGAATTCGGTGTGGAAATTCCTGACGATGCGGCTGAAAAGATCGCTACTGTCGGCGATGCCACCAAGTATATTGATGAGCACAAGGGCTAAACGCCTATCCCGCTGTGCTCGCTTGATGGCCTGACCGAAAGCGGCGGCCAGCGGGAAATTGACAGGCTCGCCCCTTAACCGGGTCGGGCCTGTTGTTTTTTGGGAGCTAACCGCTTCGTTAGGCGGCGCTCTGTTGGAGAATACAATGCGTCGTGTTGTCGTAACCGGACTTGGCCTTGTCACGCCTCTGGGTAGTGATGTCGAAACATCATGGGCGAATATCCTCGCTGGCAAAAGCGGAGCGGGGCAGATCACGCATTTCGACACTGAAGGGCACAAATGCACCATTGCTTGCGAAGTGAAGCCCAAAGACCACGAATACGGGTTCGATCCGGACAAGCGTGTCGACCACAAGGTCCAGCGTCAGGTTGATCCGTTTATCGTATTCGGTATCGATGCCGCCGGACAAGCACTGGAAGATGCTGGCCTCGAAGACATGTCGGACGCGATGAAATTGCGCGCAGGCTGCTCGATTGGTTCGGGCATTGGCGGGCTGCCCGGCATCGAGAGTGAATCGCATGTTCTGCGCGATCGCGGACCGGGCCGTGTGAGCCCGCACTTCGTTCACGGACGGCTGATTAACCTGATTTCCGGTCAAGTTTCGATCAAATACGGCCTGATGGGCCCGAACCATGCGGTTGTGACGGCGTGTTCGACGGGGGCGCACTCGATTGGTGATGCCGCGCGGATGATCCGCGATGATGATGCAGATATTATGCTTGCAGGCGGGGCAGAGGCGACAATCTGCCCGATTGGCATTGCCGGTTTCGCACAGGCGCGCGCGCTCAATATGAGTATGAATGACCGCCCTGAAGAAGCGAGCCGTCCTTATGACAAGGACCGCGACGGCTTTGTCATGGGCGAGGGGGCCGGTGTGGTCGTTCTGGAGGAATATGAGCACGCAAAGGCGCGCGGAGCGACAATTTACGCTGAAGTGGTCGGATACGGCCTCTCGGGGGATGCGCATCACGTGACCGCGCCGCATCCGGAGGGTTCGGGCGCGTATCGTTCGATGGAAATGGCGCTCAAGAAGGCGGGTATGACGCCTGCCGACATCGACTACATCAACGCACACGGCACATCGACCATGGCGGACACGATCGAACTGGGGTCGGTCAAGAACCTGTTTGGCGACGCAATCGGCAATGTGTCGATGAGCTCGACCAAATCGGCGATTGGCCATCTGTTGGGCGGTGCAGGCGCGGTAGAGGCGATTTTCTGTATTCTGGCGCTGCGCGACCAGATTGTCCCTCCCACGCTTAATCTGCACAATCCTGATGACGGCACCGATGGTGTCGATCTGGTGCCTCTCACCGCAAAGAAGCGCGAGGTAAAGGCAGTACTGAACAATAGCTTTGGCTTCGGTGGAACCAACGCCAGCCTGGTAATGAAGAAGGCTGATTGACCATGCGTAAGCTGGGTTGCGCTGTAATCGCGATTGTGGCGCTGCTGGGTCTTGCTGGGGGCGGCTGGTTTGCTGCCGGCTGGTATGGTTCGTCGCAGGTTAGCGAAGATACTCAGTTTGTTGTATCTTCCGGGTCCAGCCTGACATCCGTTGCAAGGGCATTGGAGGCCGAAGGGCATATTGCGTCAGCCGATGCTTTCCTTCTGAGGGCGAAAATATTGGGCGGCGGTGATCCAGTCCAGGCGGGCGAATTTATGCTGCCCGCCGGCGTCAGTCCGGCGCGCATTCTTGAGACTTTCCAGAAGGGCGATGTGATCCGCCGCTTCGTGACTATTCCGGAAGGGATGCCGTCAATTCTCGTCCATGAAAGGCTGATGGCAGAGCCGCTGCTTACAGGCGAAATTCCGGTTCCCGAAGAAGGCTCCGTCCTGCCCGATACATATGATTTCGAGCGTGGTGAGGAGCGCACAAAAGTGCTCGCGCGGATGCAGGTTGCGATGCGCAATTTCCTCGCCGAAGCATGGCCGAAGCGCCAGCAGGATATTGCCGTGAGTTCTCCGGAGGAAGCCGTCATACTGGCTGCTATTGTCGAAAAAGAAACAGGTATTTCGTCGGAAAGACAACGGGTTGCGGGCCTTTATTCAAACAGGGTAAAGAAGAATATGCTGCTTCAGGCAGATCCCACGATTATCTATCCGATAACAAAAGGAAAACCTCTAGGAAGACGTATCAGACAGTCTGAAATAGCCGCTGTAAATGATTATAATACCTACACAATGACGGGTCTACCGAAAGGCCCGATCACGAACCCCGGGCGCGCTTCGATCGAAGCGGTGCTCAATCCGGCCAAGACCAGCTCGCTCTACATGGTCGCGGATGGCAAGGGCGGGCATGTTTTTGCAGATAGTCTGGAAGAACATAACGCCAATGTGGATCGCTGGTTCGCGCTGCGGCGTGAGCGCGGCGAGATGTGATCAGCCATCGCTGGCGCACCATTCATCATCACTGCCGAGCTGCCGCCCGATCTGGCTAAATGGGCGACCGCGCTCAGGACCGAGCATTTCCCGCCGGAGCGCAATTATCTATCGGCCCATGTCACGCTGTTCCACGCTTTGCCGCCATCGTGCGAAAGCGAGATCAAGACCGCGCTCGCGACCGAAGCGGCCGAGAGCGCACCTGTTGCCGGTCAGATCGAAGGGATCATGCCCTTGGGCAAGGGAACAGCCTTAAAGCTTTCCAGCCCGGCGATGATCGACATCTGGCGTAATCTCGCTGACCGGTTCCATGGGCTCCTCACTCCGCAAGACGAGCACAAGCCCCGGCTCCACGTCACCATTCAGAACAAAGTCAGCCCCAGGGACGCCAAAGCGCTGCAGGCTGAACTTGGCCCCACCATCGATCCGCACCCGTTTCGTTTCGCCGGACTCTCGCTCCACATCTATCGCGGCGGGCCGTGGGAGCATGTGCGAACCTATCCGTTTCGCGGGCGCTGACGGCTTTTCCAGCCCGATGCTGCCTTTGCAGTTGACCGAGGGGCATCCCGGCCCTAAATGCGCCGCCTGCGCAGCAACATGGGTCCTTACCTAGGCGGCGCTGGCCCGTAATCGGGGCCCTGAAAGGGGCGGAGTAGCTCAGCTGGTTAGAGCAGCGGAATCATAATCCGCGTGTCGGGGGTTCGAGTCCCTCCTCCGCTACCAAATATTGCGAAAATTGCCATTTTCACCGGACAATCCGGAACTTTATCGAATACTTTTTTGAGAACGTTATCGTGGCGGTGATTGCAGCAACCTTACAACCGTTTACGCAATTTCCGCTACGTCGCGCTTGGTTGTTACAATCCTATACGCGTGTGAATGGCAAATTAACCTTCCAAGTCCGCGGTTCCGTATAGGGTTTCCACGTATGTCCTAACGGGTTGATAACCTTTTTTCTCCATAAAGCGCTGCATGACTCATGTACGCAGACCATATTTCGTCCTGACAGCTGCGCTCGCTGTCCCGTTTTTCGCGACGCCCGCTCTCGCTGAAGGTGTGCCGGCCGGCACGCTGATCGAGAACACTGCGGTAGCAACCTATGATGCTGGCGACGGACCGGAAACGATTGACTCGAATACCGTCGTGCTGCGCGTTGACGAATTGCTCGACGTAACCGTGGCGTCGCTGAACGCGGGGCCGGTCGCTACGTCGTCAGGTGGCGCGGTGCTGACATATTCCGTGACCAACACCGGCAACGGTCCCGAAGCGTTCACGCTCACCGTGAACCCCGCAGTCGGCGGAAATGACTTTGACCCCACAGTCGATGGCATTGCCGTCGATACGAACGGCAATGGCGTTTACGACCCGGGCGTCGATGACATTCTGACATCGCCGGAAACGACCGAAATTCTCGATCCCGATGAAGCGCTGACAGTGTTTGTCTTGCTGAGCGTTCCGCCTACAGCCGCCGACGAAGACGAAGCGCAGGTCGATCTGCTTGCCGAAGCTGTTACTGGCACCGGTACGCCTGGCACCACCTTTGCCGGCGTAGGCGAGGGCGGAGGTGACGCGGTCGTCGGACCGACCGGAGCTGACGATAACGCGCTGGGTACAATTATTGTCGGCATTACGACCGTCGATCTGGTCAAATCGGCGATCGTGCGCGACCCGTTTGGCGGGACCAGCGTCGTTCCCGGCTCGATCATCCAATATACAATCCGCGCCGACGTGACCGGCTCCGGCTCGGTCGATGATCTGCTGATCACTGACCCTATTCCAACAAACACCACTTACGTGGTGACCAGCCTTACGCTCGACGGCGGGGCGCTGACCGATGGTGCTGATGGCGATGCTGGCGAAGCATCCGACGGTGCCGGAATCACAGTCGATCTGGGCACCGTCAATGGCGGCACATCCCATTCCATCACCTTCGACGTTCAAGTCGATCAATAAGGGCTAAAACAATGAAAATCGGCCGAATTTTTGGAATTTTTGCGGCGCTCGCAGCGCTCGTTTCCGCACCTGTCATGGCACAAGACGGGCAGTCCGTCGCACTGAACGGCGACGTTATGGTTGTCAAAACCATTAGCGAGGACGGCGCAGAACCGCGGACAGAACTGGTGGAGCCAAATCTGGTCGTGCCCGGGGATCGCCTGTTATTCCGCACCAATTACGAAAATACCAGCGCCGAGCTGGTCGAAAACTTCGTCGTCACCAATCCTCTTAGCTCTGCCGTTCAACTGGCGTCAGATACACCGGCTGACCAAGTCGCGTCTGTGGACGGCGGAAAAACATTCGGCGCTCTGAGTACACTCACCGTGACTGAGGAGGGCGGCGCTGTTCGTGCCGCCTTGGCATCGGATGTCACACATCTTCGGTGGACGCTCGCCAGCCTCGAGCCGGGCGAGAGCGGCCAGATCACTTTTTACGCCATCGTTCGCTGAGAAGCGAATGGTAACTGTCTGGTCTCGTGGGCAGTCGGGGAAGCACGAGGCATAGTAGAAGGACCTAAAACATGAAACGCACTAAGCAATTGCTGGGGGCAGTGAGCAGTATAGCTCTCATTGCATTTACCTCGGCGCCGGCTCTTGCAGCTGGTACGCAGGCGGGTCAGCCGATTACCAACGAAGTTTTCGTTGATTATCAAGTCGGTGGATTCGATCAAACGCAGGCCAGCGGCTCTGACACGTTCACCGTCGATCGCAAAATCGACCTGACAGTGGCGGAAACTGGCTTTATCGGGCGCACCCAAGTGGCGCCGAACCAGACGCAAGCGGTTATCGAGTTCGAGGTTACCAACCTGTCGAACGACGTGGCTGACTTCGTGCTGACGGCAACGCCGGCCGCTGGTAACGACTTTACACTGACCAATATCATCATTTTCGTCGATGCCGACGCCGATGGTGAATATGATGTTGGTGAAGAAGTCACGTATCTGGACGAACTCGCGGCAGATGGTGTCCAGCAAGTTCTGGTCGCCGCGGATATTCCTGTCGGAGTTACGGCCGGGCAAACCGCTGATATCGTACTGACCGCGCAAGCTGCCGAAGGCGGTACGCTCGGTGCTCAGGGTGATATCTATGATGCGACCAACACTGCGGATGATACCGAAGCGAACACCGAAGATGGTACCGTGAATGCGGCCAACATCGATACTGTTCTGGCTGACGGTGCAGGCGATACTGATGCTATCGAGGACGGCGCATTCACTGATACTGACGGCTACGTCGTCGCTGCAGCGGATGTGACGGTCACGAAAGCCAGCACAATCGTCAGCGATCCGATCAACGGAACCAGTAATCCGAAGGCTATTCCAGGTGCTTTGGTCGAGTATTGTATTGTCGTGTCCAATGGACCCGGCGCTGCAACGGCAACTGGCGTCAACGTAGCAGACACTTTGCCGGTTGATCTGGAATTCGACGAAACATTCGGCGTGTTCATCAACGGTACCGTTGACGGTACCGGCGATTGTAACGCTGATGGTGTTGACGATGCGAATAGCAACTTCGTCGACAATGTGTCGGGCACGCCGGATGAAGTTTCGGCAACGCTCAACGATCTTGCAGCGAACACTGTGAGTACGTTGTATTTCCGCGCGACAATCAACTGATCATCTAATTAGTTGAGTTCTACGCTAGTGCGTTTCACTTCCTCTCTGCGCGAGTGTGCAGCAGTGCTCTTGGTAGCACTGCTGCACTTCGTCGTGCTTGGAGGAGTGGCGCACGCGCAGACCATTACCAACGTTGCCCGGGCCGACTGGACCGATCCGACGGGAGCCAAGCTGACGCTCTCCAACCAGATCGATTTCGATATAGTCCAGACACCCACGACTATCGTCACTTTTGCGCCGTCGCCGGGATCGGACTCGGTGCTGAAATTCCAACCATCCCTGTGCGGATCGCAATCCTTGCGGTCTATTCAGCCCGGTGGTGGTGGGACGTCGACAATCAGCGCCGGTGTAACGCCGACGTCTGAAATCCGCGTGGGTCAGGACCTCTTGTTCCGGGTGGGCGTACCGGCCGCGAATATCGATCCCGCTGCGGTCGACAGCCTTAATGCTATCATTCAAACCAGCACTGGTGATCGCGAAGAAATCGAGATCTTCGAAACCGGGGTAAATACCGGTATTTTCGTGGGTCGAATCCCGACAATCGGCATTCCGCCGTCGGTAGAGCAGGGCGATTGCCGCCTCAGCCTGACCGAAGGTGCGACTATCCAGATCGGGGTTACGCGCGTCGGACAAACCGATATTTTCATCTCTACCTCTGTAAACGTGCTGGCAGATCCTTTCGGCCTTGTATTCGATAGCGAAACCGGTGAACCGGTCACTGGCGCGCGTGTTTCGATGGTCGATGCTGTCACCGGCCAGCCCGCGAATGTGTTCGCCGAAGACGGTGTAACACCTTGGCCAAATTCGGTAATTTCCGGTCAGCCGATCACTGATGCGGCAGGCAATGTCTATATTATGGAACCGGGCGAATACTGGTTCCCGTTGGCGCCGCTGGGGCAATATCGCCTCGTGATCGAGCCGCCATCGCCATATACAGCGCCGTCCACCGCAACCGCAGCAGAACTCGCGCAGCTTGTGCGCCCGGATGGCGGCAATTTCATCATTGTCGATGGATCCTTTGGCGGAGACTTCGCCCTGGTCGATCCAACGCCCGTGCGGATTGATATTCCGCTCGATCGGCCCAGCGTGGCCGTCAGCCTGAAGAAAACCGCATCGCGCAACAGCGCGCAGCCGGGTGATGCAGTGTTCTACACTATCACCGCACGAAATCAGGACCAGACCCGCGTCAAACGCAATGTTACTCTGGTCGATACACCGTCTTCTTGGCTGCGCCTGAGGCAGGATTCCATCCGTCTCAATGGTCAGGCCGCGCCGGATGCGGTTGATGTTACTGCCGATGGGCGGCAGCTGACGATCCGATTGGGTGACCTCCCTGGCGGAGCGCAGGCACGCGTGACATACGCGATGGTTGTGCGCGCCGATGCGCCTCCCGGACAGGCAGAAAACCGCGCGACTGCGACCGATTCCAGAGGGAACAGCGCGACCGCTAGCGCCGTGGTGGACATCGAACGCGACACCATCGCGGGCCGGATGACAATTATCGGGCGGATTACCGCCGGAACCTGCGATATTCGCTATCCGCGCATCGGCATTCCCGGTGTGCGGGTGATGATGGAAGATGGCAGCTTCGCAATTACCGATGCTGATGGCCGCTATCACTTCGAGGGCGTCGTTCCGGGCACGCACGTGGTGCAAGCCGCCGAGCAAACCCTGCCGGAAGGCAGCGAGTTTATTGATTGCTACCGCTCTACCCGCAGCGCCGGCACCACAACCTCACGCTTCGTGATTGGCCAAGGCGGTTCGCTGCTCGTGGCGGACTTCCATGCGGTCGTGCCGGAGGGCATTCTTGAGCCCATCGTGAAGGATGCCACTGCAGGCACGCCCGAGGCGGGCATTGTATCTCGCGAGCGCGGCGAAGCTGCTGACGGTGAAGATGCCGCCAAGCCGGCAGAAACCGCAACATCACAGGCTGACAAAGAGGCTATCGGCGACGTCGACTGGCTCGCTTTAGGAGACGGCGAAGACGGCTGGTTGTTCCCCACGGCGGAGCATAACCCGCGTGCACCATCGATCCGCGTAGCTATCCGTCACCGCAAGGGTCAGAAGGCAGAATTGTTCGTCGATGGCGAGCCCGCCAGCAGTCTTGCGTTTGAAGGCATCAAAACCGCTTCGAAGGGCCACTATGCTGTCAGCGTATGGCGCGGCGTTCCGCTGAAGAACGAGAAGACTGTCCTTACCGCAAACATCCTCAACTCGTTGGGCGGTGTGTCGAAAGAACTTGAGCGCGAAGTGTATTTCGTTTCGCAAGCGGACCGCGTCGAATTCGTTCCAGAGCAATCGAAACTGGTTGCTGACGGCAGAACACGTCCGGTCATCGCGGTGCGCGTAACCGACCGCAATGGCCGTCCGGTTCGTGGCGGGATCTCGGGTAATTTCTCGATCAATGCGCCGTATCAGAGCGCCACGCAGATCGAACAGCAGCAATTGCTTCAGCTGACCGGTAGCGGCGCCAGCAGCAGCGTTCGTTGGACGGTCGAGGGGGCGGACGGCATTGCGCTGATCGAACTTGCGCCGACGTTGATCAGCGGCTCTGTCCGTCTGGACTTCAGGTTCACCGATGGCGAAATCAGCCGCGAGCAAGAGCTGGAAACATGGCTGGAGCCTGGCGATGTCGAGTGGACTGTCGTCGGCTTGGCAGAAGGGTCAATCGGCGCGCGCACCGTTGCAGACAATATGGAGCGCGCTGGCCGCTTCGACAGCGATCTGGGGGACAACGCCCGCGTCGCTCTCTACGCCAAAGGCCGCGTGCTCGGTAAATATCTGCTCACGCTGGCCTATGACAGCGCCAAACAGCGCGACGATCAACGCGTCCTCGGCACGCTGGATCCAAACGCATATTACACCGTGTTTGCTGACGGTTCGAGCCGCCGGTTCGACGCTGCATCGCGTGAGAAGCTTTATGTCCGGATCGAAACCGCGACATTCTATGCGCTGTATGGCGATTTCCAGACCGGTTTCGACCAGACGCAGCTGGCACGCTATAACCGCACCGCGACCGGCGTAAAAGCCGAAGCACGCATCGGCGCGATCCAGGCACAGGCATTCGCTGCCGAAATCGAAACACGTTTCCGCCGCGATGAAATTCAGGGGCAGGGCATCTCTGGCCCATACCGCCTGGGCAGCCGCGCCATCATCGCCAATAGCGAGCGTATCACAATTGAAACACGCGACCGTCTGCGGTCCGAAGTGATCGTGAACAGCCGTGAGCTGGTTCGCTTCATCGATTATGACATCGATCTGTTGTCCGGCACGGTCACTTTCAGCGAGCCGATCCTGAGCCGTGATTTCGACCTCAACCCGCAATTCATCGTGATTGAGTATGAAGTCGACGCGCTAAGCGGCGGTGAACTGAATGCCGGTGTCCGCGCGACCTGGACCGACAAATCGGGCAATATCCGCATCGGCGCGACCGCAATCACTGACAAGGGCGAAGAAGCCCGCACCAATATCGGGGCACTCGATCTGCGCGCCCGCCTTGGCGAGAGCACGGAAGTTCGCGCTGAAGTCGCGATGAGCCGCAGCGAGGGCAACAATGCAGGCGGATACATCGTGGAAGTCGAGCACCGTGCCGGCCCGGTTGATCTGCTCGCCTATATCCGCTCGCTCGACGCCGATTACGGTGTCGGACAGCAGAGCGGTGCGGAGCGCGGTCGCCGCAAGATCGGTGTCGATGCGCGCTATGCATTCGATGAAAAACTCTCGGTCGTCACCAGCTTCTGGCGTGATGACAGCCTGACCGATGGCAATCGCCGCAATGCAGCGCAGCTTCATGCCAACTACCGGACCAACAACACCGATCTGCAGATTGGTATTTCGCATCTCAATGATCGCCTGGATGACGGCACGACTAACACATCGACTGTTCTTGAAGGCGGCGTCACCCAGCGTCTGTTTGATAACAAGCTCGAGCTGAGCGCGACGAGCGCGATTGCTCTGGACCAGGCTGAATCGGTCGATCTGCCCGCGCAGCACCGCTTCGCCGCGCGCTATGCGATCACGCCGGGTATCAAGCTGGTCGGTCTGTACGAAATCGCCAATGGCGAGAATATCGATGCGCGCACTGTTCGTGGCGGTATCGAAGTTTCGCCATGGCAGGGGGGCCGCTTCACCAGCACGCTCGGCCAGCAGCGGATTAACGAAAATGGCAATCGCAGCTTCGCAGCGTTTGGCCTAGCGCAAACCCTGCAGGTCTCACCGACGCTGTCGCTCGACGCAACGGTGGACGGCAGCCGCACATTGGGCGGAACCGATCCAGTATCGGACATCATCAATCCTGCGCAGCCTGTCGCCGCTGGTGGACAGCTTGGTCAGGATGGCAGCCTGTTTGAAGACTTCACCGCTTTCACGTTGGGCGCTGCCTATCGCAAGGATCGCTGGAGCGCGACCGTGCGCGGCGAATATCGCGATGGCGAATTTGCTGACCGCAAGGGCCTTACTTTCGGTGCAGTCCGTCAATTGGGCGAGGGCAGCATCGTCGGTTCGGGCTTCACCTGGACCGAAGCAACCGGCCAGAACGGCGCGACAACCGAAATCTTCGACGGTGCGATCGCGTTCGCTCATCGTCCTGACGCGTCCGAAGTTGCAATGCTGGGTAAACTCGAATTCCGCAGCGACTCTGTCACGAACGCAGTTGCAGGGGAGACCGGTCCGGCGGGCCGCACTGCACTGACCGTCACCGGCGACGCGCAATCGCGCCGCGTTATCGGCAGCCTGTCCACCAATTGGTCGCCGCGCGGATATGAAGAGCTCGACGGAATCGAGGGCATCGAGTATCTGAACCGCCGCGATGAGTTCGGCCTGTTCATTGGTGCGCGTTACAATTTCGATAGCTTCGAAGGCTTTGATCTTGCCGGATTTACAGCGCTGGGCGGGGTTGATGCCCGGATCGGTATCGGCGAACAGTTCGAAGTGGGTGCGACCGCGACAGTCCGTGCGAATCTCAGCGATAATACTACCAGTTTCGCATTCGGTCCGAATATCGGCTTCGTACCGGCAGACGGAATGCTGCTGACCGTGGGTTACAACATCGAAGGTTTCCGCGACGAAGATTTCTCTGCTGCGCGCAACACCGACAAAGGCATTTATGCCAGCGTTCGGGTCAAATTCGATGCAGATACTTTCGGCTTTCTGGGTCTCGGCCGATGACCGGAAGACCCGATATCCCGGAGCGAAGTGTTAGCGCTCCGTTAACCATGCTGAGCTATGCCAACCTTATGCGTTGGATGCCGTCTAAAGATCAGATTCTAACAGTGTTCTCAGCGATGTGGCGACTGATCGCTGCTGTGTTCGTATTGGGCTTCGCGCAAGTCGCTCAGGCCCAGACAACGACGACCTATGTCAACGGCGTCGATGGAACGATCGACGGCTCGACGACCTGCGCGGCGCCGCTGGTCCGCACATTTGTCGTGGGCGGTTCGAGCTTTACAGTCGCAGATGTCGATCTCGGCTTTTTCGCTACGCATACATGGCGCGGTGATATCCAGTTGACGCTAGAATCACCCGATGGGACGCGCGTGCAATTGGTCGATGGCGACGCGACCAATACCAGCGGTGACAATCTCAACGTTCTGCTCGACGATGCGCATGGGACGGTGGTGAATACGGACGCTCCTACCGAGCCACATTCGACCACTGCACCGCCGCCATTTGCCAATAATTTCAGCCCTAATGCTGCTTTGTCCGCATTTAACGGAGTGGCAAGTGCAGGCACCTGGCGTCTGGAAATCTGCGATATCTTTACTGGTTCTGATGACGGCGTATTTCGCTATGCCGAATTGTATCTGACATCAGCACCCCCTTTTGCTGACTTGTCTCTGACGAAAACCGTCAGCAATGCTACACCGGCAAACGGCACTGCAATCAGCTACACATTGACGGTAAGCAATGCGGGTGCGCCATCGCAAAATGCAACTGGTGTTCAAGTCCGCGACATTCTGCCCGATGGCTTTATTTTTGTCAGTGCGCCAGCAGCCTATGATAGCGGAACCGGCATTTGGACCGTGGGCAGCGTCCCTGCAGGGACCAGCACTTCGATCACCATCAACGGCACGGTAAACGCGACGTCTGGCGCGACGGTTACCAACACCGCAGAAATCATTGCGAGTGCGCAAGCGGATATAGACTCAACCGTAGATAACGGGGTCGCAACCGAAGACGATTATGCGACCAGCAGCTTTACAGTCGCCGGAACGCGTGTTGCGGGGACACCGCCGAATTTGGATGCATTCTGTGCTGCGACCAATCAGATATTGTTCGATTGGCAAGGACGGCCTTGGACCAATGCGACGAATAATGATTTCACCCAGATCGGTATCGGCTCGATCAATTACGATTTGACCACAGATGTGGCGTTTGTCGCTGGCTCACCTGCAATCAATTCAACCAACACGGGCGGTTTAGCGGCAGGCGAGGAAGGTCTGTTCATCAACCTCAATAACGAAACGCAGTCCGATGAAGCGACCATCGTGATGACGCTCCCTACGGCAGTGCCGGGCATGCAATTCACGGTATTCGACATTGATTTTGGTAACAACAGTTTCGCGGACAAGCTGACAGTTGTCGGGTCCTTTGACGGCACGCCGGTAATGCCGACGCTTACCAACGGAATTGCCAATTACGTAACCGGAAACGTTGCGATCGGTGATGCCGGATCAAGCAGCGACAGCGCCGACGGCAATGTTGTTGTCACTTTTCTGGCCCCCGTGGATACGGTCACGATTTCCTACGGCAATCACACGACAGCGCCGGTGAATCCGGAAAACCAGTTCATGACCATCCATGATATCAACCACTGCGGACCCGAGACAAATCTCAGCGTAACAAAAGTTAGCTCGATCGTTTCTGATCCAGTCAACCTTGGCGTAAATCCGAAAGCACTGCAGAATGCGACGGTTCGCTATTGTATACTGATCAGCAATGCAGGGTCAGCCACAGCGACCTCCGTTGTCGCAACCGACAATATTCCGTCCGATCTGACATACAGCCCGGGCACTATCAGAAGCGGAACGAGTTGCGGCACCGCGACTACAGTCGAAGACGACAACAACGTCGACAATGCCGGGGATGAGGACGATCCATTCGGAGCGTCGATATCGGGTTCGACGCTGACCATGACCGCCGCAACGCTGGGTCCGTCGGACAATATGGCGATCACATTCGAGGCCACGATCAACTAAGCTGAATTCGAATTCTGCGCTGCGCTGCACAAAAGCCGTTTGACGGCTATGCCTGCATGTCTAAGGTCGCCTTTGGATGGAGACCTCGCACACCCTTCCGGAACCACCGCCAAGCTTGGCCGATCTTTCGGAGCAGGGACCGGTTGCGCTTTTCCTCGATTTTGACGGCACGCTGGTGGAAATCGCGCCAACACCGGATTCGATTCACGTTCCAGATGATCTGACGGAGCGCCTTGAGGCCCTTTCAAGCCGGTATGACGGGCGACTGGCTCTGGTAAGCGGGCGCGCGCCTGCCGATCTGGAGCGGCACCTTGGTAGCCTGCCATTTGCGGTCGCCGGATCGCATGGCGCGTCGCGTTTTCGCGCGGATGGTTCGGCTATGGGAAAAGCGGCGGACGCGCTGCCCGATGCGGTTGTTTCGGCACTGAGCGAATTTGCGGAGGGCAATGGCGTCTCCTACGAGGCAAAAAGCCACGGCGGTGCGCTGCATTTCCGTGCCAAGCCCGAGCTTGAGGGCGCGGCGGTAGAATTTGCCAGCGCGCTCGCCACCGAGCACGATCTAGCGGTAAAGGCCGGCAAATGCGTGGTTGAAATAGTCGGGAACGGCGCTGACAAGGCTTCGGCAGTAAGAGCCTTCATGGCAGAACATGATTTCGCCGGAGCAACGCCGATCTTTATCGGCGATGATGTGACCGATGAAGACGGTTTCGCCGCCGCAAACGAAATTGGCGGCTTCGGCATCGCGGTAGGCGATCGCCCCTATCGAAACGCGCAATATAAACTCAATTCTGTGAAGGATGTGCATGCATGGCTGAAGCTGTGACCGACCCCAATCTGGAACTCTGGCCAATTGGAAATTGTCAGGTGAGCGGGCTGATCGATCAGTCGGCTTCGCTGGTGTGGGGCTGCGTCCCGCGTGTCGATGGTGATCCGGTCTTCTGCGCGCTGCTCAATGGCGAGAAGCGGGATTCCGGCGTCTGGCGGTTTGAGTTAGAAAACCAAACTTCGGTCACTCAGCACTACGAACGTAACACCGCCATTCTTGTGACGCGGCTAGAGTCTGAAGATGGCAGCGCGGTTGAAATCCGCGATTTCTGTCCGCGATACGAGCGGTCCGGCAGGATGTACCGGCCGGTGGCGTTTGCGCGCATTGTTCGCCCGGTTTCCGGGGTTCCGCGGCTGAAAGTCACGCTCAATCCGATGCGCGATTACGGCGCGACGATTGCCGAGAAAACCAACGGCACCAATCATATCCGCTATCTTGTCGGCCCGCAGGCGATGCGGCTGAGTACCGATGCGCCCGTCGGGTATGTGCTGGAATCGCGTTACTACCGGGTGGAAGCAGATCAGCATTTCTTCCTCGGTCCTGATGAGCCATTCGTTGGCAATGTCCGCTCGGAACTGCGCCGGATGGAACAATCGACCGCACGCTATTGGAAGCTGTGGGTGCGGGGGCTGCATATTCCTCTTGAATGGCAGGACGAGGTCATCCGCTGCGCGATTACGCTGAAATTGTGCCAGCATGAAGAAACCGGCGCGATTGTTGCCGCGCTCACCACTTCCATTCCCGAAGCCGCGCATAGCGAGCGCAACTGGGATTACCGCTTCTGTTGGATCCGCGATTCTTACTACACCGTCCAAGCTCTCAACCGGCTCGGCGCATTGGACGTGCTGGAGAAATATCTGGGATATCTGCGCAATATCGTCGACTCTGCGCGCGGCGGGCAGATCCAGCCGCTCTATTCGGTCATGGGCGAGGGCGAGCTCGACGAAACAACCGCAGCCCATCTGGCCGGCTATCGCGGCATGGGGCCGGTCCGCAAAGGCAACGCCGCCTACAAGCAAATCCAGCATGATTGCTATGGCCAGATCGTCTTGCCCACCGCGCAGGCGTTCTTCGATCGCCGCTTGCTCCGCATGGCCGACGATAATGATTTCGAAAGCCTCGAAGAAGTCGGCGAGATGGCGTGGAAGATGCACGACCAGCCCGATGCGGGCCTGTGGGAATTTCGCACACGTCAGGAAGTCCACACATACTCTGCCGTGATGAGCTGGGCAGCGTGTGATCGCTTGGCAAAGGTGGCAGCAAACATCGACAAAGCTGACCGCCAACAAGTCTGGCAAGAACGCGCCGATGCCATTCGCGCCAAAATCGAAGACAAGGCCTGGGTCGAAAATGGCCAAGAGGGCGGCCATTACGGCGCATCCTTCGAAAGCGACTATCTCGATGCGAGCCTGTTACAGATGGTCGAGCTGCGCTTCCTCCAACCGGACAATCCGCGGTTCCAATCGACATTCACCGCGATCGAGAAAACTCTGCGGCGCGGCGAGCATATGCTTCGCTATGCGTCAGAGGATGATTTCGGTCTGCCGGAGACAGCCTTCAACGTCTGCACATTCTGGTTGATCGAGGCGCTGCATCTTGCGGGGCGCGATGAAGAAGCGCGGACATTGTTCACTGCCATGCTCAGCCATACCACCGAATCCGGTCTGCTTTCTGAAGACCTCGACTTCGAGACCGGAGAGCTGTGGGGGAACTTCCCGCAGACATACTCGCTGGTAGGAGTGATAAATTGTGCCGGGCTGCTGTCCCGGCCGTGGAGCGAAATGCGATGAGCAAGCTGGTAGTCATATCCAACCGCGTGGCGGTCCCCAAAGCGCGCGGCGTAGCGGGAGCACAGGGTGGATTGGCTGGGGCGCTGAACTCTGCGCTCAAGGAGCATCGCGGCATTTGGTTCGGCTGGTCGGGCGAGGAATGCGACGAATATACCGGCAGCATCAATATCCAGCGCAACGATGGCGTGACAACCGCGACGATGGATTTGCCCAAGCAGGACGTTGACGAATATTACAATGGCTACGCCAATTCGACGCTGTGGCCGCTATTCCATTACCGCATCGATCTGACCGAATATGAGCGCGAATTTGGTAAGGGATATGAACGGGTTAACGAGCGCTTTGCAGAAAGCGCTGCGCCGCTGATCGAGCCCGATGATATGGTGTGGGTGCATGACTACCACCTTCTTCCACTCGGCGAACGATTGCGCGCGCGCGGTCTCGACAACCGCATCGGTTTCTTCCTGCATATCCCGTGGCCGCCGACACGGTTGTTCGTCTCGCTGCCATTTCATGAGCGGCTGGTTGAAACGATGCTCCATTATGATGTGCTCGGGTTCCAGACCGGTGAATGGCTGGAAAGTTTCCTGCATTATTGCCGCAAGGAACTTGGCGCGACAGTCGATGAAGCAACCGGCCGTGTCGAATATCAGGGCCGCGTTACATACGCCAAAGCCTATCCGATCGGCATCGATTTCGACCACCTGACCGCGCAAGGCAAAACCGAGGAAGCCAAGATTGCCGGTGAGAAGCTGCTGTCCAGTACGCGTGACCGGATAGCGGCAATCGGTGTTGACCGGCTCGATTACTCGAAAGGTTTGCCCGAACGGATCGACGGGCTAGCGCGCTTTTTTGACCAGAATCCCGACCGTGTGCGTGATCTCGTCTATATCCAGATAGCGCCGCCAAGCCGTGAGGATGTTGAATCCTATCAGAAAATCCGCAACGAGCTTGAGCAGAAGACCGGCCAGATCAACGGCGCGCGGTCGGAAGTCGACATTGTCCCGATCCGCTATGTGAACCGCGGTCATTCGCTCGCTGAATTATGCGGTTTCTACCGGACGGCAAAGATTTGCCTGGTGACACCGCTGCGCGACGGAATGAATTTGGTCGCCAAGGAATATATCGCGGCGCAAGACCCGGACGATCCGGGCGTGCTGGTGCTATCGCGCTTCGCCGGTGCGGCGCAGCAGATGCAGGAGGCTGTGCTGGTCAATCCGCATAGCCCCGATGATCTCAGCCATGCGATCAAAACCGCGCTCGATATGCCGCTGAAAGAGCGCAAGCGTCGCTATGATGCGCTGATAAAAACCGTGCGCGATGACAATGTGCAGGATTGGACCAAGAATTTCGCAGACGATCTGGCGATGCTCGGGAAAAACTGACTTAAACAGCGCGATTGTCTTCGCGGATCGTTTCATCGAACCGCCCGGCATTGCGCTCCATCAGTTCGTGCAATTCCATATGCTTCGGGCGTTCGGCGCGCGCTTTCAGCACCTGATTGACGCGCCACACCAGAAACTTCTCGTCGAATGGTTTGCGGATATAATCTTGCGCGCCTTGATAGCGCGCCTGCTCTTCATCCTTTGCGCCGGTTGTCGCGGTAAACATAATGACCGGCAGATCGTATAGTTTGGGCGATGTGCGCATCGCCCGTAGCACGCTGGCGCCTGAAAGTTGCGGCATGTCCTGATCGAGCAGCAGCAGATCCGGCCGCCGCCAGCGCAGCAATTCCAGCGCTTTTTTGCCGTCCGTGACCCATCCGCACGCATGGCCGGCATTGATCAGTATTTCCGATGCCATTTCGGCGATCATCTCGTCATCATCGGCTATCAGGATATGTGCCATCGCTGCTGCTCCAAACGGTTCATAGTCGGAATGCTTGGTTAGCGCTGCAGTGACCAAGGCCTGGTGAAACGGAGGCCCCGGAAGAATACCTAGGCGAATGCTCACCGCGCTTGTGATTATCGCAGGGGAATGGCAGGCGGAGCCTATGAGTTCTGACAGAGTATTGCCGCTTAGCGGCGTTCACAATTTTCGCGATTATGGCGGTTATTCGGTTGCTGACGGAGGCACGGTTAAGCGCGGAGTGCTGTTCCGTTCGGGCGAGCATGGCAAGGCGACGGACGACGACTTGGCGGCGATCGACGCGCTCGAATTGCGCCATGTGATCGACCTGCGCGGCAATAGCGAGCGGCGCGCCAATCCGTGCCGCCGGAGCGAACAATTCGATGCCGAAGTGCTGTTCTTCGATGGCGAAACAGCGGGCTTGGCCCCGCATGTGGAAGCCGCCAAGGAGGCCATCGATACGAATACAGCGCACATGGCGATGGAAAGGCTTTATTCGCAGCTTCCAACGCGCGACAAGCTCAACTGGATTTTGAAGCGCTACTTCGAAGCGCTCGCCAGCGGAGAGGGGGCAAGTGTGGTTCACTGCCTTGCGGGCAAGGACCGGACGGGAATGGCGGTCGACCTGCTGCATCACATTCTGGGCGTGCATCCCGACGACGCTATGGAAGACTACCTGCTTACCAATACCGCTGGAGACTTGGACGCCCGCGTGGCCGCTGGCGCGAAAGCGGTGCGCGCGAAGTATGGCAATATCGACGATGCGACGATCAAGGTTTTGATGGGGGTCGACGCCCGTTATCTGGTCGCTTCGCGAAACGCGGTTGTCGATCACTTCGGCACTGTCGACGCGTTTCTGGAGCAAGTGCTCGATGTCGATGCAGCACGCCGCGATGCCTTGCGCGCGCATCTGATCGAATAGGGATATCCACGCTATCCACGGCGAAGCGTGGCGGGTGGTTGGACCGCAGCCTTGTCATGGCTAAGAGCGGGGCCATATTGGTTTCGACGATCTCAACACGGAAGAAGACATGGCAACGCATCACACGAAAATGCTCATCATCGGCTCGGGCCCGGCAGGCTATTCTGCCGCGATTTATGGCGCGCGTGCGATGTTGGAGCCGATTGTGGTGCAGGGCCTCCAGCCCGGTGGTCAGCTGACGATCACGACCGATGTGGAGAATTATCCCGGCTTCAAGGATGTGGTCCAGGGCCCATGGCTGATGGAGCAGATGCAGGCGCAGGCCGAGCATGTCGGCACGCGGATGATGTGGGATACGATTGTCGAAGTTGACATGACAAACGGCTCGCCGTTCCGTGCGGTTGGCGACAGCGGCGACGAGTATATCGGCGAGACGCTGGTGATTGCCACGGGTGCACAAGCCAAATGGCTGGGCGTGCCCGGCGAGCAGGAGCTTGGTGGGAAGGGCGTTTCAGCCTGTGCGACCTGCGACGGATTCTTCTATCGCGGCAAGAAGGTTGTGGTGATTGGCGGCGGCAACACTGCGGTCGAGGAAGCGCTGTATCTGACCAATCATTCCGATGATGTAACGCTGATCCACCGCCGCGATGAACTGCGGTCCGAGAAAATCCTGCAGGAACGCCTGTTCGCGAGCGACAAGATTACCCCGCTGTGGAACAAGACCGTATCCGCCTTTGTCGCAGGTGAGAATGGCGCTCTGCATCATCTCGATCTGGTTGATACCGTGACCGGAGAGAAGTCTACCATCGAAGCCGACGGCGCGTTTGTCGCCATCGGTCACGCGCCTGCGACCGAGCTGTTCAAAGGCAAGTTGCCGATGGATGATGGCGGCTATCTGGAAGTTGCAGCGGGCACACCGAAGACCGAAATTCCGGGCGTGTTCGCTTGCGGCGATGTGATGGATCACACCTACCGTCAGGCAGTGACTGCGGCAGGCACCGGCTGCATGGCGGCGCTTGATGCGGAGAAGTTTTTAGCCACTCTGGAGTTCGCGGCCCAAGAGGCGGCCGAGTAATCACACGATACCCCGGCGAAGGCTGGGCCTCTGGACAATTGCTCTTCACCTGATTGAGACCCCGGCCTGCGTCGGGGATCACATGTGAATGTCGAACACCTTGATCGCTGCGTGAAAGATCAGCGCGATCAGCACCAGGCTCGACAAAGCGAACAGCACAAAGCGTACGAGCACCCTGTTGGCGGTGACCTGCACCAATGAGTGCATGACCCGCAAGCCGACATACATCCATGCCAGCAGCGCATTCATACCTTCGCCTTGGCCGACAATCGCGAGCACAATTGCGACCGCATAAAAAACAGTCGGTTGCTCGTGCAAATGGTTGTAATTGTCGGCCTTCCAATTGACAGTGTCGGGCAATTCCGCGCGCAGGCTCGCACCCGTCGTGCCGACCAATTTGGCCGGGTCGTCGATGCCCGGCGCTTTGTTCATCGCCGGTATGCGCGTTGCATACATCCACACCCACATCACCATGGTCCACGCCATCAAGATGACGACCGGTTTGAGAATTTCAGCTTCCATTTCTAGAGTACTCCGGGGTCAGCGAACAAGGTGGCGATAAGTGCACGCACCGCAAGAATTATCAGCGCTATCGAACTCAGCAGGAAGAGCACGAACCGCACATTCACTTTGTTGACCAGAATTTGCCAGAGCGAATGCCCGATCCGCAGGGCTACATACGCCCACGCCAGAGCGACATCCACTGCGCCCGCACCCATCAGCGCCAAAGCTACGACGGTGAAGTAGAATATCGTCGGCTGCTCCATCAGATGAGTGTGATTATGTGCCGGCCAATTGGCGCGGTCGGGTAAAATCGTCTCCAGATCCTGACCGCGAAGGCCATCTTTCTTGGGAAATGCCGACTTGTCCGTTTTGCCGATGGCACCGAAGCGGCGCGGGATGATCCACAGCATCACGATCAGTGACCACAGCACCAACACAGCGGCCGGGGCGAGTATCTGGGCTTGCATTGAATTATCTCTCCCTGAATTGAGCGCGGACCCTGCTGTCAGGGTGATAGATTGTCAATTGCCACTAATCCGGATGATTGGCCGAAGGCGCGATTGTCCGGGCAAAACTCTCCGCATCGGTGTTGCCGCCGGTGAGCATGATGACAGTGTGCTCATCCACAGCGACTTTGCCGGTCAGCGCCGCGGCGAGCGCGGCGGCGCCTCCCGGTTCGACCACCAATTGCAGTTTCGAAAAAGCAAAGCGCTGCGCCGCGCGAACCTCGTCGTCTGTTACCGTTACGCTTGGCTCTGAGCGGCCTTTCAGGACAGACAGATTGATCTCGGCAGTCGCTGGTGGCTGCAGCGCATCGCAAATGGTCTTGGGCGCATCCTGCGGGGCGCGGACTATTGCGCCAGCCCGCAAAGCCTGCCCAACCATATCCCACCCAACCGGCTCGACCGGCACAATCTCAGCATCCGGGCAGGCTAGCGAGAGACCCGCCGCCAGTCCGCCGCCGCCGCAACAGGCGACGATGCGCGAAGGCTCTTGCGCCAATTGCTGCACGATCTCGATACCCGCGCTGCCTTGCCCCTCAATCACCCACGGATCAGCGAAAGCATGGACCAGCACTGCGCCCGTCTCTGCAATGATCCCGGCAGCGACTTCATCGCGATCTTCGCCCGGGCGGTTGTAAAGGACGATTTCGGCGCCCAGCGCCCGCGTGGCATCCAGCTTCACCTGCGGCGCGTCGCGCGGCATTACGATGGTCGCTTTGATGCCCAATCGCCGCGCTGCCCAGGCAACGCCCTGCGCATGGTTGCCGCTCGATACCGCGACCACGCCGCGCGCTTTTTCGGCGCCGGTTAGATCGCTCAAACGGTGCCACCCGCCGCGTATCTTGAAGGCTCCGATGGGCTGCAGGCTCTCTGCTTTCACCCAGCACCGAACGTCGCCAATCTCGACCGGCAAAAGCGGGGTGGGCGGCAGTATTTCAGCGGCTTTGCGAGCCGCCTCGATCACGCCATCGCGAGTCGGCGTTCTGGTGTGCGTATTCATGTCGCAATTCCTACACGATGGAACACATGGAACACGGTCCTGTGATGGAAAATCTGGGGATGCCGCAAGAGTGGCGGATAGCAAAAAACTTGAAGGAAATCGGACAGCATCATCCGGTCACTTTACCGCGCGACACCATTGGTAGGAAAGTCTGGATCACTTGCGGCTGCGGCGCATTCCCCTAAAAAGCGCGCAAGATTCGAACTTGGAGAAACTACTATGTCGACAGTCCTCGTTATCGGTGCCGGTGGGGTCAGCTCGGTCTGCGTCCACAAGATGGCCCAAATAAAAAGGGATGGGAATGGAGGTATCTTCACAGACATCCACCTCGCCAGCCGGACCAAAAGCAAATGCGATGCGATTGCTGCTTCGGTGAAGGAACGCACAGGCCAAGACGTTGCGACATACGAAATCGACGCGGAGGAAGTCCCCGCGATGGTCAATCTGATCCGCAAGGTCCAACCATCGCTGGTTGTCAATCTGGCTCTGCCTTACCAAGACTTGCCGATCATGGATGCGTGTCTGGAAGCGGGCGTGCATTATCTCGATACCGCCAATTACGAGCCCAAAGACGAGGCCAAGTTCGAATATCACTGGCAGTGGGCATATCACGACCGCTTTAAGGAAGCGGGCATCATGGCGCTGCTCGGGTCAGGCTTCGATCCGGGCGTGACCAGCGTCTTCACCATGTGGCTGAAGAAGCACAAGCTGAAGACCATCCGCCAGCTCGATATTCTCGACTGCAATGGCGGCGATCACGGGCAGGCGTTCGCGACCAACTTCAACCCCGAGATCAACATTCGCGAGATCACCGCCAATGCGCGTCACTGGGAGAATGGGGAATTCGTCGAAACGCCCGCGCTCAGCACCAGCGTCGAGTTCGACTTTGAAGCGGTCGGCCCGAAGAACATGTATATGATGTATCACGAGGAGCTCGAAAGCCTCTCCAAATTCATTCCGGAGCTGGAACGCGCGCGCTTCTGGATGACCTTCGGCGACGAATACATCAAGCACCTGACCGTGCTGCAGAATGTCGGCATGACCGGCATCGAACCGATCAAATATCAGGGCAAGGATATCATCCCGTTGCAATTCCTCGCCGCCGTACTGCCGAAGCCGGAAACGCTGGGCGAGACGACCACAGGCAACACCAATATCGGCGTCATCGCCACCGGTGAAGCGCTCGACGGTTCAGGCGAAAAAACCTTCTACATCAACAATATTTGCAGCCACGAAGCCGCGTTCGAGGAAACCGGCAACCAGGGCGTCAGCTACACCACCGGCGTCCCCGCAATGATCGGCAGCGCAATGATGCTGGGCGGGAAATGGTCAGGCGACGGCGTGTTCAATATGGAGCAATTCGACCCCGATCCATTTATGGACATGCTGAACGAGCACGGCTTGCCGTGGCAGGTGAAAGAGCTGGACGGGCCGGTTGGGTTTTGACCTGAATTAAGCGCTCGCTTAGTTTGCGCCAATGGCCAATCGAAAAACCCAGCAGAGGACGCTCGATACTCGCGCTGCGATCAAGACAGCGGGCGCTGAGCTATTCGCGACTCGGGGTTATGCAGTCACCGGCGTGCGCGAGATTGCCGAGATGGCCGGATGCAATCAGGCATTGGTTTCTTATCATTTCGGCAGCAAGGGCGGCCTCTATGACGAAATACTCGCAGATGCCGTAACTATCGCGCAAAAGCTGGCGGGCGAAAGTGACATCGTCCATGCATCTCGTCCTGAGCGCGAACTGGTGCACATTCTCGCGAAAGCGATCGGCTCACAACATCACCTTGCGCCGATGCTGGTGCGTGAGATGCTTGATCCTGATCGACTGCTGAATACCGAAACGGCCAACACGCTGCGCAGCTTTATGGCGCTGACAGAAGCGGTGCTGGATGCATTGCCCCTCGATGCCGAAGCACGTCGCTGGGACCCGCAGATTGTGCATCTGTGTGTCGTAGGGCCGCTGATCCACTATTCCATCGCAACCCGTATGCGAGAAGAGATAGCTCCGAAGTTGAAGCGTCCCATCACTTTGCCGACGCTCGAAGAATTCGTGGAGGTACAATCGGCCATGCTCTCGCGCGCTCTGCAGAGCTGAGCGATAAATTAAGCACTTGTTTAATTTAATCGCCATGTGTATTACCTCCCTACTACACTGCAAGGGAGTAACGAACTATGCGAAAGAAGTTTACGATGTTGGCAGGTCTGGCCACGTTGATGAATCCGGGAGTCGCCATGGCGCAAAACAATCAGGTCGAACCGCAATTGGTACTGAGTGAAGGCGAGGTGATGCGAGCCGATGCGATTCTCCGGGAGCTGGCGGGCGATTATATTAACGATCCGATAGCGATAGATTCGGTATTCGGTATCAAACTGGTCGACCAGTGGTGGACCGTGAGCGTCAATCGCATCGAAATCGCTTCGCGTCGTGGGCGTCTGACGGATCATTCTTTTGGTCCGCACGCAGTCTCGCTGACTCGCGGTGAGCCATCCGAACCGACGTGGTATTTTGATATTGCAAGCATCGACGTGCTCGAGAAGATCGCGAGTGGGGAAGTCAATGCCGGCACAGCCGCAATGAAGAGCTTCAGCAGCGATCGTGTTGGCGTCGATACCAGAGATATGGAGGGTTTTTCATCAACCTCGGGTGATCAGGCCGAGCTTTATCTCGCACTGTCGCATTTCTTCACCAAGGGTAAGCCGGAAGTGATCCGGTTCGGCCGTGATACATCGCTCGAGACCCACGGTGCTCAGGCGACTGCCCTGCACATGATGAAAGGCGTTCGCGTGCTGCACATAAGCCTTGGGCCGCAGCAAGAGGCCAACGCTGATGCGCAACTTGAGTTCGGACAGATGCCGAACCTTTTCGTATTTACCAGTGGTACGGGAACATTACACACTGATGGTGGTCCGATTAAGGTGGGCGCAGGAATGAGCGTGTTCGTCCAGCAATTCGTCAAGCACCATATTGTAAACGATGGAGAAGAACCACTCGAAGGTATCCTTGTTCTCTACGGCGACAATTCGGACTTCGCTTTTGGAACATCATATCCGGCATATCTGGAGGATATCAATGAATGGCACCGACAATATGAGTTCAAGAAGCAATAAGCAGACAGGGACAGAGTTCGCCGCCACTTTGCGCGGCTAGACGAAGACGCTACAGCGCTGGTTATGGAAACCAAAGCAGGCGATCCGGGCGCCTTCGCACAATTCGATTTGAACCGCGTCGATAGCCCCGCATTTGTTGTCGATACCGCGAAGCTGCGCGCCAATCTGCAAGTGCTCGCGGACATCCGTGATGCTGCCGATATCAAGATGCTGGGCGCACTAAAGGCGTTTTCGATGTGGTCAGTCGCGCCGATTATGGGCGATTATCTCGACGGCGTGTGCACGTCCGGCCTGTGGGAAGCGCGGCTGGCGAGCGAGTTTTATGATGGCGAAATCTCGACTTACTCCGCGGCGTTCAAGCCCGATGAATTGGAAGAGGTGTGCCGCCTGTCCGACCATGTGATTTTCAACACGCCGATGCAGATGGAGCGGGCGGCGCTAATTCTCGAGCAGGCCAAAGCGATGGGCGGGGGCGTGGAGGTCGGCCTGCGCGTCAATCCGATGCATCCGGAGGGCGAAGTGCCCAAATATGATCCCAGCGCGCCGTTCTCGCGCCTCGGTTTTCCGGTTGACCAGCTGGAGGACGAGCATGTCGAGCCGCTCGACGGGCTACATTTCCACAATCTGTGCGAGCAGGGTTTCGAGCCGCTGCGCAATACGTGGGACGCGCTCAAAGAGCATATCGAACCCTATTTCGGGCATTTCAAATGGATCAATCTGGGCGGCGGGCATCACATTACCCGCGCCGATTATGACCGCGAGGCTTTGGTCGAGTTTCTGATCGAGGTGAAGGAAGAAACCGGCGCGGAAATCTATCTGGAACCAGGTGAGGCGATTGCGCTGGATGCGGGGATACTGACCGGCACCATCCTTGACCATCACTGGAACGGGATGCCGCTTGCGATCAGCGATATCTCTGCCACCTGCCACATGCCCGATGTGATCGAAGCGCCGTATCGCCCCGCGATGCTGGGCGAGGAAGAGGACGGGGCGGGGGATCCGGTCAGGCTGGGCGGGCCATCATGCCTCGCAGGTGATGTCATCGGCGACTACCAACTGCCCGTGCCGTGCGAGCCAGGACAGCGGATCGCGTTTCTCGATCAGGCGCATTATTCGATGGTCAAAACCAACACGTTCAACGGGGTCCAACTGCCGTCGATTTGGCTGTGGGATAGCGAGGCGGATCAGCTCGAACAGGTCAAGAGCTTCGGCTATCAGGATTTTCGGGGCCGTCTGAGCTAGGCCTGAGTTAGGCCTGAGTTAGCGCTTTTCTTCGTTGAAGCTGATGGCCAGATCGGCGAGTTTGGTGAACTGGCTGACGGTTTCTTCGATCTTCGCGCGGTCATCGGCCGCGTTGATCGAGCCGCTTTCAAACAGATTGCCGCTTTCCACCGCGATCACCACTTGGCCCGCGATGAACAGGCTGCGGATGTCATCGCCGTGGAAGGCGTCTTCGATGGCGATCAGCCGCTCGACATAGGTCGGATCGATCAGATAGCGCGCTTCGGTTTGGTCGTCGGAATAGACCACAAAACGGTCCTCGAACCCTGGATGGACCATATCGACTAAGCCGAGCTCATGGCCTTTGAATGAGACGTTATCCTGGCGCCCGCCGAAGAACTTCTTATGCTTGCCCGCGCGCTGGAGCAGTGTGGTTCCGTAGAACGGTTTGCCATAACCCATGGTGATGATCGCGCCGCGAAATACGGTGACCCAACGACTATTCTTGCCCGAGCCGCGTTTAACTTCGAGATGCGCTTCGAACAGGCTGAAATCGCGGCCCGCAACCGATCCGCTCCAACGGTCCTCGAACCCTGCCCGGCCGTAATGCGGGACCAATCCGTATTGCTTGCAGTGGCCGAATTCCTGGCCGGGCTCGAAATCATGTTCGTATGTCAGCCCGAGCGACTCTGCGATCGCATCGTTGATCCCGATCTTGGCCTGTTTCTTAGCCTCGGCTGTGGGCAGATAGCCCCAGACCGCACCGCCCATCGCGGCTCCGAAAGCCAGAAACAGTTTCAGCTGGGTTGAAATCGGCACCAGCAGGAACAGGAAGGGCAGAATAATGACAGCCGCGATGGCCACTTTGAAATAGCGGCCTTTGGTCTTTTCCTTGGCTTCTTCGCGCACCACTTCATGCTGGGAAAGCCAGTCACCCAAGGGTCCGGCAAGCAAGCGATCTACGTTGGGCGCTTCAATCATACGATTGGACCTTAATTAACTACCCCACTGTATGTATAGAGGGCTGACGCAATCAAGGGATTAAACCGTGACATCACTCATCATTCTGGCAGTCGTTCTGGTCGTTCTGGCGATTTTCGTGGTTGGTATTTATAACCGCCTGGTTGGCCTGCGGCAGAATGTGAATCAAGGTGTGGCCGATATCGATGCGCAATTGCGCCAGCGGCACGATCTGATCCCGAACCTTGTGAACACCGTGAAAGGCTATGCCGGGCACGAGAAAGAAACGCTGGATTCGGTGATTGCTGCGCGCAATCAGGCGGCCAGCGGTCCCGTTTCTTCGAACGACGAGGCGCAATTGCGCGTGGCTCTGGACAAGCTGCTTGCTCTGGGTGAGGCCTATCCCGACCTCAAAGCGAGCGCGAACTTCCAGGAATTGCAGCGCGAATTGTCGAATGTTGAAGACAAGCTGGCGGCAGCGCGCCGCGCTCTGAACGCTGCGGTATCGCGCTTCAACACTGCGCGGGAGAGTTTCCCGGCTATTCTATTCGCAGGTATGCTCGGTTTTCAGGAAGCCGATTTCCACCGCCTCGACGACAGCGAGAAGGGCGTGGTCGATCAGGTGCCCGACGTGGCATTTTGACGCGCTGCGATACGGAATTTCCTTGCGAAAACCTCTTCGCGTCACTATTTGCGCGCCTCACTGCCCCAAGGGATCAACCGCAAGGCAGCCTTGAACATTCACTACCTTCAGGGGGTCCCTTGAGTTGCACATCTATCCAGACGCCACTGCTGTAGTCCGCGACCTGTCGCCGGATGAACCGGTCATCCTCAATCGCCCGCAAGCCGCCGCGCGCGCTGCCCGCTTCTTTGTCGAGAAGTTTCCGGGCAAATCGCTCTATGCGGTGAAGGCCAATCCGTCACCCGCGCTGCTCAAAATCCTCTTCGATAACGGCATCACCCATTTCGATGTCGCATCGATTGCAGAGGTGCGATTGGCGCGCGAAGCAGTGCCGGATGCGACATTGTGCTTTATGCACCCGGTCAAAACATCGCGCGCAATTCGCGAGGCGTATCGCCAGCACGGCGTAAAGACCTTCAGCCTCGACACGATCGAAGAGCTGGAGAAGATCGTTGCCGCATGCAGCGACGAGCAAGGCAATCCGGCTACCGATCTACGCCTGCTGGTACGCCTGCGCGTGTCGAGCGAATATGCAGAATTGTCGCTCGCTTCCAAATTCGGCGTCGATCTGGCCGATGCGGGCGAGCTGCTGCAAGTCACCCGCCAGCATTGCGACTGGCTGGGTATTTGCTTCCATGTCGGCAGTCAGGCGATGAGCCCGCATGCCTATGTGCAGGGGCTCGAGCGCGTGCGCGCCGCCATCGCCGATGCCAGCGTGGTGATCGATATGGTCGATATCGGCGGAGGCTTCCCCAGCATTTACCCCGATATGGAACCGCCACCGCTGGAAGATTATTTCAGCGTCATCCACCGCCATTTCTACGAGCTGCCGATCGCGTACAATGCAGAGCTGTGGTGCGAACCGGGCAGGGCACTGTGTGCGGAATATTCATCGCTGATCGTCCGCGTAGAGAGACGCCGCGGAGACGAGCTATTTATCAATGACGGCGCCTATGGCGCGCTCTACGACGCCGCGCATGTCGATTGGCGTTTCCCCGTAAACGCGCTGGCGGACGATTTGCGCGATCCGCTGGAAGAATTCGCGTTCTTCGGCCCGACCTGCGACGATGCCGACTATATGAAAGGCCCGTTCTTGCTCCCCGGCGATATTAAAGCCGATGACTATATCGAGATCGGTATGCTGGGTGCCTATGGCGCAGCAATGAAAACCGGCTTCAACGGCTTCGGCGATGCCGAGCAAGTCGATGTGGCCGATGAACCGATGGCGAGCCTGTTCCGAGGCGACCGCGCCGATCCCAGAGCGAGCGATAATGTGGTGAGTTTGCGGTAGAAATATCGGCTTCGATTGTAGTGTTTGCCGATACCTCCTAAGTCTCTGAAACTTAGCAATTCGCTTGGTTCTGAGGGATTGAACGATGGATATTCGTACCTGTCCGATCGATTACCGCCTTAAAGGGGACGATTTCGTCCACACGTTGACAGTCGCTGAGATAGATTCCGGGACTGATCGGGCCTGGTCTTTCCTACCTTTTGAAGATCAAAAAGCGGATATTGAGGCACTTGACGATCGCTATCTGTTCGCAGTTGGGTCTAACAAAAGTGTCGCGATCTTTGATCTAGAGGAGCGCAAAAGAACGAATGGTGCCGACTGTCGTCACTATGTGTCGATTAGGGGGATGCATGGTAGACGATCATGGTGCTTCGCGCCGACGTCCCGCTCAGTTTTTGTACTCGATCCCGAACCCGTTTCCGATAAGCAGTTGAACGATTTCACGTTGCCGAGGCCGATGAGCTTTGTCCGGCAGCTTTCCACAGACGGTTCTATCAGTCGAAGTTTCCCAATTGCGAGAGGTGCTGGTTTCCATACTCTCCTGTCCAGAGATGATGGCAAGATTGTCTGTGTTGGTTCTAGGGTCGTCGCGGTATTCGACCCCCATAACAGTCAAGTTGACGTCCATGAATTGGGCGATCTGAAACGAGATTTTCAATGGCGTGACTACGATTTTTGTTGGTTCAGCGATGATGCCCGGTGGGCACTCCGGCCTCATATTGGATCGATAGTTCGATCGTCTTCTGCGCATAGAAAGCTCAATTTTGTTCCACGCCTAATCTCCAGGTTTTCGGCGAAAGATCCAAAGGCCAGTAGCTCCGAACTAGATCAGCCCGACTACCAGGATTCTGGGAACTTCCAGATTGGCATCGCGCTTGATTTGTTCTCGCTCGACCCTCTCAAATTCGAGCGGACACTTGTTGTGCGCTATCACTCTGCAGAGTCGTTTGGTTTTGATGGCGAGTACCTCCACTCGCTTGCCGATCAATTCGAACATCGTGATTGGAATGGCATTGATCAAATTGAGATACCACCGTCCTCACGCAAAATTCCCAATTTGGGGTACACCCGTGAGGAGTCGGCAATTTCTCACCTCTTCCAGCGGATAGAAAGTGTTTTATGGGATCGGGGTGAGATGTGCTTCAAAATTGCGATTGTCGAAAGAACGCGGTCAGTCACTTCATTAACAATGAACGGAAATGAGGATGTTCAAGATTTGGCGTTTCGCGACGTGTTTGTTGACGGCGAACTTGGACCGTTGACATTTATATCTGGAGAACCGCGCTCGCAAAACTTCTTTGATGAACAATTGCCATCAGAGAGCGCTATCTCGACTATCAAAGAGCAAATCGAGGAAATGTCAGCGAACGAAATTCGATGGATGTAAGGCCGATCTTCATTATGCGGCCGACCTATCCAAATTACGGCCTGTCTCCAGCAATGGTGACCCGCTCCATAACCCGCCGCGCGGGGAAATAGTCGCTCACCGCCAAGTGCTGGCACACGCGGTTGTCCCGGAAGGCGATGGAGCCTTTCTCCCAGCGGAAGCGGCATTGAATTTCTGGGTTCGCGGCGGTGGCGTAGAGATGGTCGAGCAGCCAACGGCTTTCGCCCGCGCTTACCCTTACAACATAGCTCGACGTCCATTCAGCCGGTCAAGTTTCGCTGTCCTACAGCCATCCGCCTGACATACATGGTTCGATTCGTTCACTCTTCAGGAGACGGATCATGACCGGCCACAGTAATCTTCCCGCCGATACCGACCACCCCATATCGGACGCCGAGCTGAACAAGCGGCTCGCGCAGCACGGGGTTGCGTTGCGGCCGTCTGCGGGTGAAGCCGGGCGCTGGCCTGCGGGCTGGTTGCCGGGCGATGACCCGGTTGAGATCGATTTGGACGCGGATAGCTTACCTCCCCGCGGGGGAGGGATCGAGGGTGGGGGGTGCACTGATGGTTACGTAGAACACCAAGGCGAACCGGATACACCCACCCCCAACCCCCTCCCTCAAGAGAGGGGGCTATATGAGCCGCTCCATCCTGCGGCCGTGTTCGACACCGGGGCGCGGGTTCGCTTCCTCGATGCGCTGGCGGGGCACGGTAATGTCCGTTCGGCGGCTGCGCAGGTCGGGGTGAGCCGCGAGACGGTCTATCGCGCGCGCCGACGCTATGCCGATTTCGCGCGATGCTGGGACATGGCGCTGGTTCATGCGCGCGCACGGTACGAGGCAGAACTGGCCGCTCGCGCTGTGGACGGGGTGCGCGTTCCGGTGTTCGTCCGGGGCGAGCATGTCGCCACATATCGCAGGCATGATGCGCGCTATCTGCTGGCGCATCTTGCGCGGCTTGACCGGCGGATTGCCGAAGATCCGGATATGGCAAGAGATGCCGGACAGTTCGACCGCTTGCTGGCGGCCATGGCGGGTCATGAACCGCTGGAGGATTTTGATGCGGTCGCGGACACGCTTCGCAAGGATCGCTCCGGATCGGCCCCAAACATTCCGCCGACGCGCGACGAATATGTCAGCTATGCAAGGAGCGAGGCGCTTGCCGATCAGTCTGCCCAAAGCGATCCGGGCCACAGCGATCTGTCCGAGAGCGATCCAGCCGAGCAGGCCGACCGGGACCAGGCCGAAGCGGACGCAATGCACCGTAGTGCGCAGGCCGCGGGTCAGGATTGGGATGCATGGGATGCAGCCGGCGCGGACTTGCTCGACCGGGTGCTCGCGGAAGAGGCGGCAGTTGAAGCGACCAGGAAAATAGAACGCGAGGGGAGTGTCACATGTGTCAACACCGCGCCTCCGGATATGGTTGGTGAGGTGCCGGATTAGCCCCCGAAACCCACAAACCGCGCAACAGCCAGTTTTGCTGTATTGGCGATCGCCGCATTATCGGTAGCCATTCATTTCTCCCATGTGTTTCGGAGTATGAAGGAAGAACGGTCGTGCGCCAAGCGAGGTGCCGGTTTGGGGCAACCCAGAACCATTCACGGCAGTTTGAAGGCGATGAACGCATTACCCGTTTCGACTCTGTCATCGTAAATCGCCAACGTCCCGCCACCTGTTGCGGGTATGACAACATATTGCTCACCATTGTAGGAGTAGGTCATCGGCGGAGCTGAGCCGATATATGGAAGCTGGTGCGACCACAATTCTGTGCCGTTGGCGCTATCGAAGGCGTAAATCCGTTTGTCCTTTGTGCCCGATGCAAACAACAATCCGGAAGCCGTTGTTAGGAGACCGCCAAAATTCTCAGTGCCCGTTCCGTCAATGCCTCGCTGTTCCAATGCCAAGTGCCGGCCAAATGGAATTTGCCAGTCGATCTTACCTGTCGCCAGATTGATCCGGCTCAGCGTCCCCCAAGGCGGTTTCGAACCCGGAAAGCCTTCTACATCGTAAAGCCGTCGGTATTCAGCGCGGCGGTATCGCGGAAATTTACTACCGGTTGCGGTGCCTGACGACAGATAACCAAGCACTTGCTGCAATTGCTGATCATCAAGATGGACCGCTGGCATAGCCTGTTGACCTTTGAGAATAATCGATGTGAGGGCCTCGTCACTCATCCGATAACCGGCGTCCTGAATGTTCGGACCCACGCCGCCACCCAACTCGCTACCATGGCATGATGCACAGTTCTGCTCATAAACCGTCCGACCAAGATGCGTGCTGTCGAGCATGACCTTCTGTTCCGGAACCAAGCCGAGAATGGAGGGCACGTTGTTGGCGGCGATGAAAACCGAACCATCGCTTGGGTCGGCTGCCGCCCCAGGCCATTCTGCGCCGCCATGAAGGCCATAGAACACCAAATCTTGGTTGGGGCTGGGCGGCGTAAAGAATCCAAATAAGGAGTTGCTCAATTGTGCCAATACGGAAGCGCGGTTTTCTTCCCCAATATCGGTCACTTCGTCTTGCGAGAATACTTGACGAGCGAAGGGCACAGGCAAAATCGGATCGGGCTGATATGTTGCTGTCCGCTCGCCGGGGACGGTTGATGTGGGTGCCCGCCGCAACCGCCAGTCGAAAATTGGCTGACCGCTTAGCCGGTCAAGCAACAGCATGTTGCCTTGCTTGGTAGGTGTGGCAACCACATCAATTTTCTGCCCGTCAAGCGTGATTGAGGTTAGTACCGAGGCTGCTGGAATGTCGAGATCCCAAAGGTCGTGTGCAATCTCTTGGAAGCGCCACAACGTCTCTCCGGTCGCGATATCTATCGCAATCACGCTGCTTGAACCGGGGTTTGGGCCGGGGCGCTCGACACCCACAAGTACCGGGCCGGGGTTTCCGGTGCTGACGAAGGCTATGCATCGCGCCTGGTCAACCGAGAAACCGCCCCATGGATTTGCGCCGGCCTGTTTCGACGGTCGGCCGCCTGTGCCGGTTGGTAGATCGTCCGGAATGAGCTCCGTTGACCAAAGTAGATCACCTGTATCGATGTCAAAAGCTTGCAGTGCGGGGTTTTCGCCGGTGTTGGCGCTAACCACAGTATCACCGCAAATGGCTGGCGCTACTTTCGCGACGCCTGAAAGGCGGACTTTACCGCCGTCCAAAATACTCGTTGGCTCGCCCGTATCGACCGCGATGGCGTGCAGGTTAGCGCCGGATGCAAAAAAGACGGCATTGTGGGATTCAGAAAATATCAGACCACGCTTTGCTGGCTCTGGTCCGTACGCTTTGGCCTCCCATTGCGGTTCGCCGGTGCCCGGATCAATCGCGATAATTGAGTTTCGTGCAGTCGGGAAAATTAGTCGGTCAGCAGCAAAGATTGGTGTTGCTTGAACATTGCCGTTCTCCTGATCTTCATAGGTCCAGGCTACGTCAAGTTGCGCCACATTTTCTGGCGACACCTCATCAAGCGACGAATATCGGAGTGCTGCTGCCCCCCCCGTACTACGGTGCCATGTCTGATAGTTGGCCTCAGGTTGAGCGATATGAGGGGTTCGCTTCTCTGCAGCCAAGGCAGGAATAGTTCTGTACAATGGCAGTGACGCACGTTCGACCGGGTCTTCCAATGCAAACTCGGACTCGGATGTTCTGCGGTCGTAATAATAGTCCTGTACTGCGACGATTTGCCGATGTGCAATGCGGTTTACCCCATCAAAAATGTCCGGAAAGAATACCGCGAGCGTGGCGTAAACTATTGCAGCAAGCAGCGAGCCAATACCCAACGCGAATGCTAGCGTCTTCCACTGGAACAGGCGACGGATCGCGCTAGCCATAAGTCAATCTCCGAACCCTACAAACCGCGCGGCTTCGTCCACTTTCCGGCGGGTGATCTTCACCGGATTGGCGGGGAAGTCCTCATCGGGCCAGCCCATGGCGACGGCTTTCATGATCACTTGATCGTCGGGAATACCGGCATGTTCGCGCACCACCGGGCTTTGCATGATCCCTTGCGAATTGATGACGCAGCCGAGGCCGCGTGACCATGCAGCATTGACCAGGGCGGTTGTGACGGCGCCGCAATCGAAGGCGGTGTCGTCGCTATCGGATAGCTCTTTGTCATAGGAGATAATCACGCAGACCGGAGCATCGAACTGGCGGAAACCGCGCAGAACCCAGTCCTGCCGTTTTTCCTTATCGTCCCGCTCGATGCCCATCGCTTCGAACAGCTGGATCGCGCAGCCGACCTGCCGGTCGCGGTGGACGCCTTGAAAAGGATGGCCGCGGCGAAATTCGCGGCTGTCGGGTTCGCCCGCAAGAATGCGTTCGGTATTGCCCTTGCGAATGCGGTCGAGCGGCTCGCCTGCGATGATATGAAAATGATAGGGCTGGGTGTTCATCGAGGAGGGCGAGCGCATTGCCAGCGCCAGAATTTCCTCGATCAATTCGCGCGGTACCGGCTTGTCGAGATAGCCGCGAATGCTGCGGCGGCCGAGGACGACGTCGTCATAGTTCATGGATGGAGATGCCTTTGGAATACGAAAGAATGCATTTGCGCGGACAGTTACACGCTTCGCGCCTTCGCGAAAGGCCGGATGTGTGAGCGCGGGATTATTCTCAGGAGGCGAGGCTCAATTGCCTCGCTACGCAGTAATACTACTGGGCGCGATCTCGAGGAATTTGGGCTTGGATTCATTGCGCTTGCCATCGGTTGGGCCGGCGGTTCCCGGTTTCTGGGGCAAGCCTGCGGCGGCTATGGTGTAGGGCGGCACGCGGTGGCGCGTACACAAACCGCCCGATCCATCACTGGTGAGCTGCGTTTCGAACTCCACGCCAAAGCCGGTTTCCTGGGTGTGGATGACCTTGCTCACAGCAAGCTGCCCCTCGCCGAGATCGAGCACCACTTCGGTACCGATATCAACGCCGACAATACCCTCAATACCCGCGCCATTGCGCGAGAGATTGCGCATCACGGCGTTGTAATAATAGTCTTCATGGATCACGCCGATGCGGCGGAAAACGGTGCGGCGGTCGGGGCGATACTTATCCGGGCCGTCCGGCTCGATCACAAAGTCGCCCTGCTTGATCCGTTCGAGCACTTCCTCGCGCAGCAATGGCCGGGAATAGATGAAGCCTTGAACCAGTTTCGCGCCTTTGGATTTGACCACTTCGAGCTGGTCAAATGCTTCGACGCCCTCGACGGTCGTTTCCATATTCAGCGCGCTCGACAGACCGACGATAGCGGCGATGATCTTGGCGCTGTTCTTGTCCTTCTGGGTACAGCTTTCAACGAAGCTCTTATCGACCTTGATCTTGTCGAACGGGGCGGAACGCAGATAGCTGAGCGAGGAGTAGCCGGTACCGAAATCGTCCAGCGCGAGCCGCACGCCAAGCTTTTTGAGATTGGCGAACATCTGCTCGGTTTCGATGCTGTCGCCGACGAAGATACTCTCGGTCAGCTCAAGCTCCAGACGATCGGGTGCGAGACCCGAATGCGCGAGGGCGTTCGCAACCACCGCAGGCAATCCGGGATTGGCGAATTGCACTGCCGACACATTGACCGCGATCCGGACGCTATTGGGCCATTCGGCTGCCGTTTCACACGCGGTGCGCAGCGCCCATTCGCCGAGATTGTTGATCAGATCGCTTTCTTCGGCGACCGGAATAAACGAGCTTGGGCTAACTTCGCCGCGCTCAGGGTGTTCCCACCGCATCAGCGCTTCAAGGCAGACTACAGCGCCGCTTTTGATCGATACGACAGGCTGATATTCCAGCCGCAGCTGATCGGCCTCCAGCGCGATCCGCAGATCATCAAGCAGGTTTTCGCGCTCCTGCTCCTCGTTTTTGAGGTCGGCCGCATAGAAGCGGAACTGACCGCGACCACCGTTCTTGGCGGCGTAGAGTGCAAGGTCGGCGCTACGGATGATATTTTCGCGCTCTTCGCCGTCGAAGGGCGCAACCGCGATGCCGACAGACGCACCGATAATGGCGCGTTTGCTGTCTTCGAGCGGGTAGGGCTGCGACAGGATCTGGATGATTTTGTCGGCCAGTTCACCCAGCTTGCCGCGATCATCTTCGTCGGGAATCAGGACCTGGAATTCGTCGCCGCCCAGACGCGCAATGTGGCCGCGATCACCGACGATCGAGCGAAGGCGTTCGGCGACTTCGATCAGCAATGCATCGCCGGCTTGATGGCCGAGCGTGTCATTGACGCGTTTGAACTTGTCCAGGTCCATCATCATCAGCGCAAAGGAACGGTTGGATGTCTTGAGCGCTGCAATTCGCGCGTCTATCTGGCGCTCCATATGATGCCGGTTAGCAAGGCTGGTCAGCGAGTCATAATCGGCCAGTTTGGAATCGATCAGCTTGCGCTCATATTCGCGGGTCACATCATGCGCCGCTCCCCGATAGCCAATGAACTCCCCCTCGTCATCACGCACCGGATGACCGGAGAGCGACCACCATGTCTGGCGTATATTTTCTCTCGGATTGTCGAGCGCAAAGCGAACGATCTGATCGCGGATTTTGTTGCGGGCTTTCAGTTGAAATTTGAGCGAGCGACCGTTGTTGTCGCTTTCATTGATCTCATCCAGCTCGAAAATTTCATCGAACGGGCGATCCATCAGATCACCCGTGGTCCGGCCGAGTTTTTCGGTCGCCTGATCGGCGAGGTAAATCAGTTTTCCGGCAGCATCTGTTGCCCAAATCCAGCCGACCCCGGCCTTGTCGAATTCATCGAGAATGCGCAGGCGCAATGCATCGCCGCTAGCAACGGGAATGGCTTTTTCGGGCTTGCTGGTCAGCCCCTGAAGAAAACCCTTCATCGCCATAAACGGCCTAGCTCACCAAAGTTTGCGCAAAACACATGCGTTGTGGCTAGCCTGTGATGGTTAATATCGTTTTAAGAACCGGTGCTGTTGATCGGTGGAATTCAGGCGGCCTTCTGCAATTCCAGATCCAGCCGATCCCATATCTCGACCAGAGCTTCGGTCAACTCGTCCATCATCGCTTCGGTATGGGCGGGGCCGGGGGTGAAACGCAGACGCTCGGTGCCGCGCGGAACTGTCGGGTAATTGATCGGCTGCACATAGGCGCCGTATTCGGCCAGCAAGATATCGCTGATCTTCTTGGCGCGAACCGGATCGCCGACCATCAGTGGAACGATATGCGTTTCGCTGATCGTCACCGGAAGGCCGGCGGCGGCGAATTTGGTCTTCAGCATGGCGGCGTTATGCTGCTGCGCATCGCGTTCTTCGCTCGACGATTTGAGGTGCTTCACAGCCGCGAGCACACCTGCAACCAATGCCGGGCTGAGCGACGTCGTGAAGATGAAACCGGGCGCGTAAGACCGTATGCAATCGACGATCTTCTTGTCCGCAGCGATATAGCCGCCCATCACGCCGAAGGCCTTGCCGAGTGTGCCTTCGATAATGTCGATCCGGTCAGCGGCTTCATCGCGCTGCGAGATACCGCCACCGGTCTCTCCATACATGCCCACTGCATGCACTTCGTCGATGTAAGTGAGAGCGTTGTATTTCTCGGCCAGATCGCAAATCGCATGGATCGGCGCGACATCGCCGTCCATCGAATAGACGCTTTCAAAAGCGATCAGCTTGGGCGTGTCAGGGTCTTCTGCCGCGAGCAATTCTTCCAGATGTACCAGATCATTGTGCCGGAAGACACGCTTCGGACAGCCCGAGTTGCGGATACCTGCGATCATACTGGCGTGGTTCAGCGCGTCGGAGAAAATCACGCAGCCGGGCAGCAGTTTCGCCATGGTCGAGAGCGTTGCATCGTTGGACACATAACCGCTGGTGAAGAGCAATGCGGCTTCCTTGCCGTGCAGTTCGGCCAGCTCATGCTCCAGCTCGACGTGGTAATGCGTGTTGCCGCCAATATTGCGCGTTCCGCCAGAGCCTGCGCCGACATCATGCAGCGCTCCCTCCATCGCTTCGATAACTTTGGGATGCTGGCCCATGGCGAGGTAATCGTTGGAGCACCAGACGGTGATCGGCTTGGGGCCGTTATGACCGTGGAAACAGCGCGCATTGGGGTATGCGCCTTTGTTGCGAAGGATATCGATGAACACGCGGTAACGCCCTTCGGAGTGCAGGCGGTCAATCGCGGAATCGAAAATCTGGTCGTAATTCATCGCAAACCTGCGGTCATCGCCAGTCGAATCCGGCATCCATCGCTGGGCGATTTAGTCCGAGGTTTCCACAATTTCCAGCCTGATCTTTGCGAATCGTTCGCGATTAAAACCTATCAAGCTGATCGATTCCATGATCCGCAAATAGCCGAGCGAGGGGGGTAAACTGATCGAACGATCCGGTTGTGATCGCCAGGCTCGGAATGTCCGAGGCGAAGCTCTGTCCCTCGCACAGCGAGACGATGCGGCGCGCAATGCCCGCTGCGCCGTCGACGAAGGTAACGTTCGAACCGAAGGCAGCGCCCAGTTCGTCCACCAAAAGAGGAAAGTGCGTGCAGGCCAGAACGACCGTGTCGATTTGATCTCCGCCCGGTTGATCGCGCAGTCCGCTGACAGCATTAGCGATGGCATCGGTATCAAGCGCTTGGCCGCGCAATTTGGCCTCGGCAGCACGCACCAATCCGGGCGCGCCAAAACGAAGCAGTGTTTTGCCGTTTGCAAATCTCGTTTCCAGCCTGTCGACGTAGCCTTGGCGGATTGTGGCTTCGGTGCCGAGCAGACCGATGGTGCCCGTCTTGGTTATTGCAGCCGCAGGCTTGATCGCAGGCACGGTCCCGACAATCGGGATTTCCAGCACTTCGCGCACCATTTCCAGCGCAATGGTCGAGGCGGTATTGCAGGCAATGCAGGCAAGGCGAGGGCGATACCGCTCGCTCATCCGGCCGAGCAATCCGGCGACACGCGCCGCAATCTCAGCCTCGGATTTTGCGCCGTAGGGAAAGCCAGCCTGATCGGCGGCAAATACCACCGGAGCCGTTGGCAAGATTTTGCGCAACTCAGCGAGCACTGTAAGCCCGCCGACCCCGGAATCGAAGATCAGGATAGGTGCCTCGGCTCTCACAACTTACTCCAAAACCGTTCGAATTCGCGCAAAACTGCTTTTCCTGAGCTTGTGGCCGGACTGCCTTGCCTATACCCATGGCTCATGGCGAAAAACCAACCCTTCGACAAGCTCGGCCTTACGGGATAGGGGGTAGCTATGAACGAATTATGCGCCGCTCTACTGGGCTTTGCCCTTGGCTCGATCCCCTTCGGTTTGATCCTGACGAAAATGGCCGGATTGGGCGACGTCCGCGAGATTGGATCGGGCAGCATCGGTGCCACGAATGTCCTGCGCACCGGCAATAAGGGGTTGGCAGCAGCGACTGTGCTTTTGGATGCCGCCAAGGGTGCGGTGCCGGTTTTGATCGCTGAGCATTTTCTTTCCGGAACAGGCGGAATAGCCGCCGTAGCAGCCGTTGCAGGGCACTGCTTCACGCCATGGCTGAAATTCAAAGGCGGCAAGGGATTTGCAACCGCCGCAGGTGTTTTGCTCGCGATGGCATGGCCGGTTATGCTGGTGTGTGCAGCGATTTGGGCGGCGACGCTCGCGGTCAGCCGAATTTCCTCGGTTTCGTCGATGACGACGGTTGTTGCTGCGCCAATTGCGGCATGGGCGATGGGCTATCCTGAAGTGATCGTCCCGTTGATCGCAGTCGCCATTATCGTGCTGATCCAGCACCGTGCCAATATCGGTCGCCTGATGCGCGGCGAAGAACCCAAGGTCGGCAGCAAGTCTTGATGGCAAACGCGTGAGCCTCGACCAGGCAGAGGCTTTTGCGCGCATCCGCTTGTTGCGGTCGCCGAATATCGGGCCGGTCACTTACGCGCAGCTATTGGGACGGTTTGGTAACGCGGTTGCGGCGCTGGAGGCGCTACCCGATCTCGGCAAGCGAGGCGGACGCAGCTATCACCCTGCGAAACGCGAGCTAATCGAGCGCGAAGTAGCCGCGACCAAACAAGCTGGCGCGAAATATCTGTTTCACGACTCACCCGACTATCCGACGCTTCTGCGTGAGTTGGAAAGCGCTCCGCCGATCCTGACATGGCGCGGAGACTTGTCTTTGGCGGCCAAGCCATGCGTCGCGATGGTTGGCGCGCGCAATGCGTCCGCTGCTGCGGTAAAGCTGTCGCGCGATTTTGCCATGGGGCTGGCGGATGCGGGGTACATGGTGGTTTCGGGGCTTGCTCGCGGTATCGACGGGGCAGCGCACCAAGGTGCCCTAAGTTCTGGGCCCAGAACAATCGGCGTAATCGCCAGCGGCATCGAGATTGCTTACCCGCCGCAGCATGCCGAACTGCAGGAACAGATAGCCAGCGAGGGTCTGCTGCTGGCTGAGCAACCCCCAGGCACCGAACCGCGCGGCAGCCATTTCCCTAGCCGCAACCGGATTATTGCGGGGCTGGCTGCTGGTACGTTGGTGGTGGAAGCGGCGCAAAAGTCTGGCTCGCTGATTACGGCGCGTTTAGCCGGAGAGGCGGGCCGCGAGGTGATGGCCATCCCCGGAAGCCCGCTCGATGCGCGGTCGCAGGGCTGCAACCATCTGATCCGCGAAGGCGCCGTGTTGGTCCAATCAGTCGAAGATGTCGTGGAATTGCTGACCGGTTTCGATGGAAAACCTCGTTCCACCTTCCGCGAAACCGCTGCGCAGAAATTCGAATATGGCGAGGAACTGGCGGATACCGAGCCTGCTGATATCGCAAGCCTGCTCACAACCGCGCCGGTCGCTGTAGACGAACTGATCCGCCAGTCCGGCACCAGCGCAGCCGCGGTCCAGCTTGCATTGATGGAGCTTGAGGTTACAGGGCAGTTACAACGACATGCGGCGGGGCGTGTCAGCTTGGCTAGGGGAGATCAACTATGAACCCGGAAGACTCAGTTTCAAACCGGCTCGAAGCCTTCATCGACGAAAGCAAGCGATTGGTAGCATCCGCGCCTGCTGAGGTTTTAGGCTATATTGCGCTGCTCGCCGGCGTAGCGACTTGGGTTGACCTCCAGCTGTGGGACTATGGCGGTGAATTATTGGTTGGCGTAATTGGTCTTGTGGCGGGCTATTACTTGATGACGAATATGCTGATCAAATCGGGCTTGGTCACAGACGGAATGCGCGGAAGTTTTGGGGCATATTTCGGCGTGGGGATAGTGGTCGGCATAGGGACGACGATAGGATTGCTCCTATTGATCATTCCAGGGCTGCTACTAATTGTGCGTTGGATGCCAGCCTATGGCTATGTTCTGGCTGATGGAGAGTCGGTGTCTGACGCGTTAGGTAAAAGCTGGGACGTAACCGGGGATCACTTTTGGCCAATTGCCATTATTGCTGGTGCTTTGGTGACCATTGCACTTAGTCCAGTCGCGGTAGCGGCATTTGCATTTGCGGATTATGAGACGTTCTCGGTTCCGGTTATGGTGGGCATCAATGTTCTGACCTATCTCTCCGCGGCGCTTTCTACGGCAGTCGGGCTAGCTGTATATTCACTCTTAGCGTACCCGGATCGCGAGGTTTCGGACGTTTTCGAGTGACTTTCGATTGACCGCTTGACGAACCACGAACTACGGCCCCACCCTCGCGCGTACCCGTACACACGTAAGGACTGCACACACTTCCATGCAACTTGTCATTGTTGAATCGCCCGCGAAGGCGAAGACTATCGAAAACTATCTGGGCAAGGACTTCAAAGTTCTCGCATCATACGGCCATGTCCGCGATTTTCCGAAGAAGGATGATGCGGTGAAGCCGGATGAGGACTTCGCCATGAAATGGGAAGTCTATCAGGACAAACGCAACAAGGATCAGGTGAAAGCGATTGTCGACGCTTCCAAGAAATCCACCCGCCTTGTGCTCGCGACCGACCCTGACCGCGAAGGTGAGGCGATTTCATGGCATGTGCTGGAGCTGCTGAAGAAACGCAAAGCTCTGCCCGACGATGTTGATCGCGTGACGTTTAACGCGATTACCAAGGCAGCCGTTACCGAAGCGATGGCCAAGCCGCGCGGGATCGACATGGACCTGGTCGATGCCTATCTCGGCCGCCGCGCGCTCGACCGGCTGTTCGGCTTTACGCTCAGCCCGGTTCTGTGGCGCAAGCTGCCCGGTGCGAAAAGTGCAGGCCGCGTGCAATCGGTCGCGCTGCGGATCATCGTTGATCGCGAGCGCGAGATCGAAGCGTTCAAGGCCGACGAATATTGGTCGATCCTTGCCAAGATGGAGCATGACGGCACTGCCTTCGATGCGCGTCTGGTCAAATATGACGGCAAGAAGCTCGAGAAGCTGAGTATTGGCCATGAAGGTGCTGCTCTCGAAGCCAAAGGCAAGATCGAAAACGCCCCGTTCAAAGTCGAAGATGTCGAGACCAAGCCGCAGAAACGGCATCCATCTCCGCCATTCACAACTTCGACTTTGCAGCAGGAGGCATCGCGCAAGCTGGGCTACAATGCCAGCCACACGATGCGCTGTGCGCAGAAGCTCTACGAAGCAGGCCTGATTACTTATATGCGGACCGACGGCGTGCAGATGGATGGCAGCGCGATTTCGTCTTGCCGCAAGGCCATTTCGGACCGGTTTGACGGCCATTATCTTCCCGAGAAGCCGCGCCATTACTCTAGCAAAGCCAAGAACGCACAGGAAGCACACGAGGCAATCCGCCCGACCAGTTTCCTCAAAGCCAAGGCCAGCATGGGTGACGAGGCTAAGCTCTACGATTTGATCTTCAAGCGCGCTATGGCGAGCCAGATGCAGTCTGCCAGCCTTGAGCGGACCACGGTGACGATGCGCGATCCGGCTGGATTGCACGAGCTGCGCGCAACTGGACAAGTTGTGAAATTCCCGGGCTTTCTCGCTGTGTATGAAGAAAGTTTCGACGATAAATCGGATGATGAATCCGGTTTGCTGCCTGTGATGAACAAGGGGGATGCGCCTGCTAAGAAAGCAGTTGAGGCGAACCAGCATTTCACCCAGCCGCCGCCGCGCTATTCAGAGGCCAGCCTCGTTAAAAGGCTCGAAGAGCTCGGCATTGGCCGCCCTTCGACTTACGCCTCGACCATTCAGGTGCTGCGTGACCGTGACTATGTGCGGATGGAGAAAAACCGTTTCTTCGCAGAGGAATCGGGCAGGCTCCTGACATCGTTCCTCGAACGGTTCTTCGCGCAATATGTGGCCTATGATTACACCGCCGGGCTCGAGGACGAGCTCGATGTCGTGTCCGACGGCAAGGCCGAATATAAGGCACTCCTCGCCGAGTTCTGGAAGGACTTCAAAGCCAAGACCGACGAAGTGATGGAGAAGCAGCCTTCGGAAGTGACCGAAGTGCTCGACGAATATCTGTCCGACTTTCTGTTCCCCGAGCGTGAAGACGGCAAAGAGCCACGCTTCTGCCCGCTCTGCGACAAAGAAGGCCGCGAAGGCGGACGCTTGGCATTGCGTGGCGGTAAATTCGGCGCATTTGTCGCCTGCGCAAACTATCCCGAATGCAAATTCACCCGCCGCTTTGCCCAACCGGGTGCGGATGGCGATGAAGGCACACAGGATCAGGTGATGGGCAACCATCCGGAAACGGGCCTACCAATCGAGCGCAAATCAGGCCGCTTTGGCCCCTACGTCCAAATGGGCGAGGGCAAGGAAACCAAGCGCGCCAGCATCCCCAAAGACCTCGACGATTTCGATCTCGAATGGGCGGTGAAGCTGCTCGATTTGCCGCGTATAGTCGGCGAGCATCCCGATACGGGTAAGGAAATCGAGGCAGGTCTGTGGCGCTACGGGCCTGCGGTGCGGTCGGATGGCAAATACGGGAAGCTGCAGAACACTGCTGAGATATTCGAAATCGGCATGAACCGCGCGGTCGCTCTGATCGCCGAGGCGGCGACCCGCAAAGGCGGCGGGCGGACCAAGGCCGAGCCGATCCATACCTTCAAAGAACACCCGACCAGCGGCGGCGAGATGAAAGTCCTGCCCGGCCGCTATGGGCCCTACGTCACCGACGGCACCAACAACGCGACCATCCCCAAGGATATCAAGCCCGAGGATGTGACCGAGGAACAAGCGATCCAACTGCTCGACGAGCGGATTGCGAAGGGGCCGCCGAAGAAGCGCAAGAAGAAGGCTGCGCCTAAGAAGAAGGCACCCGCGAAGAAGACAGCGGCGAAGAAGAAAGCGCCCGCGAAGAAGAAAGCTCCGGCCAAGAAGGCAGCTGCGAAGAAATAACCGTCATTGCGAGGAGCCGGAGGCGACGCGGCAATCCAAGGCGCCGCATCATGGATTGCCGCGCTACGCTCGCAATGACGAGTTGGAGAGGTTGGAAGAACCCAATGCCCAAAGAAGTCTTCACCCGCCATAAACAACCTTGGAACGCCGAGGAAGCAGGCAAGCTGCGCCTGCTGGCGGGCAAAGGGCAGGGCCTCAAACAAATCGCCAAAGCGCTAAACCGCAGCGAGGAATCAACCAAGAAATTCGCTAAGCAACAAAAGATTGCGATTGCCAAGAAGCGATGATGTGATGCCTCATGTCGGAAAGAGATGTATATTTTGCCTTCGGTTTTTTGCGGCGGATGAGCTGACCGACGAACATTCAATTCCTTTCGCGTTGGGTGGTAAATCCGTCTTACCGCGGGCAACTTGTGAGGTTTGTCGAGAAGAAACAAGTCGCTTCGAAACGAAGGTTTTGCGCGGCGCATTTCATGCCTTCCGATTCAAATCCGGACTGCAGAGCAGGTCGAAAACCCCACCAAAAACACTCCCAATTTTCGGAATCGACGGGGATGAAGGCAATCGACTGGAAATACCTTACGACGCATATCCGACCATGTTACCGTTGCCGAGGTTCAGGGATGCCGCGATCCTCGACAATGGTAACGTTGACGCAGCGTTCATCGCTCCATGGGTTGCTGTGGATCAAGGACAGATCAACGCAATTTTCGATAGTTATGCAATTCAATCATTCGGCTCAATGTCGCTTGATATAATAAGCTTTTCTAGGATGTTAGCAAAGATTGCTCATTGCTTGGCGGTCGAAGCATACGGCTTAAATTTCACGCCATATCTTCCACGTATGATCAGGTGCGACGAACAGTTCAATTTTCGAAAATACATAAGGTCAAAGGACAACGAGGCGCTAACCTCCATCAATCCGGCAACTAAACACACGATCCAGTTTTGCCGCATGGCGATCGGAGATTACAAGTTACTTGGATGCAGATTAACGTTGTTCTCAAATTTGGGAGCACCGACCTACGAGATCGTTGTGGGTGATGAAGAAGGGAGCTTCGATTTCGAGCCTGACATCGAATGTGAAGACATTATATTGGCCCCTGAGTATCGCCAAGGTATGGTAAGAGCTGATTTTTCCAAGTCGACTACTGCCAATGCAACAAGTGGGCCAACTCCTGTTCCAAACGTTTTAATATCGAAAAAGTGAACCTTAATGGCCTCAAAAATCCAACCCCATCTCTTCGAAAATCTCTTTATCCTCGGCCCAGTTTTCATCGACTTTCACGTGAAGGAACAGGTGCACTTTCTGGCCTAGAACCTCGGACAATTCCTTGCGGGCTGCTTCGCCGATCGACTTGATCATCGAGCCGCCTTTGCCGAGCACAATTGGTTTCTGGCTCTCGCGGCCGACCACGATTTGCTGGCGAACCTCGACGCTGCCGTCTTTCTTTTGCGTGTAGCTTTCAGGGCGGACCGCGCTGTCATAGGGCAGTTCTTCGTGGAGCTGTTTGTAAAGCTGTTCGCGCGTGATTTCGGTCGCGAGCAGGCGTTCGCTGGCGTCGCTGACCTGATCCTCGGGATAGTGCCACACGCCTTTGGGCATTAGGCTGACGAGGTGGTCTTTGAGTTCGTCCACGCCGTCTCCGGTTAGGGCGGACACGAAATACACTTCCTCGAAGGCAAGCATATCGGTCAGCTCCTGCGCCAGCGCGAGCAGTGGTTCTTTCACCGCCTTATCGACCTTGTTGAGCACCAGGATCTTGCGCTCGGGCCGCTTCATAAGGGCCTCGACCAGCGGGATCATTTCATGGCGGCGCTGCTTGATCGGATCGACCAGCAGGACAATCGCATCGGCGTCCTCTGCGCCTTCCCAAGCCGAGGTGACCATTGCACGGTCCAGCTTGCGGCGCGGCGCGAAAATGCCCGGTGTATCGACCAGAATGATTTGCGTTTCACCGTGCAGCGCAATGCCCATCAGGCGGGCGCGGGTTGTCTGTGCCTTGGCGCTGGTAATCGCGACTTTCTGGCCGACGAGCTGGTTGACCAGCGTTGACTTGCCCGCATTCGGGGCGCCGATCACGGCAACGACGCCGCATTTCGGGTCTGATTTGGGGTTCTTTTCGTCGCTCATCCGAAGCGCTCCATAAAATTTTTGGCGGCGTTTGTTTCCGCGTCTTGTTTACTTGATGCGGTAGCCTCAGCCTCGCCCACATTGTGGACTTCGACGCGCACGGTGAAGCTGGCTTTGTGATCCGGCCCGGAGCGATCGATCAAGCTATAGCGGGGAGGGCGGCGCTGGTTGCCAGCGGCCCATTCCTGCAATGCGCTCTTGGGGTGCTTGTTCTTGCCTGCGGTGCCATCGACCTGCGGCGCCCATAGATTGCGGATGAGCGCCTCGGTAGCATCGAACCCGCTTTCGATGAAGGATGCACCGAGTAGCGATTCCATAATGTCACCCAGGACATTTTCACTTTCCGCTGCGCCGTCATCGCGCGCCTGTTTGCCGAGGCGAATATGCTTTGACGCGCTAATTTCGCGCGCGGCGGTGGCACAGGCGGTTTTGCTGACCAGAGCGTTCAGCCGCTGCGCCAATGCGCCTTCCTGACCGCGATTTTGCTCGAACAGCCAGTGTGCGATGGTGAGGCCGAGGACCCGGTCGCCGAGAAACTCGAGCCGCTGGTAGTCGCGATCCTCGCCAGTGCTGCCGTGGGTCAGGGCTTCGGCCCAAAGGGTTTCGTCCTTCACGGCGAAGCCATGCTTCTGGAGCCAGGAATTCGCACCTCTTTCCAGCTTACCGAGAGGTTTGCTGCTCACAGGCCCGTTCCGATACGGCTGCCCCGCGCTGCGCTGAACCATGTCCACGGCAGGAGCCATTCGGAGGAGCCATCGGTCGACCACATGATCACACTTGCGCGCGCCACCAACAGGTCCTGCGGGACAATGCCGACACCGCCGCCGGGTAGCGCGGGGAAACGGCTGTCCTGCGAGTTGTCACGATTGTCGCCCATCACGAACAAGTTGCCTTCAGGCACGATGAATGCGGGGTAATCATCCATCGGCATCGGACCGAAGTCGAGGACATTGTAGCTCTCGCCCGAGGGCAGCGTCTCGCGGAACTGCGCATAGCTGCACACGATGGTCCCGTCCGGCTTGGTCATTTGCTCGGCCTGACGGTGACATTCGGTGTTTGGTGAGATCTTAATCTCGAAATTCTCGATCCGCTCTTTGGGGATCGGCGTGCCGTTCAGGATCAGCTGACCATTGACCATCGCGACCGTATCGCCCGGTAGAGCAATTGCGCGCTTGATGTAGTCGGTGCCATCGACCGGATGTTTGAAGATCACGATATCGCCGCGCTCGGGCTCGCCAGCGAAAATCCTGCCGGAAATCAGCGGGACTTCGCCCGGCAGCGAATATTTCGAATAACCATAGGGCCATTTCGCCGCGAGCAGATAATCGCCGTTCTGCAGAGTAGGCAGCATGCTCTCGCTCGGGATGTTGAACGGCGAGAAGATGAAACTGCGGAATACCAGCACGATTACGACCAGTTTGATCAGGAAAACAAAGAAATTGTCCTCCTTTTTCTCGGGCTTGGCGTTGGCTGTATCGGAAGTGATAGCGGTGTCTTCGGTGGTACCCGGTGTTTCCGGCGAAGCTGTATCCGCAGAGGTGGTCGGTTCAGTCATACAGTAGGCGTGCTTTCCAGCTTTATTTCCCGCGCGCAGAAATACGTATCCGCGGCTTTCCATGGGTTCCAAATCATTGCCGTAGCCCCTACTCGGTGGAGCGCCGCATAGGAAGGAATTTTGCATGAGCGACGCCGCAGCCGCGATCTGGACCGAATTGAAAGCAATGCCGCAGCGCACTCTGCTGGAACTGTTTGACGATGGTGAGCGGGTCAGCAAGCTGTCCGACCGGATCGAATGGAGCGGGGAGGATGTTCTTGGAGAAGAGGGCGCCAAATGGAACTCCGGTATCCAGTTCGATTGGTCGAAAACGCATCTCGATGATGCGCTGCTCACGCAATTTGAAAAGCTGTCCGAGGCGATGGATTTCAGCGGCAAACGCGCGGCGATGTTCGGCGGTGAGAAAATCAACAACACCGAAGGCCGCGCGGCCACGCATACGGCGCAGCGCGGCGTTGGCACAGATGCGGCGGTTGAAGAGGCGATGGCGCTTCACGCGCGGATGAAGATGCTGGTCGAAGCAATTCACGATGGTGCGCTTGGCGATATCAAGCATCTGATCCATGTCGGCATTGGTGGCTCTGCGCTTGGTCCCGCGCTGGCGATTGATGCGCTGACCCGCGATTTCGCCAAGGTCGATGTCCATGTTGTGTCGAACATCGATGGTACAGCGTTGGAGCAAGCATTTGCTGCGTGTGATCCGAAGACCACGATGATCGCGGTGGCTTCCAAGACCTTCACTACAATCGAGACTATGACCAACGCCGCCAGCGCGCTCAAATGGCTGGAAGACAATGGCGTCGATGATCCCTCCGGCCGCGTCGTCGCGCTTACCGCTAGCCCCGAAAAGGCGGTGGAGTGGGGCGTCGATGAAACGCGCATTCTGCCGTTCAAGGAGACGGTCGGCGGGCGCTATTCGCTGTGGTCCACCATCGGTTTTCCGGTCGCGCTGGCGATTGGCTGGGATGAGTTTGGGGAATTTCTGGCAGGCGCTCAGGCGGTCGATTTGCATTTTCAGAATGCCGATGGCCGCGCCAATCTTCCGCTGCGCGCGGCGTTCGCTGATCTGTATTATGCGCGAGTTCGCGGATGCCAGACGCGCGCGGTGTTCGCCTATGACGAGCGGCTGGATCTGCTGCCTGATTACCTCCAGCAATTGGAAATGGAGAGCAACGGCAAGAGCGTGACCGCTGGCGGCGATCCGGTCGATGGCCCGACCGCGCCCGTCACTTGGGGCGGGGTGGGGACCGATGCGCAGCATGCGGTGTTCCAATTGCTGCATCAGGGCACACATCTGATCCCGGTGGACTTTATCGCCAGCATCGCGCCGGGTGATGATCTTAACCCAGCGCATCACCGCATCCTGCTGACCAATTGCTTTGCTCAAGGTGCCGCTTTGATGGCGGGCAAAGAGAGTGACGACGGAGCGCGAAAATTCGAAGGCAATCGCCCCAGCGCCACGATGCTGTGCGACGATCTGGACGCAGCAACCCTAGGCGCGCTGATCGCGTTCCATGAGCACCGCACCTTTGCCAGCGCGATGTTGATGGGCATCAATCCGTTCGACCAGTTCGGCGTCGAACTCGGCAAGCAAATGGCGAACGCGATCGAAGGCGGAGGGCAGAGCTTTGATGCAAGTACCGAGGCGTTGTTGGAGCAGGCGGGGTTGGGTTGAAAGAAGATGAACAAAGTCGATTTGGACTAACTAATGCTCAATGATCTCTTTGAAAGAGAGAAGTCGGCGCTAAAGAATTACAAAGCGGCATCTAATCCAAGCGGTGCAGTGACCTGTTTTTTTGAGATAAACGCCCAATACACGTCCGGATATTTTGAAAACATTTTCGAATCTCTGATTAGGCCATTGAGGTACCAGCTATCGAAAATACGGCTTCGGAAAGCTGTGAAAGCAAGCTAAAGCACTCACTTGCCGCTTTTATGCGAAATCCGGCAACACCGGAGTTCGTTATGCAAAATCCTCTCGATTCCACTGAAGCCGCCGGGCAGCCCGTGATGGACCCGGTTGACCGGATCCAGCAGAATTTTCTCGCCAAGAACGAGCGGCGTTTGCTCGATATTATTTGCGCCCGAATGCCCGCTTGGGTCACGCCCGATATGATGACTGCGCTGGGCATGTTCGGGGCGCTGATCATCCTGCTGGGCTATATTGGCAGCAACCAAAATCCGGCTTGGTTATGGCTGTGTATCGCGGGTTATGTGCTGCATTGGATTGGCGATTCCACCGATGGCAGTCTGGCGCGGTTCCGCAAGATCGAACGGCCGCGTTACGGCTATTTCCTCGACCATAGCTGCGATGCGCTGGGCACCACGATGATCGTCGGCGGGATCGGCCTGACGCCGTATGTTAGCCTTGATCTGGCGCTGTTCGCGCTGGTCGGATATTTGCTGCTGTCGGTACATGCTTTCTTGGCGGTACGGGTGCTGGGCGAAATGAAGCTGTCTTACCTCAATGCCGGACCGACCGAACTGCGCTTTATGCTGATCGCGCTGACCTTGGCGATGCTCGGCTTCGGCGCCGGACCGGGCTGGTTCGGCGGGATTTCCGGCTTCGATATCTTCACGGGTGTGATCGGCGCGATATTGCTGCTGCTGTTTGTTATCCAAACGCTGAGCACCGTGCGCCGGCTGGGCAAGCAGGAGCCAGCGCGCAACGATAAGTGGCGCTCCCGTAACCAATAACGCGCGCTCAGCGAACCACCTGCCAGAGGGGTGTTTGCATTCGCTGCAGATCACGCCATATCGCAACAAAAGAATGAGCAGGGCGCTTTGACCGATAGGCCTGGCGCGCCGCCGCATTATGGGGAATTCCAATGTCCGACTATGATTTCGATCTCTTCACTATCGGTGCCGGTTCGGGCGGCGTGCGCGCCTCCCGCGTGGCCTCTGCACATGGCGCTAAGGTTGCCGTTGCTGAGGAGCATCGCGTCGGCGGCACCTGCGTCATTCGCGGCTGTGTGCCCAAGAAAATGCTCGTTTACGGCGCGCATTTTGCGGAAGATTTGGAAGACGCCAAGCAGTTCGGATGGGATTTGGAAGAGCCGACCTTTGACTGGATCCGCCTGCGCGATACAGTGCTCGGCGATGTGGACCGGCTGAACGGTCTCTACACCGAGACGCTCGAAAACCACAATGTCACAATCTTCCACGAACGCGCAGAGATCACTGGTCCGCACGAACTGACGCTCGCCAGCGGTAAGGTCGTAACGGCGAAATACATTTTGATTGCAACCGGCGCAGAGCCCGCGGTACTCGATTTCCCGGGCAGCGATCTGGCAATTACATCGAACGAAGCATTCCATTTGGACGAAATGCCAAAGCGCGTCATGATTGCTGGCGGCGGTTACATTGCCAACGAGTTTGCGGGTATTTTCAACGAATTCGGCAGCAAGGTTTGCCTCGTCAATCGCGGCGATGTTTTGCTGCGCAGTTACGATGACGGGCTGAGTGACCGCCTGCTGAAAATCAGTATGATGAAGGGGATTAATTTTCACTTCAACACGACGTTCAAAAGCATCACGAAGAACGATGATGGCTCGCTGCATGTCGAGCTGAATGGTTCCGATGATATGGATGTCGATGTTGTGATGTTCGCGACTGGCCGGAACCCTAATGTGAAAGGGCTTGGCCTGGAAGCTGTAGGCGTGGAGCAAGGCAAGATCGGCGAAATCCTGGTCGATGAATATTCGAAAACCAATGTCGATCACATCTATGCCGTGGGCGATGTGACCAACCGCGTTCAGCTAACTCCCGTGGCCATTCGCGAAGGGCAGGCCTTTGCCGACACTGTGTTCAACGACGATCCGAAAACGGTCAGCTACGACTACATCCCCAGCGCAGTGTTCAGCCACCCGCCAATCGCCGCGGTTGGTATGACCGAAGGCGAAGCGCGCAACAGTCTGGGCAATATTAAAGTGTTCCAGTCAGACTTCCGCCCGATGAAGAATGTTGTCGCCGGCCGAAACGAGCGCGGGCTCTACAAGATGATTGTCGATGCGGCGACGGACAAAGTGGTTGGTATCCATATGATCGGCCCAGAATCTGCCGAAATTATGCAAGGGTTTGCCGTGGCCGTGAAAGCGGGTCTTACGAAAGCAGACTTCGATGCTACAGTCGCGATCCACCCGTCGATGGCAGAAGAACTGGTGCTGCTGAAGTAAGGAACGAACTGATGGAGCTTGCTGAGAAGATCGTCCTCCTAACCGGAGGAAGCGCCGGAATTGGCCGCGAAATGGCATGGCAACTCAAAGCCAAAGGTGCCGTAGTTGTGGTCACTGGCCGCAATGAGCAGCGTCTGGCGGCGATGCGCAAGGACGGCTTCGTTGCGGTTGCGGCGGACCTATCGCACGCAGCCGGTGTCGATGCACTGCTCGATGTTTGGGGGGATCGCGAGCTCGATATTCTGATCAACAATGCGGGGCAGGGCGTCGATCATGATTTTCGCGAGCATACGCCGGATCCGGATGCTGCGGATGATTGCATTTACGCCAATCTCAATGCGCCGATCCGTTTGATTACGGCTCTGCTTCCGCGTCTGCACAAGCGGCCCGAGGCGGCGATCATCAATGTCACCAGCGGACTGGCGATTGCGCCGAATGCGGGCAGTCCCGTCTATTGCGCGACCAAGGCAGCTCTGCGCAGTTACACGCAGGCGCTGCGCGCGCAGGTGGGCGGCGTGAACTTCAATATCATCGAGGCGCTTCCGCCGGTCGTGGACACACAGATGACTGCTGGACGCAAGAACAAGAAGATGCCCGCCGACGAGTGCGCGCGGCAGATTTTGTCCGCGCTAGAGAATGACAAACCCGAAGCCAATGTCGGCATGGTGAAGGTTCTGAAGCGGATACATTCTGTATCACCGGCCGCGGCGCGGAAATTTATGCTGCGATTTTAGCGCGCCCTTTGCCTCTGTCTGTTGACGCTCGCCATGCGCACTCGCTAGGCAATTTGTTCTAGTTTTCAGGGGACTTCATTTGTCAGCCAATATCGCCGAATTAGAACGCCGCCGTGAGGCCGCCCGGATGGGCGGCGGCCAGAAGCGGATCGATGCGCAGCATAGCAAGGGCAAGCTGACCGCGCGCGAAAGGCTCGATGTGTTGCTCGACGAAGGCAGCTTCGAAGAACTCGACATGTTTGTCGAACATGACTGCGTCGATTTCGGCATGGCCGAGCAGAAGATACCCGGCGACGGCGTGGTCACCGGCAGCGGCACGATCAACGGGCGGCTGGTCTATGTGTACAGCCAGGACTTCACCGTGTTCGGCGGCTCGCTGTCCAAACGCCATGCGGAGAAAATCTGCAAGGTGATGGAAACCGCCATGAAGAATGGCGCGCCTGTCATCGGCCTCAACGACAGCGGCGGCGCGCGGATCCAGGAGGGCGTGGCCAGCCTCGGCGGCTATGCCGATGTGTTCCAGCGCAATGTGCTCGCCAGCGGGGTTGTCCCGCAAATCAGCCTGATCATGGGGCCGTGCGCGGGCGGTGCGGTGTACTCGCCCGCGATGACCGACTTCATCTTTATGGTGAAGGACAGTTCTTACATGTTCGTCACCGGACCGGACGTGGTTAAGACCGTGACCAATGAAGTCGTGACACAGGAAGAACTGGGCGGCGCGGTAACGCACACCACCAAGACTAGCGTGGCCGATTTGGCGTTCGAGAATGACATCGAGACGCTGCTCGCGACGCGCGATTTCTTCGACTACCTGCCCCTGTCGAACCGGGAGGAAGTGCCCGAGCGCCCCACCGCCGATCCGTTCGACCGTGAGGAAGCGAGCCTAGACACGCTGATCCCCGACAATGCCAACCAGCCTTACGATATGCACGAAGTCATCCGTAAAACGCTGGACGAGGGCGATTTCTTCGAAATCCAGCCAGCCCATGCGGGCAACATATTGTGCGGCTTTGGCCGGATCGAAGGCCGCACTGTGGGCGTGGTCGCGAACCAGCCGATGGTACTTGCGGGTGTGCTTGATATCAACGCCTCGAAGAAAGCCGCACGCTTCGTGCGCTTCTGCGATGCGTTCGAAATTCCGATCCTGACCTTCGTCGATGTCCCCGGCTTCCTGCCCGGCACAGCGCAGGAGCATAACGGCATCATCAAACACGGCGCGAAATTGCTTTTCGCCTATGCCGAGGCCACCGTGCCCAAGATCACCGTAATCACCCGCAAAGCCTACGGCGGCGCGTATGATGTGATGGCGTCCAAGCATCTGCGCGGCGACCTCAACTACGCCTGGCCAACCGCCGAAATCGCGGTGATGGGCGCGAAAGGTGCAGTGGAGATTATCTTCCGCCAGGACCGCAACGACCCGGACAAAATCGCCGAGAAGACCAAGGAATACGAAGACCGCTTCGCCAACCCCTTCGTAGCGGCACAGCGCGGCTATATCGACAATGTGATCTACCCGCACTCGACGCGGAGGCGGATTGCGTTGGGGTTACGCAAGCTGCGGAACAAGCAGCTTGAGAACCCGTGGAAGAAGCATGATAATATACCGTTGTGAGCTAACGTGATGGCAGAAACACTCTTATACGGTGGTCTCATTGTCCTGTTATGCGCAGTAGTGTTCGCTGTGCTTCGTCCAGTTTTTGCGCAGATTTCGCGCGAAGGATCGTCTAAAGTCGAGTCCGATATAACGATGCCTGATTTTCGACCACGTGATGGCTCAGGGCGAATTTCGAAGAAGTTGCCTACTGAGCGTATCTCGGTCAACCGACCGCATCCATCCCACAAATATCGCGAAGATATCGCGGTCAAGCTCCAAACGCACGGCGGGGCGTTCTCAAAACTAGATTTGCCAGAACAGAATTTTTGGCTGGCTTATTGCTTCGATGACCACCTTCAAGCGGAGGGCTTGAGCAAATTTTTGAAGGCATTTCCTTCAATCGATATGTGGACGCAAACCAGAGACGCGCTCTATATCGTCAGGGCCGATGAATATTATTCAGTATTTTCGACCTTTCTGGAGTGCGATGGGCCGGAAGCAGCAAAAGCACTTGATGAGGGACGGTTGTCAGAATTCAAATATTCGACTGATTGGGATGCACAGTTACTCGGATCTACAACCGATTCGACTGAAACAGGAAAGTCAGGTTACATGGAACGGCGCTTAGATTTTTACTGCGATGATGGCGATGGGAATGAGTAGATGAAACTAGGTCGCCTCAATCATATCGGCGTTGCAACGCCGTCCATCGACGAATCGATCCGCTATTACCGCGATGTCATGGGCGCAACTTCGTTCCACACGCCCTTCGATCTTGAGGCGCAGGGTGTGAAGGTCTGCTTTGTCGACACACCGGGCGAGAATGGTACGCACGGCACACAGATCGAGCTGATCGAGCCGCTCGGCCCGGACAGCCCGATCGCCAAATTCCTCGCCAATAACCCGCTGGGCGGTCAGCATCACGTGTGCTTCGAGGTTGAGGATATTGCGGAGGCGCGGACATGGTTTGAAGGGCAGTGTAAACGTATCCTTGGCCCAACGCGGATCGGGGCGCATGGCACGCCGATCTTCTTCCTGCATCCCAAGGACATGATGGGCCAGCTGACCGAGATCATGGAGACGCCCGAAGAGGGCACCCATTGGTCGAACTAATCAAGCGGACGCAGCGCGCCGTAGCGGACTTGCTAATCCGCCCCGCTGGCCGCTAGGTCCGTCGCAAATCGAACCCCATTCCTACGCAGGGAGAGAGCCGCGTGAGTTACGAGCATATCAAGGTTGAGCGGGAAGGCCCGCTGATGATTATCACGCTAAACCGTCCCGAGCGGCTCAACGCGATGGCACCGGCGATGGCGGACGAGATTGGCAACGCTTTCTACGATCTGGATGCCGGTGAGAATGGGGCGCGCGCGGTGCTGATCACCGGCGAGGGCAAGGGCTTTTGCTCGGGCGCGGATTTGTCGGCACGCTCCAGTGATTCCAAAGGTGGCAGCCATCAGGCGCTGCAAAACCACTATAACCCGGCGATCAACCAAGTGCTGCGCGCACCGGTTCCGGTGATCTGCGCGGTCAATGGCCCTGCAGCGGGCGTCGGTTGCTCGTTGGCACTGGCAGCGGACTTCACCATCGCTAGCAAGTCGGCTTATTTCCTGCAGGCCTTCGTCAATATCGGGCTTGTGCCCGATGGCGGCTCGACTTGGCTGCTGGTCCGCGCAATTGGCCGCGCTCGGGCAACGCGGATGATGATGCTGGGCGAGAAAATCGGCAGTGAGCAGGCCGAGGAATGGGGCTTGATTTATAAAGCTGTTGAACCGGACGCGCTAATGGATGAAGCGCGCGCTTTGGCTGAAAAGCTTGCGAACGGGCCGACACTTGCGCTCCGTACGATGAAAGAGAACATCAACATTGCACTCGACGGGACATTGCCGGAAGTGTTCGTGAATGAGGCCGAAGGACAACGTCTTGCTGGTGCGAGTGCAGATGCGATGGAGGGCGGCATGGCCTTCCTGCAAAAACGCAAGGCTGAATTTAAGGGTAAGTAAGCCACCACCTCAAAATCCGTTTGTGCTGAGCTTGTCGAAGCGCTGCATTTTCTTCTAGCGATACGCAGAAAGTGAAGTGCAACCCTTCGACAAGCTCAGGGCGAATGGGTATTGGGAGCCTATGACTGACAAACCGACCGTTTCCGACTGGAATGACCTCGCGGACAAGGAGTCCAAGGGCCGCGATCTCTCGACCGAGATGCCCGAGGGATTCGCTGTAAAGCCGCTCTACACCGAAGCCGATTCGGCCGATCCCGGCTTGCCAGGTTTCGCTCCATTCACGCGCGGGGTGAAAGCGACGATGTATGCGGGCCGTCCGTGGACGATCCGGCAGTATGCGGGATTTTCAACCGCAGAAGAATCGAACGCATTCTACCGTCGCAATCTGGCGGCTGGTCAGAAGGGCCTGTCGGTCGCTTTCGACCTCGCCACCCATCGCGGTTACGATTCCGATCACCCGCGGGTGGTCGGCGATGTCGGCATGGCGGGCGTCGCGATTGATACGGTCGAGGATATGCAGATCCTGTTCGACCAGATCCCGCTCGACACGATGTCGGTCAGCATGACCATGAACGGCGCGGTCATTCCGGTGCTGGCGTTCTATATCGTAGCGGGCGAGGAGCAGGGCGTTTCGACCGAGCAACTCAGCGGCACGATCCAGAACGACATTCTCAAAGAATTTATGGTCCGTAATACCTATATCTATCCACCTGCGCCGAGCATGCGGATCGTGTCGGACATTATCGGATATACCTCGGCCAATATGCCGAGATTTAATAGTATTTCGATCAGCGGCTATCACATGCATGAGGCCGGCGCGACGGCGGTGCAAGAGCTCGCTTTCACCATCGCCGACGGCAAGGAATATGTGAAAAGCGCGATGGCGACCGGGCTCGATATCGATGCCTTTGCGGGGCGCCTGAGCTTCTTTTTCGGAATCGGCATGAACTTCTTCATGGAGATCGCCAAACTGCGCGCTGCGCGGACCCTGTGGTACAAAGTTATGGACGATCTGGGCGCGCAATCCGAGCGCTCCAAGATGCTGCGGACGCACTGCCAGACGTCAGGTGTGAGCCTTCAGGAGCAAGACCCGTACAACAACGTCATCCGGACCACGGTAGAGGCAATGGCGGCAACGCTTGGCGGTACACAGTCGCTCCACACCAACGCGCTCGATGAAGCCATTGCGCTGCCGACCGATTTCAGCGCCCGTATCGCGCGTAACACGCAATTGGTTCTGCAGGAAGAAACCGGCATCACCAATGTCGTCGATCCGCTCGGCGGCAGCTATTATATTGAGGCGCTGACTGCGAAACTGGTCGAGGAAGCCGAAGTGCTGATGGCCGAAGTCGATAGCCTTGGCGGAATGACCAAAGCGGTCGATAGCGGAATGCCCAAACAGCGGATCGAACAAGCGGCCGCCGCCAAGCAAACGCGCGTCGATAAAGGCGAGGACGTCATCATCGGCGTCAACAAATACCGCCGTGAAACAGAAGACCATCTTGAAACGCTCGAAGTCGATAATCACAAGGTTCGCGAAGGTCAGATCACGCGGCTGAAGAAGAACCGTGAGGGCCGTGACGAGGCAGCGTGTCAGGCGGCGCTCGCGGCGCTCACCGAAGGTGCAAAGGGTGATGGCAATCTGTTGGCGTTAGCGGTGGAGGCCGCGCGGCAACGCGCTTCCCTCGGCGAGATATCGAAGGCAATGGAGGACGTGTTCGGCCGATACGACACCACGCCGAAGCCGGTGAAGGGCGTCTACAAAACAGCCTATGAATTCGACAAACGCTGGGCGCAGGTTCTGGAAGGCGTGCAATCGGTCGAGAAACGCCTTGGCCGCAAACCAAAGATCATGGTGGCGAAAATGGGGCAGGATGGCCACGATCGCGGCGCGAATGTGATCGCGAGCGCTTTCACCGATATGGGGTTTGAAGTTGTCTCCGGACCGCTGTTCCAGACCCCCGATGAGACAATGAAAATGGCTATCGAGAATGAAGTCGACGCGATCGGCGCAAGCTCGCTCGCGGCGGGGCACAAGACGCTGATCCCCGAACTGATCGACTTGCTCAAAGGCGCAGGCCGCGGCGATATCAAAGTCGTCGCGGGCGGGGTGATCCCGCCGCAAGACTATGACTTTCTTCGCGAGGCAGGGGTGCAGGGCATCTACGGTCCCGGCAGCAACGTGGTCGAATGTGGTGCCGACATGCTGCGCCTGCTGGGCCACAATATGCCGCCTGCGGGTGAGGAGTTGGACGAGGCGGCGGAGTGAAGCGGCTTGCCAGTTTGGCATTGGCGCTTTCGCTATTCGGATGCTCCGAGCCCGATGTTTGGGAAGGTTGGGTATACCCGAGTGGCTCGAATCTGCTCGTTGATATTCCCATTGGAGAATTTGACACTCTTGAGCAATGCAGAGACGCAGCTTTGGCTCAACTTGAGATTTCCAGAATCGTAGTAGATGGTAAGCCAGTAGCGGGTGACTATGAGTGTGGTTTGAATTGCAGGCCCGCAAGGAGCGGCCTGAATATCTGTGAAGCTACGGAGCGTTAATACGAATGACCCAAATCCGCACTGACTGGACCCGCGACGAAATCGCGACCCTCTTCAACCTTCCCTTCACCGAACTGCTTTTCCAAGGGGCTTCGGTCCACCGCGAGAACCACCCGCCGGATCAGGTGCAGCTTTGCACGCTCCTCTCGATCAAGACCGGCGGTTGTCCTGAGGATTGCGGCTATTGCTCGCAGTCGGTGAAGGCGGATAGCGGCGTCGAGGCGACCAAGCTGATGGATGTGCAGGCGGTGCTGCAATCGGCGGCGCAGGCAAAGGATCATGGCAGCCAGCGCTTCTGCATGGGCGCGGCGTGGCGTAACCCCAAAGATCGCGACATGCCCGCGATTGTCGAGATCGTGAAAGGCGTGCGCGAGATGGGCCTCGAAACCTGCATGACGTTGGGTATGCTCTCGCCAAAACAGGCGAGTATGCTCGCCGAAGCGGGGCTCGATTATTACAACCATAATATCGACAGCAGCCCTGAATATTACGAGCGTGTGATCAGCACGCGCAAATTTGAAGAGCGGATCGAAACGCTCGATCACGTGCGCAAGTCGGGCATCAATGTTTGCAGCGGCGGGATCGTAGGCATGGGTGAAACGCGCGAGGATCGCGTTGGCTTTGTCCATACTCTGGCTACTCTTGAGGCGCATCCGGAGAGCGTTCCCGTGAATGCGCTGGTGCCGGTCAAGGGCACAGTGCTCGGCGATATGCTGCATGACACGCCGCTGGCGAAAATTGACGATATCGAATTTGTTCGCACCGTTGCGGTCGCCCGGATCACCATGCCAATGAGCATGGTACGCCTTTCGGCGGGCCGTGAAAGCATGAGCGATGCAACGCAGGCCTTGTGCTTTCTGGCAGGTGCGAACTCGATCTTCACAGGCGACAAATTGTTGACTGCTCCCAATGCGGGCGATGATACCGATGCGGCTCTGTTCGAACGGCTCGGGATGACTGCGCTTCAGGGTGAGGAGCCTCTGAGAAAAGAGGTGCGGGCTTGCGGCGGTCAGGCGGCGAGTATGCGGCTGGCCGAGCCCGCGAAGTAACGCGTTTTGCAACTGCGCCAAAGTGACTTGGGTCAGTTATGGAAATTCTACCAAGCTGGTGCGACGATAGGCGTGGCGCAAATGCGGGCAGCGCTGTAGCTTCCGGTCAAATCAAAATCGCGGGAGCCTCCGAACCATGACCGACCAAAAGATTGAAACGCTAGCCATCCATGCCGGTTGTGAGCCCGACCCCACAACCAACGCGCGGGTTACGCCGATCTATCAGACATCATCCTATGTGTTTGACGATGTTGACCATGCATCGCGGCTGTTCAATCTTGAAGAGTTCGGGAACATCTACACCCGCATCATGAACCCGACCAATGCGGCGCTCGAAGGCAAGATCGCGGCCATGGAAGGCGGAATAGGCGCGCTGGCAGTTGCATCGGGCCATGCCGCGCAGTTAATTGTGTTCCACACACTTATGGAGCCGGGCTGCGAGATTGTTGCGGCGAAGAAGCTTTATGGCGGCTCGCTCAACCAGCTGGCGCACAGTTTCAAGAAAATGGGTTGGCATACGAACTTTGTGGACGCTGACGATCCTGCCAATGTAGCCGCAGCGATTACCGACAAGACACGCGCGGTATTTATCGAAAGCCTCGCGAATCCGGGAGGCGTTGTGCAGGATATCGAGGCCCTTGCGAAAGTGGCCCATAATGCAGGCGTTCCGCTGGTAGTGGACAACACTATGGCCAGCCCGATCTTATGTCGTCCGATTGAATATGGCGCGGATATCGTGGTGGAATCGACCACCAAATTCCTGAATGGTCACGGAAACTCGGTTGGCGGAGTGATAATTGATTCCGGCAAATTCGATTGGACCGCCAGCGACAAGTTCCCCGAAATGAGCCAACCCAACGCATCCTATCACGGCGCGGTTCTCAGCGATGCTGTGGGTGAGATGGCGTTCATCATCGCTTGCCGCGTTCTGGCCTTAAGGGACCTCGGCCCGGCTATGGCACCGATGAATGCGTTTCTGACGCTGACCGGCATGGAGACATTGGCTCTGCGGATGGAACGGCATTGCAGCAATGCGCTGGCGGTTGCCACATGGTTGCAGGAGCATGAGAAGGTTGCATGGGTCGGTTACGCGGGATTGCCCGATAGTCCTTATAATGCACTCGCGAACAAATATCTCGGTGGCCGAGCAGGCGCAGTGTTCACTTTCGGATTGAAAGGCGGATATGATGCAGGTGTGAAGCTGGTTTCCAGTGTCGATCTGTTCAGCCACTTGGCGAATATCGGTGACACACGTTCGCTCATCATCCATCCGGCTTCGACAACGCACAGTCAGTTGAGTGAAGCGGAGCTGGTGAGTGCGGGCGCCGGCCCGGATGTTGTCCGCTTATCTGTGGGGATCGAGCATGTTGACGACATCATCGCTGATCTGGAACAGGCCTTGACGAAAATCTGATTGGTTAGTTTAGGCTTCTCTGTTGATGAACTCCTCCCCAAGGCGCGGGGAGGCGGGCAGCTTCGCATGGGGCTTTGCTCCTTGTCGGAGGAAGAATGGCTGCAGCCGGATCCCGACTTGGCGGCGCGCGCGGCTGCCTTCGCTGCGGATCCTTATGGCGTTCAGCACACTCGATACACGGACGAGCCCGGAAGAGAGCTGGCCGCGATGCTCGGCGTCGAAGGCGGCCTGTTGGATGCAGCCAAGGCGCATCACGAAGATATGTGCTTGCTCAAAAAATTCGCCGATGAGGATTTCTATCGTTTGATCGGTACTGCTGTTGCCTATCCAACCGACTGGCACCCCAAGGAAAAGATGGGCCTGCCGCTCACTGCGATGCATGAACCGATCCAAGGCTATGCCGAGCAGCTCGCGAGCGGCGTTGATCACTTCATGACGAAGCTGAAGCCTGGCAAGATTTTTGGCCGCTGCAATTGGTTTATCGCACCAATTCCCGAATTAAGGTGGATCGCCGACGAGCCGGCTGCAGTCGCGTATCGCCACGTGACCGCTGGGAATGCGGGTGAAACTCTCTTCGTCCGCAGCGAAAGGCAAACGCTGCGGCGCTTGCCCGAGACCGGAACCATCCTGTTCACGATTGGTGTTTACGTCGCTCCGCTGAGCGATCTTTCGCGTGAAAATGTGGCGTTGCTTTCCCACGCGATGCAGGATCTGTTGCAAGGTGAAGGAGACCGCCGCGGAGCTCCCCATTACGCTTCGTATTTAATCGGCTATGCTGCGAAGCAATCGAGGAACTGACGATGATGATATCTGCCCTGCTGGCCATTCTCGCTGGCGCTGCTCCGCCAAATCCTGATTGGAACTGTGATGATCCGATGGCGCAGCAGGAAATAAACTGGTGCGCGCATCAGGATTACTTGGCGGCTGATGCTGAACTCAATGCACAATGGGCCAAAACCTCTGCCATCTTGAAAGAGCGCGATATGCAATGGATGGACGGCCACGGAAATGGTGAGGATGGCAAGCCTGGTTTCTTCCGGGCCGCACTCGATGCGCAGCGGGCATGGATCGCTTTCCGCGATGCGCATTGCCGCAGCGAGGGATATTATGCCCGTGGCGGTTCGCTAGAGCCGTTGCTGGTCTCGACATGCAAGACGAAATTGACCAAAGACCGGACACAACAGCTTCAATTCCTGATCGAACAATAGGGACTTTAATGTTCAAGAAAATCCTGATTGCGAACCGCGGTGAAATCGCTTGCCGTGTTATGAAGACCGCACGCCGAATGGGGATTGCGACCGTTGCGGTGTATTCGGATGCCGATGCGCGCGCCCCATTTGTAAAAATGGCGGATGAGGCGGTCCATATCGGGCCGCCACCGGCAGCCGAAAGCTATTTGATTGCCGACAAGATTATCGCGGCATGCAAGCAGACCGGCGCCGAGGCTGTACATCCCGGTTATGGCTTCCTGTCAGAGCGGACCAGCTTTGCCGAAGCACTGGCCAAAGAGGGCATCGAGTTTATTGGCCCACCGGTGAATGCGATTGCGGCGATGGGCGATAAAATCGAGTCCAAGAAGCTGGCACTGGAAGCGGGTGTGAACGTCGTTCCGGGTTTCGTTGGCGAGATTGACGATACCGACCATGCGGTGAAGATTTCCGAGGAAATCGGCTATCCCGTGATGATGAAAGCCAGCGCTGGCGGCGGCGGTAAAGGGATGCGGCTTGCTTATAGCGAAAAGGATGTTCGTGAGGGCTTCGAAGCGACCAAGCGTGAGGGACTAAACAGCTTTGGCGATGATCGTGTGTTCATCGAGAAGTTCATCGAGAATCCACGCCATATCGAGATTCAGATACTCGGCGATAAGCACGGCAACATTATCTATCTGAACGAGCGCGAATGCAGCATTCAACGCCGTCACCAGAAAGTGGTGGAGGAAGCTCCTTCGCCTTTCGTGACACCCAAAATGCGTAAAGCGATGGGCGAGCAATGTGTCGCGCTATCTCAAGCGGTGAACTACCATAGTGCAGGCACAGTGGAACTGATCGTCAGCGGTGCTGATCCAAGCGGCGAGAGTTTCTACTTCCTCGAAATGAATACGCGTTTGCAGGTCGAGCATCCTGTCACTGAAGCGATCACTGGCGTCGATTTGGTTGAGCAGATGATCCGCGTTGCCGCGGGCGAGAAGCTGGAAATGACTCAGGACGATGTGAAAATCGATGGCTGGGCGATTGAAAACCGCGTCTATGCGGAAGACCCGTATCGCGGCTTCCTGCCATCAACCGGGCGTCTGGTGCACTATCAACCACCGGCTGAGCCATGGGCTGATGATGGCGCAGAAAACGGGCGGCGCGGGGTGGACGGTGTGCGCGTGGATGACGGCGTCTATGAAGGCGGCGAAGTGTCGATGTTCTACGATCCGATGATCGCTAAGCTTATCACTTGGGGTGAAACGCGCGATGAGGCGGCGGATTTGCAAATTCAGGCGCTGGATGCCTTCCGGATCGAAGGGCTTGGGCACAATGTCGATTTCCTCAGCGCGATCATGCAGCATGACCGTTTCCGCTCGGGCGAGTTGACGACCGGCTTTATCGCAGAGGAATATCCCGATGGCTTTGAGGGTGCGGCGACGTTTGACGAATTAAAGCGCGGGCTCGCTGCAATCGGCGGCGTTCTCGCGACGATTGATGCGGACCGTGCCCGCCGGATCAATCAGCAGCTTGATGGGCCGACTTATCCGACCGGCGATTGGTCGGTTCGGATCGGTGACAGTGACTACGATGTCTCGCTTGGTGAGGAGGACATCACTGTCGATGGCGAAGCAATCGCGATTGATATGGAATACACTCCGGGCGACAGGATGATCCATCTCGAATTAGCCGGCGATGATCTGACCGTACAGCTCGCCAAGACGCGCACGGGCTATGACATTACTGCGCGTGGTGCAAAGCATTCGTTACGGATTTTGCCCGCGCATGTCGCCCCGCTGGCGGACCATATGATTGAGAAGATCCCGCCCGATCTCAGCAAATTCCTGATCTGCCCGATGCCGGGTCTGCTGGTGAAATTGCATGTGGATGAGGGCGAGGAAGTCCAGCCCGGTCAACCGCTTGCGACGGTAGAGGCGATGAAGATGGAGAACATCCTTCGGGCTGAAAAAGCAGGCACAATTGCCAAGATCAATGCTGAGCAGGGTGAAAGTTTAGCAGTGGACGCCATTATACTTGAGCTAGAGTAACTGCGCAAAAATTGCACTGCTGCGAAACTTAGTTTCAAGTTTCAGCCTTTTCCACCGATTTGCGCTAGGGCGGACATGGCGTTTCCGGCCTGCGATGGCACTCTGTCGCTACTCGATCGACCCATGCGGTCACAGGAGGCGACGATGGCACAAAAGGGCGTTGGCTATTTCGATAAGAAGGGGCATTTCTTCAAAAATCCTGCAGAAGCGACGATCAGCGATCTGGCCGCAATGCTTGGGCAAATCGGAGAGGGTGACAGTCTAGCGCCCGGTATCGCACATATGCTTTTGGAAAAGCGCGCAGAGGTCGAGGCGATTTTCGCCGAACATGATTTGATGACAGCGGACATGCCGGAGGCGAAAATTGCGACGCTGGTGGATCATGCGAATGTCGCCGTTCTAGCTGACCGCAAAAGTCCGGACATCGACAAGGCTGTCTAAATGCATATTACGCATAGCGAGGATGCGCCAGCGTCGGACGAGATCACTTTCGACGATTTTCTGAAAGTCGACATCCGTATTGGCACCATCGTCGCGGCCGAGGAATTTCCCGAAGCACGCAATCCGGCGTACAAACTGCAGATCGACTTTGGCGAGGCCATTGGCGTGAAGAAGAGTTGCGCGCAGATCGTCACAAATTATCCGATTGATGAATTGCCCGGCCGCCAAGTCGCGGCTGTGGTCAACTTTCCTGCCCGCCAGATCGGCCCGGCTATGTCAGAAGTATTGACGCTCGGTTTCGCTGATAGCGCGGGCGAAGTCGTTATGTTTGCGCCTGACGTGAACGTGCCCAACGGCTCGCGCTTGTTCTAATCCTCCACCATCGCGACCGCTCTGATCCAGCCTGCACTGGCGTTTTCGATTTTTACCGGGAAACAGCTGACGGTAAATCCGTGATCGGGCAGGGCGTCCAAGTTTGTCAGTTTTTCGATCTGGTAATAGGGATTGATCCGGCCTGCTTTGTGGCCCTCCCAGATGATCTTCGGATCGCCGGTTTCGGCCCATCGCCGCGCGGTGTGACTGAACGGTGCATCCCAGCTCCATGCATCGGTCCCGACAACTTCGATACCGCGTTGGGTAAGATAGAGTGTAGCCTCTCGGCCCAGTCCGACACCTTGGTCGGTGAAGTTTTCGGTGCCGTATATCGCGCCCGATTGGACCAATACGATGTCTAGCGGTTGTAGCGCGTAACCGATCCGCGCGAGTTCCGCTTCAACTTCTGCCGCACCCACTACATGACCGTGCTCCATGTGTGAAAAGTTGAGGCGCACTCCAGGCCGCAGGAACCGGTCCAAGGGTGCCTCGTCGATGCTCGGTGCTTTGCGTGCGCCGCTGTCAGTGGTCGAATGGTAATGCCACGGCGCATCCATATGCGTGCCGTTATGCGTGGACAACTGCAGCATCTCGACCGCCCAGCCTTCGCCATCGGGCAGGTCCTCTTTCGTCAGGCCCGGGAAAAACATAGCGATCTGTTCCCAGCTGGTTTCATGCGTCACATATTCGATTTGCGGACGCATGACCGGCGGGTCGGAGATCACATTATTGGTGATCGGGATCGAGAGGTCGATATAGCGTGTCATGCGGCGTAGCATTCACTGCGCCAGCGTCCGCGTCAATTGGCTTTAAGCTGTTCGTCCATAAAGGCCGCGACATCATCCAGTGACACTTCGTGATCCAAAAATGCTGCGCCAATGCTGCGCAGCAAAATGAACGGCAAAGTGCCTGCATCCATCTTCTTGTCGTGCCGCATATGGTCGACCAGTTTTGCGCCATCACAAGTGAGTTTGAGGCTTGCGATTTCACTCGGTAAACCTGATGCCGCTATTGCGTTGCAAGCTCGCTCTGCATCCTGGCCGGAAAGCAAACCGCGCCGCGCGGAGTAACGCGCCGCCAAAACCATCCCAAGGGCAACGCCTTCGCCATGCAGTAAGGCATTGGAATAACCGGTCTCGGCTTCCAGCGCGTGACCGAATGTGTGGCCCAGATTGAGCAGGGCGCGAACGCCTGTTGTTTCGCGCTCGTCCTCCGCCACGATCCGCGCTTTGGCTGCGACGCTTCGGGCAACAGCTTCCTCAACTTTGTCAGCATCATGCGACACGACATTGCCGCCGTTGGCTTCGCACCATTCGAAGAAATCAAAGTCGCCAAGTATGCCGTATTTGATAACCTCGGCGTAACCTGCGCGCATCTCGCGAGCGGGCAAGGTTTTCAGTGTATCGGTGTCCGCCAGCACCAGTGAAGGCTGATGGAATGCACCAATCAGATTCTTTCCCGCATCGGTATTGATTGCGGTTTTCCCGCCGACCGATGAATCTACTTGCGCCAGTAACGTCGTTGGCAGTTGTACAAAACCGCACCCGCGCTTCAGGATCGCGCAGGCAAAACCTGTAAGGTCCCCGACAACACCGCCGCCCAGCGCAAACACATGATCGCCGCGTTCTACGCCTTGTGCGAGCAGCCAGCCTGTCAGTTTTTGAAGCTCGTCCCAACTCTTCGATCCTTCACCGGATTCGACAAAGTACCATGCAGCCTGATGCCCCGCTGCGTTAAGCGATGCCTCCAGTCGCGCGCCATGATGCTGGTGAGCATTCCGGTCTGCAACGACGGGTACCACTACCTTGCGCATCAAGCCTTTTGCCAGGGTGGCCGCCTGATCGAGCAGTGCCGCGCCAACGTGCACGTCATAAGACCGACCGGCCAAGTGGACGGGAATTACAGCCATCGGTCTATCGCCTCGATAATTGCTATTGCGGTTTCGTGATGCGGACCATTTTCGCTGCCCACGCGGATTGGCGCTTGCGAATAAAACGGTTCTCGCTCTTTATGAAGCCGCGTCAGGATTTCATGCGGATTACCATTGCGCAGCAGCGGGCGGGTATCCTTGCGACTTGTCCGCTCGACCAGGACATCGATATCACAATCAATCCAGACCGAGATGGCTCTGTCGAGGATTAGAGCGCGGGTCTCGTCATTGACGAAAGCGCCGCCGCCGGTGGCGATCACGCCGTCATGCTCATCCATAAGCCGCGCGATGACTCGCCGTTCGCCATCGCGGAAATAGTCCTCACCATATTGTTCGAAAATCTCTGCGATGGTCAGCTGCGCCGCGTCTTCGATCGCATGATCTGCGTCGACGAAGTCCTTGCCCAGCATGGATGCCAGCTTGCGTCCGACTGTCGATTTACCCGTTCCCATTAGCCCAATCAAAACGATCGGCTGCTCGATCCTGCGCGCAATCGCCTGCAGCGCGGCGCTATCAAGGCCGATATCTTTGGGGGCAGGGGTGTCATCGCGCATTGCCGCATCGCCTATAGATGGGCTAGGCGAGGCGCAACATGGGTTCTTTAGAGGCGCGTAAAGTTTGCTTATGTCCGAAAAGCGGCCAATTGATAGAAAACGGCTTGGGAAGCGAATAGGCTTGATGGTTATTGCGGGTGTGATTGCGGTGTTGGGTATTGCGTGGTTCCACGGCGGTGAGGAGCCGCTGCGTCCTATCGTACAGCCGATTGAAATGCCGGAGAGTGCGCAATGACGGGCCGGGTGAAGACTTACCTGCTGATGGGCGGTGCTGCTTTGGCATTGTGCTCGACATTGGTGACGGCTCAAGACGCTCCGGAGTCTTTGCTACCGCCGGGTTTTGATGATCCTGCGCCTGCGCCTGCGCCAACACCTGCGCCGCAGGCGACGACGCGGCCTGCATCACGGCCAACAGCAGCGCCCGCCGACACACCGCAGCCTGCGCCGGGCAGTGGCAGTACGCCGGTCATTCAACCGCTGCCAAATATAGGTGCTGTACCAGGCGCTCCAGCGTCCTTGCCGGGCGGTTTACCTTCTATCGAAGAACTGGAAAATCTTGATCCCGATGAGCTGGATGAATTGCTCGGCCTGAAGCCGAAATTCGATATTCCCGCTGCTGCTCGCCGCGCAATGTCGCAGGTCGGGCTTCTATCACCGGACGAAGGCGGCCTGCCGATCGCATCCTTGGCGAAACAACCTGCTTCACTTGTTCGTGCTTCGCTTGGCGGTATTCGCGGGCCAATGGTTTCGCGCTGGGGCCACATTATGTTGCGCCGTGCCTTGGCGAGCCGGTTGACTGCACCTGTTGGAATGAATCCGACCGAGTTCGCGGCGCTTCGTGTGCAGGCGCTTAATCAATTGGGTGAGTTCAAAACTGCGCGCGCATTGGCGCAAGATGTTGACACAGGCAATTGGACCGACGGATTGGTCGATGGCGCTGTGGAAGCCTATATCGGCACGGCGGATATTGTCGGCGCTTGTCCTGCGGTCCAGCTCAAAGGCGGCGGGCGTGAGGATCCGCAGTGGGAAATGCTCCGGTCGATTTGCTATGCCTTCGCAGGGCAGGGCGCGCGATCACAATCCAATCTCAACCGCGCGTTTCGCGACAAGATCGCGCCGGAGATTGATGTGCTGTTGGCACAGCGATATGCAGGTGCTGCCGGCCGTGGCCGGCGTGCGATCAGCCTAGAGTGGGAGGGTGTCGATCAACTGACACCGTGGCGCTATTCCCTGGCAACAGCTGTCGGCGCCGAGATTCCCGATAATCTATTGAGCGATGCTGGCCCTTATTATCGTAAGATTGCCGCCACCGCACCGATGCTGCCGCTATCACAACGCATGACCGGTGCAGTCGATGCCGCGCGGCAAGGCATATTGTCGTCGGGCGCTGTGGTCGATTTGTACAGCCAAGCATTCGCGCAATCCGGCGATCTTGGCGAACCCTCGCTGACGGCAGCGCGTCTGCGAGAGGCCTATGTTGCGAGCGATCCGGTTGCGCGCATGGCGGCAATCCGCGATGTATGGGGCGGCGAAGATCGCGACTATGGGCGCATGGTTCTAACCGCCTACGCCGCGGCGCGGATGACACCGAGCGAAGAACTGGCAGATGATGCGGCAGATCTGATCGCATCGATGCTGACCGCTGGCCTAGATGCCGATGCACTCACCTGGGCGCCATTCGCGCCGCAGGGCAGTGAAGCGTGGGCATTGCTCGCGCTGGCACAACCAACGCGGCAAAATCCCGTGACATCCGGGCCGTTGGATATTTTCGTAGATTCGGACGAGAGCGCGGATCGGCGCAAATCGCAATTCTTGGTGGCCGGTTTGGCCGGTTTGTCACGAATCGATGGCGCTACGACCGAGGAATATGAGAGTGGACTCGGCGTTCGCTTGGGGACCGGATCAAAGTGGTCTCAGCTTATTTCGAAAGCGGCTTCGGTAAGGAATCCTGCGTTGGTCGCTTATCTTGCTGGTGTCGGGATGCAAGGTGTCAGTTGGGATCAGATGACGCCCAATCATCTGTATCATATCGTGTCCGCACTAAACCGCGTTGGCCTGTCAGCCGAAGCACGGATGATTGCCGTCGAGGCAGTCGCACGAGGGTGACCGCTGGCCCGGCAATTTACGAACTGCGCTATGCCCGGCGCAATTGACGATTTCTTGGCGATGCTCGCGGCCGAGCGTGGCGCTGCGGCGAATACAATCTCTGCCTATCGCCGGGATTTGGAAGGCGCGTCCGATATTATCGGAGATTTGACCGAAGCGACGACAGTCCAACTGAGCAAGCTAGGCGCTGCTTGGTGTGATCTCGCGCCATCTTCTCTCGCACGTAAATCCTCGACTCTCCGCCAGTTTTACGGATTTTTGATCGATGAGGGTGTGCGGGTGGACGATCCCAGCTCTGCACTTCCGCGCCCGGCAACGCGCAGGCCACTGCCAAAAATCCTCACGCATGAACAGGTAGCTGCTCTGTTTGATCGCGCGGAATTGGAGGCGCAATCGGGGAAGCCTGCTGCGGTACGCATGCTCACCCTATTGGAATTGCTCTACGGTTCAGGCCTACGCGCGACAGAGCTGGTGTCACTCCCGCTATCGGCAGTGCCGCGTGATGCGCCGTTCCTTACCGTTACAGGTAAAGGCGGTGTGGCACGTATGGTCCCGGTCAGCAGGCGGGCGAAGGAAGCGATGTTGCGATGGCTGGCGGTGCGCCCGGATGCACCGAAGTTTCTGTTTCCCTCTCGCGGGAAGCATTTGACCCGGATAAGATTGTATCAATTGCTCAAAGAGATAGCGGTTCGTGCCGATATCCCTGCGGAGAAAGTCAGCCCGCACGTTCTGCGCCATGCGTTTGCGACACATCTTTTGGAGGGCGGGGCGGATCTGCGTGTTTTGCAGACACTGCTGGGCCATGCTGACATTGCAACCACGCAAATCTATACCCACGTCGATAGCGCGCGGCTAGTGGCGCTGGTCAACGAGCGCCATCCTTTGGCCAAAGCACATCGGTAACCGGTTGGTAATTGGGTACACAGGCCCTTGCCCCAAACGCAACATAGGACTAGCGCAGCGCAATGATTTCCTACCTCGAATTCGAGAAACCGGTCGCCCAACTCGAAGCCCGTATTGCGGAATTGCGCAGCGCGGCAGAGGGTGACGATGTCGATATCACCAAAGAACTGGAGCGGCTTGAGGTCAAAAGCGCTGATCTGCTGGCCAGTACCTACTCCTCGCTGACGCCTTGGCAGAAAGCGCAGGTCGCCCGTCATCCTTCGCGCCCGCATTTCCGCGATTTCGTGGAGCATATTTTCGATGATTTTATGCCGCTCGGCGGGGATCGCACCTATGGCGATGACGAAGCCATCTTAGGAGGCTTTGCGCGGCTTGATGGCCGGCGGGTCGTTCTGATCGGCCATGAGAAGGGCCACGATACCGAAAGCCGGATTCTTCACAATTTTGGCATGGGCAAGCCTGAAGGCTATCGCAAGGCAATCCGTCTGATGGAACTCGCCGGGCGCTTCGGTCTGCCCGTTGTCACGCTGGTTGATACTTCAGGCGCTTTCCCGGGAATTGAAGCCGAAGAACGCGGGCAAGCCGAAGCTATTGCGCGCTCCACAGAAGCCTGTCTCGCGCTGCCAACACCGATGGTTGCAACGATCGTTGGCGAGGGCGGCTCTGGCGGAGCAGTTGCGTTGGCGAGTGCCGAGCGGGTTTTGATGTTTGAACATGCGGTGTACTCGGTGATCTCGCCCGAGGGATGCGCTTCGATCCTGTGGCGCACCGCCGAAAAAGCGCCCGATGCCGCCGAAGCGATGAAAATCACCGCGCAGCATCTCAAGAAGCTTGGTGTGATCGACCGTATCGTGAAAGAGCCGGTCGGCGGTGCACATCGCGATCCTGAGAGCGCTTCCAAGACGCTCGGTAAAGCGATCGGGCAGGAGTTGGACACGTTAGCAAAAATGTCTTCGGAAGATATCCGAAGAATGCGGGAAGAACGCTTTCTCCAACTCGGCGTGCACTAAAAGCAGGCTGTAAGCTAGGGAACTTCCTTCAGCATCAACGGTTTGCTAAATGTGCTCACTGACAACCGTGAAGTGTGCGTAGGATTTATGGAGGAAACCTGTATGCCCCGCTTGAAGAAGCTCGCTCTAGCATCAACCGCAACTCTGAGCCTTGGGCTCACTGGCTGTATGGGCGGTTCCATCCCCGATTCATCGGCGCCCATCACCCAGCAAGAGGCATCGCAAGGCGCCAAGTTCCACCCGCAATTGTTGGAGGAATTTGGCGGCACCTATCAGGGCCCTCAGGCCGCATATATCGAATCGATCGGGAAGAACATCGCTGTGCAATCGGGCCTCGGCAATGCGCGCAGTTCCTTTACCGTTTCGCTACTCAACAGCCCGGTCAACAACGCATTCGCAGTACCTGGCGGCTATATATATTCGACGCGGCAGCTGGTTGCGCTGATGAACAATGAGGCGGAGCTGGCGGGCGTGTTGGGCCACGAAGTGGGCCACGTCGCCGCACGTCATTCACAACGCCGCCAATCCGCGGCGCAGCAAAACCAGATTATCGGTGTGCTCGGGGCGGTGCTTAGCGGTGCTGTGCTGGGGGATAGCCAAGTCGGCAACACGCTCTCACGCGGCTTTTTGCAGGGCTCCCAATTATTGACCCTGCGTTTCTCGCGAAAGCAAGAATTGCAGGCTGATGACCTCGGGATCGAGTATCTGACCAAGGCTGGTTACGATCCGCGCGCGATGAGTACGGTGCTGGCGAGCCTGGCGGCACAGAACTCTCTGGATGCACGTTTGGCTGGCAGAAACAACGCTACGGTCCCGGAATGGGCATCGACTCACCCGGATCCGGCAAGCCGTGTTCGAACAGCGGCGGCCAAAGCAGGCCAAGTCACAGGTACAACCAATCGCGATACGTTCCTAACCCGTATCGACGGGATGCTGTATGGTGATGATCCGAAACAGGGTGTGATCGAAGGCAGCCAGTTCATTCATCCGGAATTCCGGTTGGCGTTCACTGCGCCGCGTGGTTTCTACATGGTGAACGGAACCCGCGCCGTGTCGATCAATGGTCAAAGCGGCAAAGCGCAGATGAGTACTGGGCCGTATAATGGCAATCTCGATATGTATGTACGAAATGTGTTCACGGCATTGGGCGGCGAGCAGCAAAAATTGGCCCCGGCCAGCGTACAGCGGACCCGGATTAATGGACTGCAAGCTGCGACCGGCTCGGCGCGCGTAAATAGCGGTAATGGCGAGGTCGATGTCGTGGTTTATGCTTACGAGTTTTCAAACAATCGTGCGTTTCACTTTGTTACAATAAGCCAGGCAGGGCGGTCGGCTACTTTCACGCCGATGTTCAATTCAATGCGCCGCATCACCCAGAGCGAAGCAAACGCAATCGTCCCAAGACGGATTGATGTGGTGACCGTAAGAAGGGGCGATACGATCCAGTCGCTATCGAACCGGATGGCATATGACAATGGCAAGGTCGAGCGGTTCCGGGTCCTCAATGCGCTTGGGGCAAATGACACTTTGCGCGCTGGCGACAAGGTTAAGATCGTGGTCAAAGCGAGATAAGGGATAGGCTTTCCTTCCCCAAGTCGCAGGCGCTCAGACGTACGCTGGCATTTCCGGTAACGCAGCGCTGCACAGACAACCAGCAGATACAAAAAAGGCGGCAAGGGTGACCTTGCCGCCTTTCTTTTCAAAGAGAAATTCTTTGACCTTAGTTCGCCATTTTGGTCGAAACTTCGGTGAATGTGTTGCTCAGCTGTGTGCCGAGGCCCTGCATTGCAGAGATAGCAGCAACAGCGATCAGAGCGGCGATAAGGCCATACTCAATTGCAGTCGCGCCTTGTTCGTCAGCGAGCAGATTTTTGAAAAATTTCATTTGTAGTCTCCTGGTTCAGTCTTCGGTACCCAAAACCCAATCCTTTCAGATTAGGCGTCTCATGTGTTAGTCGTGACAAGTTGATAAATTACTAAGCCTTGCAGCTTTGCCATTTAGTTCCCCAACACGGCCCCAACCTTGCTTGTAACTCTGCCCCAAAGCCCGTTATTCTCGTTGGCAACGGAATCGAATGCTCCGATCGAGGCAATTACAATCAAGGATACAATCAGACCGTATTCAACGGCGGTCGCACCAGATTCGTCTTTTGCGATCCGTTTTAGGATTGGCATAAGTGTCATCTTGGCTTCCATCATTGCTAGTCCGATAAGTAGCTTTTCGGTTTGAAAGTTTAACAATTGATTGAGACAAGGCACCCAAGTGGAAAATAATCCGACATGGATGCCCGTTGTGGCAGCTGCAATCGGCCCCAAAAATGGGCGCTGGCTGATGCATAGACGGCCTGTGGAAAAGCAGCATGGAGGACTGTGGGAGTTCCCTGGTGGCAAAGTTGAATCCGACGAAGCCCCTGAAATTGCTGTGATTCGTGAGATCAAGGAAGAGCTCAATCTTCGTTTGGAGGCTGTTGCTTTGACGCCAGCTGGATTTGCGCAGGCGGATCGTGACAATGGACAAAAGCAGATTGTCATCCTTCTTTACAAAACAGATCAATGGGAAGGGGTGCCGCAAGCGCTGGAAGGCGGAGAGATTGCCTGGTTTGCACCCGAAGAGATCGCAAAACTGGACAAGCCGCCGCTTGATATCGCGTTGGCAAAGCAACTGTTTGCCAAATCTGCTTCAGAAACTGGGCGATAGGGGATTGCCAAGCTAGCGCAGCCCCCTTATGTGCCGCCCTCCAAGCGCGCCCGTAGCTCAGCTGGATAGAGTACCTGACTACGAATCAGGGGGCCGGAGGTTCGAATCCTTCCGGGCGCGCCAATACAAAAGCCATCCCATCCGGGGTGGCTTTTGTGTTTTCGGGTCCAATAGGTTTTTCGGGCTAAGCAGATTTGAAGTTTTATAGTCGAGGCGCGTCACTGCGTTGGCGATATAGCGCTTTAGCCTTGGTTCAACCCTTGTGGACCATTTGCCTAGAACACGTTCCGCGTACGCCACACCACAGCGTATCTTGTCGATTGCGAGCATTATCTCGGAACGGGTTAACGGGTAAGTCGTTGCCAAACCAAACGTTAATTCGAAAGGAGACGCTACAATGGCAAAGGCCGAGGCAATTTTTACGAAACTCAAAGAAGACCACGATACGCATCGTGACCTATTGGACCGCATTGAAGAAACCAGCGGCGACAGCGACGAGCGCCGGAAGCTGTTCGAAATGTTTACCAAGGACGTCAAAAGCCACGCGGCGGCCGAAGAACAGGCCGTCTACGCCACTATGCTACGCAAACCGGAAACGACCGATGAGACGCGGCACTCGGTTGCTGAACATCATGAGCTTGATAAGACGCTTGATGATCTTGCTGCAACAGACATGTCATCCAGTGCATGGCTGCAAAAGTTCAAACAATTAAAGCACGATTATCTGCATCATATCGAGGAAGAGGAAGATGACCACTTCCCCGAATTCAAAGAACACCTGACCGCAGACGACGAGCGGCAGATGGGCGAAGTTTTCGACCGCCGTAAATCGGCAGAGAAAGCCGATGCCGAGATCACGCCGAAGAAAATGTCCGAAGCGAAAGAATGAGGCCGATGTCCGGAACCAACCGGCAATAAACGCATTTGCATTGAAGACGCGCTTCTCCGAAAGGGTGGGGCGCGTTTTCTTTTGCGCGTACGATGTTGAAAGCGGATAGCCGATGAGCAGCCAGATTACTCCCGAAGAGGAAGAAGCACGGGGCAAACTTCCTGTGCCCGACCATGTGCAGGATGCAATCCGTACTCTGCTTGCATGGTCAGGCGATGATCCGGAGCGTGAAGGATTACTCGATACGCCCAAGCGCGTCGCCCGCGCATGGAAAGAATATTGTGAAGGTTATGCTGAAGACCCCGCAGTACATCTCAGCCGGGTTTTCGAAGAAGTCGGCGGATATGAGGAACTGGTGCTGTTGAAGGACATCCCGTTCCATTCACATTGCGAGCATCATATGGCTCCAATCATTGGTAAAGCCGCAATTGCCTATTTGCCTACCAACAGGGTAGTCGGAATTTCAAAGCTTGCCCGCGTTCTTCATGGGTACTCGCGGCGATTGCAAGTGCAAGAGAGGCTAACGGCTGAAGTTGCGGACTGCATTTGGGAGAACCTCGAACCGCGCGGTGTCGCGGTTGTTATCGAGGCGCAGCATTCCTGCATGACGGCGCGCGGTGTGCGTACTCCGGGGGTCGGCATGGTCACCAGCCGGATGATGGGTACGTTTCTCGAGGATCAGCGCAGTCGTAAGGAAGTGCTAAGCCTGATGGGTTACTAACCCATCATATTGTGGGGCTGTGTTGATCTAGCGTCCACAGCGCAATTTTGCAGGACACGATCCATACGGAAATTCCTGCGGCTAGATCCACAGCATAATGACCGCCCATGGGCACGGTCGACACGATAACGGCTGCGGACCATATGATCGCAGGCCATCGTGCTTTGGTGTTCCACAGCGCTTGCGTTGCCAGCAGCCCTAAAACCGTATGGAACGACGGAAAGACGACGACGCCGTTGAGATCGGCCAGACCGACAACAGTTTCGGATCCATGATAGAACCAGTCAAATGTTTCACCGGCATAGACAGCGGCCCCGGCAGGAATTCCGTTGCCCTGCAGATGGATCAGATCGTAGAAAAATGCCGTGCCTTTGGCAGGGAAGAACATCGAAATAACTGCAACTATCTGCATGGAGATGACTGCGGTTAGGACCAGCTCCCACGCGCGTGTGCTTTGCTTGAAAGCCAGCATGCCTATGACAGCAACGACGACTGCCAAGGCCGACCAATTGTAGGCAAAGTGCAGTATGGACGATAACCAGGGCGTTTCGGCGCTAAGCCGTACAACCTCGGCCATGTCCAGACCGATCGCAGCGTCTGCTGCCGCCAAAGTACTATCCGCTATCGGCATATTGACGCGGATACCTGTGTTGGCAATCAGTCCGCACAGCATCAGCGCGATCGTTGCTACACCAATTATATTGGCCGAGTCGGAAAACCGAGCGTCGATTTTGCGCACATAGCACCAGCCGGAAAGAGCAAACATCGCAGCGGCTAAGAAAACAAAGCGACCAAAATCGAAGGTCTTGAGGACCAAGCCTGTTTGCAAGAGTATTGCGACAAGGACGCTGATCGACAGCCCGAACAGTACGGTCAGAACAAGCACTTTGCGAGTAAAGACGAAGCGAACGACGTCAGCCGTGCCGAACAGATTGCCAGAAGCGGAAGGGACTGCGCGCGTGCTCATGCAAAGCGGCTATCGCAAGATGGTTACCAACGCCTAAACGCGGAGGCTTAGAACGATGCGGGCTAAGATATTTGCATGGTCAACTATCAAGCCGAAAAAGGAAAGCGACCGGGAATTAAACCCGGTCGCCCCTTTATAAATTTACAGCTGATCGAGCATATGCTCTGCAGAGCTGACGGAGAAATCACCTGGCGCTTCAACGTTGAGTTGCTCGACCACACCGTCATTCACGACCATCGAGTAACGCTGGCTTCGCTGGCCCATGCCGAACCCCTGAAAGTCTGCATCAAGGCCGACAGCTTTGGCGAAATCGCCATTGCCGTCTGCAAGCATAGTGATCTGGTCAGATCCGCCATCCTTGTTCCAAGCACCCAGTACGAACGCATCATTGACCGATGTGCAGGCGACTTCATCGAAGCCCTGAGCTTTCAGCTCATCCATCTTTTCGACATATCCCGGGAGATGCTTGGCGGAGCAGGTCGGGGTGAACGCGCCGGGCACGGCAAACAGCGCCACTTTCTTCCCTGCAAAATAGTCGCCCGACTGAACCGCTTCGGGGCCTTCAGCGGTCGCTTTAGCCAGTTTAACGTCAGGGAGTTTATCGCCTACGGATATTGTCATGGGGTAATTTCCTTTCGTGAAAATGTCTCTTGGCATTGGATATAGGAAGCTTGTGCTGCGCGGCAATGATTAGATCATATAAAGATATCTTTATATTTGCATCACCGGGCTGTCATCGCTACATACGTGGCAGAATTGAAGCGCTCCTGATCGGGGCGCAATTTGTTTGAATTCAGGAGAATTTGCGTGGCTGTCGAAGCACAAGACTACATCATTCAGGATATTTCCCTCGCCGAATATGGCCGCGCGGAAATCAACATTGCCGAAACCGAGATGCCCGGCCTGATGGCGCTGCGCGAAGAATTCGGCGACAGCAAGCCGCTGAAAGGCGCGCGTATTACCGGCTCGCTCCACATGACTATTCAGACTGCTGTGCTGATGGAAACGCTGACCGCGCTGGGCGCCGAAATCCGCTGGGCAACTTGTAACATTTATTCGACGCAGGATCATGCTGCGGCTGCGATGGCGGAAGCGGGCATTCCAATCTACGCGATCAAGGGTGAGAGCCTTGCGGATTATTGGGACTATGTCGGAAAAATCTTCTCATGGGGCACTGATGCTGACCCTGACCAGACTGCGAACATTATTCTCGACGATGGCGGCGATGCGACAGCGTTCGCTCTGTGGGGTGCACGGATCGAAGCCGGCGAAGAAATGCCTGCTCCGACGAACCCGGAAGAAATCGAAATGCAGCGTTCGGTAAAAGCGTTTGTGAAAGCAAACCCTGGCTACCTGACCAAAACCGTCAAGAACCTGAAGGGCGTTTCTGAGGAAACTACCACCGGTGTTCACCGCCTCTATCACCTCGCGAAGAACGGCAAGCTGCCTTTCCCGGCGATCAACGTGAACGATTCTGTCACAAAGTCGAAATTCGACAACCTGTATGGATGTAAGGAATCGCTGGTTGATGCGATCCGCCGCGCGACCGACGTTATGCTCGCTGGTAAAGTTGCTTGTGTCGCGGGTTTCGGTGATGTCGGCAAAGGTTCGGCAGACAGCCTCCGCAACGGCGGTGCGCGCGTAATGGTCACCGAAATCGATCCGATCTGTGCGCTTCAAGCCGCAATGGAAGGCTATGAAGTTGTAACGATGGAAGAAGCGGTTAAGCGCTGCGACATCTTCGTCACTACGACCGGGAATGAAGACGTCATCACTGCCGAGCACATGAAAGCAATGAAGCCGATGAGCATCGTCTGCAACATCGGTCACTTCGACAGTGAAATCCAGATCGGTGCGCTCGACAATTATGACTGGGCAGAAGTGAAACCGGGCACTGACCTCGTAACATTCCCGGATGGCAAGCAGATCATGATTTTGGCCAAGGGCCGTCTGGTGAACCTCGGCTGTGCAACCGGCCATCCGAGCTTCGTGATGAGCTGTTCCTTCACCAACCAGGTGCTGGCTCAGATCGAACTTTATACGAAGGGCGAAGAGTACAACAACGAAGTTTACGTGCTGCCCAAACACTTGGACGAGAAGGTTGCTGCGCTTCACCTCGACAAGCTGGGCGTTCAGCTGACCAAGATGAGCCAGGAGCAAGCCGATTACATCGGTGTTCCGGTTGAAGGTCCGTACAAGCCTGAGCATTACCGCTACTAATATTTGCGTCGCGTTGCAGCGGCCAAAATTCGAAACAAACGCCATTCTCGCATTGCGAGGGTGGCGTTTGTCGTTTTTGCGTAAAACTTCTGGCGATTTAGCGCGAAAGCACATTGCAACATGCCCGCGCGGCGCATAGCTGAAATGCAATGCAAATTTCGCCCACTGCCTTGATCATTATCGGACTGCTGCTCGCGGCGTGGATGGTCGCGGCTGCGTGGATGATGATTGCTGCTGGCGGGAAGGCGCGTGGAGCCGAGGGAAGCAGGAAAGCCGCCCGCCGGATGGCGCGGATGATTGATGAAGCACCTGCGATTCCGTTGGTCGTGCGCACCGATGGTAGGATCGAAGGATCGGACCGGCTTGCCGGTTGGCTCGGTCTGGATACGCTTCCCGAATATCTTAGTGAGTTGGATGGCGGGCAAACCGGCGATCATGGCAAAGGACTGTCGGCAGACCAGTTGAAAGAACTGACCGAGAATGTTCGGCGGTCACAGAAAACTGCGGCTCCGTTCCGAATGGCGCTAACGCCGCCGGGGTCGCAGCGCAGTCTGGCGGTTCGCGGGGTGCTTGCTGACCCACAAGTGTCACCTGGCGGCGCTGCGCTGGTTTGGATATTCGATTTTAGCGAGAGCGAAAGCGAACTTTCGCGACTTCGGGAGGAAGCTGCACGCGCGAAGGGCGACTTCGGAGCGCTCGTCGGCATAATCGAGGCTGCGCCGATGCCGATGTGGTTCCGCGGGCCTGACGCGAAGCTGCAATTGGTCAACAAGGCCTATGTCGATGCCATTGGTGCGGTCGATGCTGATAGCGCTGTGATCAAGCAGCAAGAGCTGATTGAATCAATCGATGGTCTTACCGCTGCGCAGGTGGCAGGTCAGGCTTTTGAGAAGAAGATGCCGATTGAGCGGATTGTTACCGCTACCATCAACGGACAGCGCCGGGCCCTGCGCGTTAGTGATTTGCCGCTGGGGAAAGAGGGCGTAGCCGGATACGCTGTGGATATCGAGGAAATGGAAGAGCAGGGCCGTCAGTTCCGCGCATTCCGTGACGCTCAGCGATCAATGCTTGATCAATTGTCGATCGGTGTCGGTCAGTTCGACGCGGATCGTAAGCTAACATTCGCAAACCAACCGTTCCGCCGCGTATTTGCGCTGAATTCGGGTGTGGTATCGCAAGGGATTGATTTTGAGCGGCTGCTACAGAATGCACGCGAGAATGGACGCACGCCGGAGGTCCGCGATTTCCCCGAATGGCGCACCGAGCATACCGAGTGGTTCAACGCAGGCGAGACACAGGAAGAGGCGTGGCCGCTGTCTGATGGCACCCATTTACGGATCGTCGCGCAGCCCATGCCCGACGGCGGACTGGTGATTGTAGCCGAGGATCGGACCGAGCAATTGGCGCTGTCGGCCACGCGCGATACGCTGCTGCGGACGCGGACGGCGACATTCGACAGTTTGTTTGAAGCGTTGGCGGTGTTCGCCCCTGATGGACATTTGCAACTGTGGAACCGCAGCTTTGCTGGCACATGGGGCCTCGAACCCGAGCTTCTTGATGCGCACCCATCCGCGGAAGAGCTTTTGGAAGCTATTGCACCCAATCTCGCCAGGTCGAAGCAAGCCAAGGGCATCGGCGAGGTTATCCGTGCAGCAACGCTTGATCGGAAAGAACAGGGCGGACGTATCGCTCTGGCCGATGGGCGCACCCTGGAATTCGCGGGCATTCCGCTACCCGATGGGAACGGCCTACTGACCGTGCTTGATGTAACAGCGAACGAGCAGGCTGAAGCCGCGCTGCGCGAGCGTAATAAGGCTTTGGAAGCTGCGGACGAGGTGAAAACTCAATTCCTCTCTAACATGTCCTATGAATTCCGCACGCCGCTGACATCGATTGGTGGCTTTGCCGAGCTGCTTCAGGCGGGCGTGGCGGGCGACCTTTCCGATCAGGGCAAGGAATATGTCGAGGCAATTATCGAGTCTGTCGGGCGCCTGACTGACCAGGTCGAGAATGTCCTCGACCTCTCGCAAAGCGAAGCGGGTCTGCTGCCGCTCAACAAGAAGCGCCTCGACTTGATGCCGTTCGTCACAGACGTCGTGCGCAGTCGCGAGCAGGTGATTAGCGACGGCGGGATCACACTCGATCTGCGGGGGAGTAAGGCGAGCGGTAAAATCGAAGCAGATAAGCGGCAATTGGGTCGGGCCATTGGTCAGTTACTCGACAACGCTATCGCTGCGACGCCAAGCGGCGGTAAAATCCTTGTCGATTTGTCCAAGCAAAAGGGCGTCGCGCAGATAGTTATCTCCGACAATGGCACGGGTATGAGCAAAGACGAGCTCAAGCGTGCAATGGCCGGGCAGAACGATACGAAGAAGCAAGGGCTCGGCATCCCGCTGGCGCGCCAGCTGGTTGAATCGCATGGCGGCACTCTGGAAATCCATTCGCGGCAGGGCGAGGGCACGGCTGCGGTCATCCAATTACCGTGATGATCGCACTGCCTGATTTAGCGGCGATGGACGCATTTGGCGGCAAGATTGCCGGATTGCTGAGGGCCGGTGATGTCGTTGCCCTGACCGGCTCGCTCGGGACTGGGAAGACAACGCTAGCTCGCGCAATCATTGGTGCACTCGGTCATGAAGGCGAGGTTCCTTCGCCGACATTCACGATAATCGAAACATACGACTCGCCCGCAGTTTCGCTACCGCTTGTGCATGCAGACTTCTACCGTTTGGATGATCCATCCGAGGTCGAAGAGATCGGTCTCGACGATTATCGGGAAGGCGCAGCATTGCTGGCGGAATGGCCCGATCATGCGGGCGGTTTTGCGCATGAGGCAGGCTGTTTGTCGATAACGCTGGAAACTGCGGATGAAGGCCGGATTGCAATTGTCGAAGCGGGTACCGATTGGGTAGATCGCTGGTCATGAGTGAGCTTCCCCCTGGTATCGATTCTTTCCTAAGATCCGCTGGTTGGGGCGCGGCGGACATTGATCCAATTCAGGGCGATGCATCTTTTCGCCGCTACTTTCGAATTAAAGACGTTTCCGGCGACCGGGCGCGCAAAGCCATGCTGATGTTTGCGCCGCCGCCCGAGGAAGATCCAAAACCTTTCCTGCACGTTGCGCGCTGGCTTTCGGACAACGAGCAGCGCGCTCCTGAGATTTATGCTGAGGATGCGGCGCAGGGCTGGGTTCTCATTGAGGATTTCGGCAATGACCGGATGCGCGATTGGCTCGATGCCAATCCATCAGGCGAAACGAAGGCCTATGAGGCGGCGATAGATGCGCTGGTCGAACTGCATCAGCAGCCCGCTGGTCCGTTCGGTCCGTATGATATGGCAGCCTATCAACGCGAGACTGCGCTGCTGACCGAATGGTATTGTCCTGCGATGGGTTTGGACGTCGACGAAGCTGGTTATACTACCGCATGGAACGAAGCGCTCGCGCCGATGTTGGACCGGCAGAAGCCTGGCGTAACCGTTCTGCGGGATTATCATGCAGAGAATATCATGCTGCTTGGACCTTCTAAGGATGGCTCGGGCGCGCAGGGCCTGATCGATTTTCAGGACGCGCTGGTTGGGCATCCGGCATATGATCTGGTTTCACTGTTGCAGGACGCCCGCAGAGATGTCTCGCCAGAGTTGGAACGGACCATGCTCGATCATTATCTCGCGAACATGCGGCCGGATGCCGAGTTTGAGGCTGATTATGCGCGGCTAGGTGCACAGCGAAATGCCAAGATCGTTGGCATCTTTACACGGCTGAACAAGCGCGATGGAAAGCCGCATTATCTCGATCTAATCCCCCGCGTGTGGGAAGCGATGGAGCGCGATCTGGCGCATCCGGCGCTGGCTCCTGTGGCTGCTTGGTTCGATGCAAATATTCCGAATGAATTGCGCGATGCAAAGGGAGGGCTGCCCTAATGAGTAAAACCGCCCAGACAAAGCTCGCGTCAGATACTGCGATGATTATGGCCGCAGGTATGGGAAAGCGGATGCGTCCGCTTACCGCGTCACAGCCGAAGCCATTGGTTCGCGTCGCCGGAAAGCCGTTGATAGATCACGCGCTTGATCGTTTGGAAGCCGGCGGCGTCACGCGCGCAGTCGTCAATGTGCATTATCTGGCTGATGCGCTCGAAGCACATGTCGCGGAGCGGGCAAGTCCCAAAGTCGTAATTTCTGACGAACGCGATACGCTGCTCGAAACTGGTGGCGGGATGGTGAAAGCGCAAAGCCAGCTTCCCGATCCGTTTTTCTGTCTCAATGCCGACAATATCTGGCTCGACGGTCCACGTGACGCGTTTCACGATTTATCAAAGCGCTGGAATCCCGATGAGATGGATGCACTTCTCCTGCTGGTACCCCACGCGCGCGCTGCAAACTTCCGCGGCAAAGGTGATTTCCATATGGACGCTACGGGACGCGTATCGCGTAGGCGGTCGGGGCGGATTGCACCCTTTATCTATACCGGCATCCAACTGGTTTCACACCGGCTGCTGCGCGAGGTCCCCGAGGGTAAATTCTCGACCAACATCCTGTGGAACCGTGCGATCGAGGAGGGCAGGTTATTCGGATCCAGCTTCACCGGACACTGGTTTGAAGTCGGGACTCCAGAGGCGATAAAACCTACCGAAGAAGCGCTCCGGCGTGGGTGAAAGGGTAGGGCCTAAGATATATTCAATCGCCGCTCATCGCGGCTTTGCCGATGCGCTGGTAGCGGGGTTGGTGCCGCGCTACTCCCATGGCGATCTGGGCCTTGCAAAACTGACATTGCTTCTTCCGAGCACGCGTGCAGTACGCACAGTGACAGAGGCTTTCATCCGGTATTATGGCGCGGAGGGAAATCAGGGAATGCTGATGCCGCGCATGACGGTGGTCGGCGATCTTGATCTTGATGAAGCGCTCGGAGCGCTGCTTGAGCCACTTGGAGCGAACGACGTTCCGGTCGCTGTCGACCCGACCCATCGGTGGTTCAGACTGGGGCACTTGCTGACCGAGGAAATGGGCGATGATGCTCCCGGTTCAGCAACCAAGCTCAGGCTTGCCAAAGACATTGCGTTGACGATGGACCGGTTGCTGGTCGAGGATATCGGACCGGAAAAGCTTCTGACCGAAAAGATCGTCAATCTTGATGAGGATTTGTCGAAGCATTGGCAGGATAGTCTGCGGCTGTTTGCCAGAGTGCAAGCGCGGTGGTTGGTCGAGCTTGCGGAGATGGGCGCGCTGGATGCTGCTTCCCGGCGCAATCGACTGTTTGATTATGCGTCAAAGAGTTGGCGCGAGACACCGCCAGAAACACCCATTGTGGCCGTTGGCGTAACCAGTGCGTCGCCTGCATTGGCTCGGTTGCTCAAAACTGTTTCAGAGCTTCCGCAAGGCGCCGTGATCCTGCCTGACTTCGACCTGTCGATGGATGAGCAAGTGTGGGAAGAGCTGGGTACGGCAGGCGATATTGAAACCGCCGACGCCACACCCTTCCAGCGCGGCGACGCCGTTACGCATCCGCAATATCATTTAAAGCTGCTACTGAATCGGATGGGCATCGCACGCGGCGAGGTTCAGTCTTGGCACCGCAAGGGGATGATGGCGGCATCGCCCGATCGAACGCATGCAATCTCCAGCCTGTTCCTGCCGCCCGAGGCAAGCAAGAGTTGGGTCGATCTGCCCGCCGACAAGCGCCGTCTGTCGGGCGTGCGGATTATGGAAACCGCCAATCCGGAAGAGGAAGCGCAGGCGATTGCGCTGCTGGTTCGGGAAGCAATCGAAGAGCCGGAGAAACGCGTCGCAGTGGTCACGCCCGATCGCGGATTGGCGCGCCGTGTGGTCCAGCATCTGCGCCGCTGGAATATCGAGGCTGACGATTCCGCTGGTCGCCCCCTGTCGCAGACACCCGCTGGTCGTTTGTTCCTGTTGCTCGCCGAGGTGATTGCCGAACGCGCTGCGCCAGTGCCGCTTATGGCTTTGCTCGAACATCCACTGGTGCGCTTCGATCAGGATCGTGGGACATGGCTCGCGCAGGCCCGTGCTTTTGAGCTGGAATTGAGAGGCCCGCGCCCGGCTGCCGGCTTGGCCGAGCTGGCGGCAAAAGCTGAAAAAGCGCAGGTGACCGATTGGTGGAGCGAGGTCGAGGCGATTCTCGCGCCGCTTTTGGAAAGCAGCGATGATCTGGATATGGCAGCTGCTCTGAGCGCGCTTGCCAAGGCAGGCGAAACACTCTGCGGCGATGCTTTGTGGTCGCGCGAAGATGGTCGCGCTCTGGCGAGCTTCGTCGAGGAGTTGCGGCGGCACGCGACTGATGTTCCGACACAGATAGATAGCGCCGATCTGCATACGGTTCTGCGCGACGCGATGGAGGCGGTAGCGGTGCGGCCTTCCTATGGCGGGCACCCGCGTGTTGCTATCTATGGTCTGCTCGAATCCCGGATGAGCCGCGCTAACTTAGTGATCTGCGCGGGTCTGAATGAAGGCAGTTGGCCTGCTTCTCCATCCACCGATCCGCTGCTCGCGCCGGCGGTGCTGCGCGCGCTGGGAGTACCGGGCGCAGACTTCCGCATTGGTCTGGCTGCGCACGATCTTGCCGGAGCGCTCGGCGCTCCCGAAGTGGTGCTGAGCCGCGCGCAGCGCGATATTTCCGGTCCGGCCATCCCCTCGCGATTCCTATTGCGGGTGCAGGCACTGCTCGGTGCGGATCTGATTGACAAGCATAGTGAAAAGGAAGCTGTCCGGTTCGCACAAGCGCTCGATCATGCGGAACCTGCGCCGCTTTACCCAAAGCCGGAACCGATGCCATCGGTAGAGCAGAGAAAGCAGCGGATCAGCGTTACGGCGCTGGATAGGCTGAGATCTGATCCGTACCAGTTTTATGCGAGCGCGATCTTGCGGCTGAGTGAGCTTGACGGATTGGATGCCGAACCGTCAGCGGCTTGGCGCGGGATTGCGGCGCATGAAATTCTCGAAGAGTGGCACAAGTCGCAGCGCCCGATGAGCGAAGTTGCGGGCGAAGTGCTTCAGCAAATGAACGCGCATCCGCTTATGCGCGCATTGTGGCAGCCGCGTTTGATGAAGGCGCTCGAATGGGTTGAGGAATCGATCGCCGCGATGGATGGCCGCAAGCCTGCGCTGTTCGAAGAATGGGGCGATATGGATGTTCGCGGCGTTACCATCTTCGGTAAGGCAGACAGGATCGATATACTGGATGGCGGGGAATTGGCCATTGTCGATTACAAGACCGGCGGACCGCCCACCGGGAAGCAAGTCGAAAAAGGCTTTGCTCTTCAACTCGGCACAATCGGCCTGATGGCGGAAGCGGGTGCCTTCAAGAAGCTGGCCGGAAACGCCACCAAATTCGAATATTGGTCGCTCGCAAGAAGCGACAAAAGCGATACCGGCTTTGGTTTCGTTGCGACTCCGGTTCTCGAAGGCAGCAAGCGAAGCGGTATTCCGCCTGAAGATTTCCTGCCTAAGGCCAAGGAATATCTCGATGATGCTTTGAATCGCTGGATTCTCGGCGATGAGCCATTCACGGCGCGGCTGAATCCGGATGCCAATGTCTATTCGACCTTCGATCAGCTGATGCGGCTCGATGAGTGGATGGGGCGCGAGGCATGAGCGCCTCCAAAAACCAAGGTCGGGTATTTCAGCTCAAGGATAATCAAGCGCTGGCGGTTGATCCCGAAGAAAGCGTCTGGCTCTCCGCGTCTGCGGGCACGGGCAAGACACAAGTGCTGTCAGCCCGCGTGTTGCGTCTGTTGCTGCGCCGCGATGTCGATCCTTCACAAATATTGTGTCTGACGTTTACTAAGGCTGGCGCAGCGGAAATGGCGACGCGGGTTAATGAAGTGCTCGCCAATTGGGTGCGGATGAAGCCTGAAGTGCTTGCAGCAGATCTGCAAGCGATAGGTGCGTCCGTCGATAGCGAAACACAAAGCCGCGCACGGAGCTTGTTTGCCAGCGTACTCGATTGTCCTGGCGGTGGATTGCGGATCGATACGATCCATGCCTTCGCGCAATGGCTGCTCGCAGCATTTCCTGAAGAGGCTGGCCTGTCTCCCGGGTCGCGGGCGATGGAAGACCGCGACCGTGATGTGCTGGCGCACAAAGTGCTCGCCGATATGGTGGTTGATTGGCAGGACTCCGGCGAAACAGGACTGCTTGATGCGTTGTCAATGCTAAGCATCCGAATGGGCGCGGATGGGGCGCGTGGCTGGCTGATGCGCTGCGCCAAAGCGCGCGAAGTGTGGTTCGGCAAAACCGGTTGGCAGGATGATCTGGGCGGCCGTGTTCGGCGGTTGCTCGGGCTGGCTGAGGGCGCAGGACCGGATGATGTCGCAGCTTTGTGTGCAGACAGCGAATTTGCAATCTCCGCCTTGCAGCGATGCGCTGCCGTCAATGCCGAATGGGGCACCAAGACCGGGCTGAAATCAGCAGACGCGATTGCCTTATGGTTGGCGGCTACCCCGGCGCAGCGGGTCGATCTTGCGAGCGACATGGCGGCAGCATTGTTCACGCAGAAAGGTGATCCGCGCTCGCTCAAATCGCTCGAGAAGATTGATCCCGGCTATGCGGATGCGGCTGCGGAAGTGATGCAATCGCTATCTGCTGTTCGCGAACTGCAAATGCGTCTGGCATTGTCAGAGTGGCTCACACCTGCATTGCGCATCGGGCGGCGCTTCGCACTGCGCTGGGATGAGGCGAAGAAGCGCGAAGGATTGATCGATTTTGACGACCAGATCCGCCGTGCCGCGGCGCTGCTTTCCCGATCCGATATTGCTGATTGGATTCGCTATAAGCTCGATCGCCAATTTGATCATATTCTGATCGATGAGGCACAGGATACCAATGAAGCGCAGTGGTCTATCATCCGCGCGCTGACCGAGGATTATTTTGTCGGTGAAGGGCAGCGTGACGGCAAGCTGCGCACGATCTTTGTCGTCGGTGATTACAAACAAGCGATTTTTCGGTTTCAAGGAACCAGCCCCGAGAACTTCGAAATATCGCGCAAGCACTTTGCCAAGGTCATGGCCGATGCTGCGGACAATGCAGATACCTTGCGCGACCGCATCGATGCACGTCCACTGAAGAGTCTCGATCTGGGGCGGTCGTACCGGACGGCGCAGCCGGTGCTCGATTTTGTCGATCATGCGATTGATCGGATCGGCTTTGAGCAATTTGGTCTCGCCGAGCATCCCGGCAAACATATTGGTCAGGCACGCAGCGGCGAAGTTGTGCTGTGGAGCCCCGTGAGCGCTCAGGCGGACGATGAGGATGAAGCCGAGGGCAGCGATACGTGGCTGTCGGAGCCGGAGCGGCGGATGGCAGACAAGATCGCTGGCCAAGTCACTGCGTGGCTGCGCGATGGCTATCCGTTGGTGAAGGGCGATACCCCGCGCAATGCCGGGCCGGGTGACATCATGATTCTGGTGCGCAAGCGGAAGGAACTTGCTGGTCTGATTGTTGCAAGGCTCCACGCGGCGGGAGTTCCGGTTGCGGGCGTTGACCGGTTACGCTTGGGGGCACCTCTGGCGGTGAAGGATTTAATGGCGGCGCTGCGTTTTGCTGCTCAGCCGCTGGATGATTTGAGTTTGGCGAACCTGCTCGTTTCCCCGCTGATCGGATGGTCACAGGAGGATCTGCTCCAACACGGATATCGCGTCAAGGGCATTCACCTTTGGGATCATCTCCGAAAATCAGATGCGCCGCTGGCAGCGGCTACTGCCGACAGATTGCGCGATTTGTTGCGACTGACGGATTATGAACCGCCGCAGGCGCTGCTCCATTGGTTGCTGATCGGTCCGTGGAAGGGGCGGACGAAGCTCGTTTCGCGCTTGGGGCGTGAGGCGAATGATCCGATTGATGAACTGCTTAATGCGGCCTTGGCGTTTTCGTCGGCCCACACCGCAAGCCTTCAAGGTTTCATCCAATGGTTCGATGCGGGCGAAAGCGAGCTGAAACGCGAAGCGGGAGCGAGTGAAGGCCTTGTCCGCGTAATGACAGTGCACGGGTCGAAAGGGTTGCAAGCACCCATCGTGATCTTGGCAGATGCTACGGGTAATCCCGATAGCTCACCCGTGCGTAGCGTTTCGTTGTCTGAGGAAGTTTCGAATGAAGATACCAAGCGTTCGGTTCCGATTCCGTCACTGCGCAAGGACGAGAAAGTCGGGCCGGTTCTGGCCGCCGAGGACGCAATTGCGAGGGAAGAGCGGCAGGAGCATTGGCGCTTGCTCTATGTCGCGATGACTCGCGCTGAGGAGGCGCTTTTCATAGGCGGTGCGCTCGGCCAGCGCGAGGACGTTCCTGCAGATGATAGCTGGTATGCACGGCTTGCGCCTCTGTTTCCTGAGGAAATTCAGGACGATCCCAATTTTGGCGCGCGTCGCGCTGTTGGGCAGCGTCCACCGGCGGCACCGCTTATTACTGCTGACAAGCCTTTGGCTGCGTTGCCCGATATACCCGATTGGGCCGCCACTCCGATAGGGCCGGAACCGCGTCCGCCGCGTCCGCTGGCTCCGTCCTCCGCTGGTGAGGACCAAGCGGCCGATCCGCCTCTATCCGGCGATAGTCTGAAAATTGCCGCGCGACGCGGTGTGCTGATTCACAGTCTGCTGGAACGTCTGCCCGATGTGGCTCAATCAGACAGGCACTCGCGCGCTAAGGCTTGGCTCAGCAAACATGCTGGCGATCTGGATACAAGTACGCGCGAGGAGGTTTTGGCCGCCGCAATGAAAGTGCTTCGGGAGCCCGGCTTCGAAACGATATTCGGGCCCGAAGCTCTGGCAGAAGTGCCGCTCGCTGCAACTGTCGATGGGCAAGTCATTGCCGGCATCGCCGACCGCCTGTTGGTCACTCCAGAAAGTGTGACGGTGGTGGATTTCAAAACCGCGCGGCGGCCACCTGCTTCGCTTGATGCCGTGCCCGCAGCGTCGATCCGGCAAATGGCGGCCTATGCGGCGGCGCTTGCAGAAATTTATCCTGAGCGCGCGATCAAAGCGGCTTTGCTATACACACAATCGCCGCAATTGATTGAAATCCCTTCGGAGGTCCTTGCGGCCAACAAATCCACTTTGTCCACAAAGCAGGAAAGCTTTCCCGCCTGAGGCGTTGAGTGACCGGATATTGCCCCTAAATAGAGCGCAACAACAGGAGATAATTCATGGCTACCATCAACGTCACAGACGACAGTTTCAAAGCCGACGTGCTCGATTCCGACAAGCCAGTGCTGGTAGATTTCTGGGCGGACTGGTGCGGTCCGTGTAAGATGATTGGGCCCTCGCTCGAAGAAATCAGCGATGAACTGAGTGACCAAATCACTATCGCAAAGATGGACATCGTCGAGAATACCGGCATTCCAACAGAAATGGGCGTTCAGTCCATTCCGCTGATGGTGCTGTTCAAGAACGGTAAGCCAGTATCACAGAAATTGGGCGCAGCTCCGAAGAACCAGCTTAAAGGTTGGATCGAAAGCGAGCTGTAAACAGCTTCACTAATCCAGTTTAGTAACGCGTGCGGCCAGTTCCTTCCACAGGGAGGGGCTGGCCGCTCCTATTAGGCCGGGGCGGTCCCATTCATCGACGCGGTAGTCCGACCCGTCATTGCGCGCGACTTTGCCGCCGGTTTCGTTGAGCCATAACGCGCCCGCCGCATGATCCCAAGGCAGGGTTCGCTGGAAAATCGTTACATCATTGGTGCCTAGCGCCAGACGCGGATATTGTTCGGCGGCGCAGCGCGGAATGTCGACTAGCGTATAATGCGGTGCGATGTGTTCCTGCATCTGCTCGCGCAGGCCGTCTTGCATAAAGAGTGTCGAGATACCTGCAATTGGCGGATCTTGTCCCGTGGTCTTGGCGGTGACTTTCTCTCCATTCACAAATGCGCCTTCGCCGCGACGTGCCGTGCAGTAGCGTTTTGTGAGCGGGTCGTAAATCCATCCGGCTTGAGTGATCCCGCCTCCAGCCAAGGCAATTAGGATACCAAACGGCGCGCTGCCGCTGGCGAAGTTACCGGTGCCGTCGATGGGGTCGATGATCCAGCACTGCTGCGACAGGCCCGCCAGAACCGATGGATCGGCCTCGCTGGCCTCTTCACCGACGATGGCGAGGCCGGGGATCAGCTTTTCCAAGCCTTCAGCCAGCATGACTTCGGATTCTTTGTCCGCAACGGTGACCAGTTCGTTCTTCCCTTTGTCGGCAATCTCGCTCGATTCCAAGTTGCGGAAGCGGGGGAGAATGGCTGTCTCGCTCACATGCTCGAGAAGAGAGAGCATTGCATCATTGAGCGATGTCATGAGCGATAATCCGCGTTGATGGAAATATACCCGTGCGTCAGATCGCAGGTCCAGACCGTTGAACGGCCCGACCCGATGCCGAGATCGACTTCTACGGTAATGTTCTGACCTTTCAAATGCTCGGTAACGGGCGCTTCGTCATAACCGGCCACCGGCTGTCCGTCGCGTGCAGCCCAATGCCCGCCGAAGCCAATCGATAGCGTGTCGCGATCTGCAGGCTCACCGGCTTTGCCGACGGCCATCACAATGCGGCCCCAATTGGCATCCTCACCAGCAATTGCCGTCTTAACCAGCGGTGAGTTCGCAATCGCGAGACCAACTTTATGAGCGCTGGCATCGCTGTCGGCTCCGGTCACTGCAATCTCGATAAATTTCTGTGCCCCTTCGCCATCGCGAACCACGAGCTGCGCCAATTGCCGGCACACATCAGCGATTGCGGCAGCAAAGGCATCTGCGCCTGTGTCATCGAATGAGGTCAGCAGCGTATTACCCGCTTTACCGGTCGCAAACGCCAGCACGGTATCGCTGGTTGACGTGTCGCTATCGACGGTGATGCAGGAAAATGTCTTGCCGTTTGCCGCTTGAAGGACTTCTTGCAAAAATCCGGGCGTCACTGAGGCGTCGGTAAATATATATCCGAGCATGGTAGCCATATCCGGCGCAATCATGCCGCTACCCTTTATTACGGCGCTGATTTCGACACGCGTTTCGCCGATCATCGCTGAGGCGGTCGCGCCTTTGGCGAACGTATCGGTGGTCGCAATTGTGTTTGCGACATCTTCCCAGCTACATTCGGGTGCAGTTAAAGCGCTCGCAACGCCTTCACGCGCTTTGTCTTTGGGTAAAGGTACACCGATGACCCCCGTCGACGAGACGAAGACTTCGCGAGGCTCGCATTGCAAGCCATCGCTCACCTGCGCCATAATCTGCTCGACAGCCTCGCGTCCGCGATAGCCGGTGAAAGCATTGGAGTTTCCTGCATTGACGATGAGCGCGCGTGCCGAACCCGCTTTCACTTGCTCGCGGCCCATTTCGACTTCGGTTGAGGAGCACGCGCTTTGGGTGAACACACCCGCCACGGCAGTACCGTCGCACAGCTCAATAAAAGTCAGATCACAGCGATCCCACTCCTTATACTGCGCACGCGCCACACGGAGCACCACGCCCTCGATAGCGGGCATTTCCGGGAAGGGTGTAGCAAGCGGAGAGCGTTCGATATCCATAGTGACCGCCCTTATGGTTCAATCCACTTCGCTGCAAGCGCTTGCCATTTTGCCGTGGGTCGTTCTACACTCTGCATAGGGAGATTTTCGATGGTTTTTGTTTTTGAATCAGTGGCTTTGGCACTGTTCCAAGCAGCGTCGGCACAGCCCGTGCCGCAAGCTGCCGAACTGCGTACTCGGACTGAGCCAGCGAGAGCTATTGATCGGTACGATTCGATGGGCGAGCCACGAAAGCCTGACCAGAAGGTCGCGCCGATTGATGCCTACGGGATGTGGGTGAGATCTGGTGACTATCCGCAAAAAGCGAGAACCGAAAAACGCAGTGGGCAAACCAAGATACGCTTGGCTGTTGCTACGTCAGGTCGTGTCGATAGCTGCATGATAGCCGAGAGCAGTGGTCATCCCGATCTTGATGAAGCAGCGTGTCGGGGAGCGCAAAACAGAGCTCGGTTTATCCCTGCGACGGACGCCAATGCCGACCCGATCGCATCAACCTACGATCATACGGTAATTTGGAAGATACGAGGCGAGCCAGAACCATCAATAGCGCAAGCAGCAATGGAAGACGCTGAAGCTGCTGCTGAATGGGTCGACAAACAGACAGCGGAAAGAGCCTCACCCAATCGACTAGTAAGCCTTCCTAGGGCACCTCAACTAACCACGCGAGTTCGAGGTTTCGAACGTCGCGGGCTAAATGACTATCCTCAAGCAGCACTCGTACGCAGAGCCGAGGGGCGGGTTACCGTTGCTCTTTCGGTAGACTCCGAAGGTAATGTAACGAAATGCTCCGTTCTGCGGCCAACGGAAGATAGCGATCTCAACGCAGCTAGCTGTGCGGGCTCACAGGAGATTGATGTAAATTCTCCGGCATTGGATGTCTATGGCAACCCTACAGAGGGAAGAGTTGTTCGAACAATATCGTGGCAACTCCCCGCTCAAGAAACCGTTGTCTATTCGCAGCGCTCATATCGCCGAGGTCCCGAGAAATTCCCTTTTATCGAGAATGCGATGATTGGCGCTGCGATTGAGGCGAAGGCAGACGGCACAGTTATTTCGTGCGAACTCTTGAGAGAAGGAGAACTGCCAGAGGAGTTCAAGGAAGCCGAGAAAATGTGTGACGAACTCCGCCAACGCGGAATGTATTTTGTTAGTGGCTTTCCAGTAAGGTCTGCAGAAATTGATCCACTTGGGGCGAAAGTCCGTGTCGAAGTGCGTATGCAAGGCACGCGGGTGGACAATGCCGATAAGCCAATCAAGGAATAGGCCGCGATAGTAATGTGAAGCGCTATGCTGGACGAATGCGGATCGGCTTCTTATAGAAGCCACATGCGTCGCTTAATTGCCCTGCTTGCGCTTCTTTCCGGCCTTGCTGCCGCCGGTGCGCCTGTGACTGCGGCACAGGTCAGTGACGTTTGTGACCGGATCACAAGTTCAGAGAGTGCGGAAGCGGGTAAGGTTCAGGCATGCAAATGCCGTGAATCCCGCCGTAACTCCTCTGGAAAAGCCGATACGACCAAGGGCCGCAAATCGTGCAAGCCGGTTGTTATCTTTATCCCGACTATCCAGTTTGGAGCCGACCGCGCTTACGAGTAGCGCGCTCTTGCACACTTCCAGTTTTTAACCGCATATGCTTCCCACTGCTCATAGCAGGGCAGGCGCTGGTAACTTCCCGATACTGTCTTTCGAAAGACCTCACATGATCAACGCACTTATGAAATCCGTTTTTGGTTCGTCCAATGACCGGTATGTCAAATCCCTTGGCAAAATCGTCAATCAGATCAATGCGCTTGAGCCGCAGATTCAGGCTCTGAACGACGAAGAGCTGCAAGCACAGACCGCGAAATTCCGTGAACAGCTTGAAGGCGGCAAGACTCTGGATGACATACTGCCGGAAGCGTTTGCGACTGTGCGTGAGGCGTCAATCCGCGTACTCGGCATGCGCCACTTCGATGTCCAGCTGATCGGCGGTATCGTACTCCATCGCGGTGAAATTGCGGAAATGCGCACAGGTGAGGGTAAGACACTGGTGGCGACGCTGGCCACTTATCTCAACGCGATCGCGGGCAAAGGCGTCCATGTTGTGACGGTCAATGATTACCTCGCCAGTCGTGATGCTGAATGGATGGGGCAGCTCTATACATGGCTTGGCCTGACGGTTGGTGTGATTGTGCCGAACCTTGGCGAATTCGAACGCCGCGATGCTTACGCTGCCGACATTACTTACGGTACCAACAATGAATTCGGCTTCGATTATCTGCGCGATAATATGAAGCACAGCAAAGACCAGATGGTCCAGAGGCCATTCAATTACGCAATTGTCGATGAAGTCGACTCGATCCTGATCGACGAGGCGCGGACGCCGCTGATTATCTCTGGCCCGACTGAAGACAAGACCGACCTCTATGTGTCGATCGATGCGATCGTGAAGGAAATTCCGGAGGACTGGTACGACGCAGACGAGAAGACCAAGAACATCTCCTGGACCGAAGACGGGACCGAGGAAGTCGAGAAGCTGCTGATAGAGGCGGAGCTGCTCCAGACTGACAATCTCTACGATGTCGAGAATACGCAGGTGGTACATCATCTCGATCAGGCGCTCAAAGCGAACAAGATGTTCAAGCGCGATACCGACTACATCGTTAAGGACGAGAAAGTCGTTATCATCGATGAATTTACCGGCCGGATGATGGAAGGGCGCCGTTGGTCTAACGGTCTACACCAGGCCGTTGAAGCAAAAGAGGGCGTGAAGATCGAGCCCGAGAACCAGACGATGGCCTCGATCACGTTCCAGAACTATTTCCGCATGTATCCCAAGCTGTCCGGCATGACCGGCACCGCCGCGACCGAAGCGGCTGAATTCTGGGATATTTACAAGATGAATGTGGTCGAGATCCCGACCAATAAGCCGGTCCAGCGGATCGACGAAGACGACGAGTTCTACAAGAACACGCAAGACAAGTTCCAAGCGATTGCAAAGGCTATTGCAGAGAAAAACGCGATTGGTCAGCCGGTCCTCGTCGGCACTGTTTCGATCGAGAAGTCGGAATTGCTGGCCGATTTTCTCGAGAAGGAAGGCGTAAAGCATGAGGTCCTGAACGCTCGCCAGCACGAGCGTGAGGCGCATATCGTGGCGCAAGCGGGCCGTTTGGGCGCGGTGACCATCGCTACCAATATGGCCGGCCGCGGTACCGATATCCAGCTTGGCGGTAATGTCGAATTCCGGATCGGAGATGAACTTGCCGATATGGAAGAAGGGGCCAAGCGCGACGCGGCTATTGGGCGGATTGAAGCCGAAGTCGCTGCCGAGCGTCAGAAGGTGATCGAAGCGGGTGGCCTGTTCGTTCTTGCAACCGAACGCCACGAAAGTCGCCGGATCGATAATCAGCTGCGTGGCCGCTCCGGTCGTCAGGGTGATCCCGGCCTTAGCCGGTTCTATTTGTGTCTAGAAGACGATCTGCTGCGTATCTTTGGCCCCGATACACTGTTCAGCCGGATGATGAATTCGAACCTCGAAGATGGTGAGGCTATCGGCTCCAAATGGCTTTCGAAAGCTATCGAGACCGCGCAGAAGAAAGTCGAAGCACGCAACTACGACGTGCGTAAGCAAGTCGTTGAATATGACGATGTTATGAATGACCAGCGTAAGGTCATTTACGAACAGCGTGCGGAGATCATGGACACTGCCGAGGTCGGCGATGTTGTGCTCGACATGCGGTACGATACCGTCAATTCGATTGTGACCGATGCGTGCCCTCCGGGATCATATCCGGAGCAATGGGATATTGATGGTCTGAAAGAGAAGCTGGAAGACGTTCTTGGTCTACAGCCGCCAATTGACGAGTGGTTGGAAGAGGACACGGTTGAACCGGAAATCATCGAAGAGCGTATTCGTACGCAAGTCGATGAGATTATGGCGCAGAAGGTCGCCAATGCTGACCCGGCAATCTGGACCCGCGTCGAGAAGAGCATTCTGCTCGAGCGCCTTGATCACCACTGGAAAGAACACTTGGCGACTCTGGATGCGCTGCGTCAGGTCGTTTTCCTGCGTGCTCACGCGCAGAAGCAACCCATCAATGAGTACAAGCAGGAGGCGTTCGGCCTGTTCGAGCAAATGCTCAATACGCTGCGCGAGGACATTACTGGCATCTTGCTCAAGAGCGAACTGCGTATGACGCCGCCGGTCCAAGAGGAATTGCCGGATCTGCCGGACTTCCTGACTGGCCATATTGATCCGCTCACCGGTTTGGACAATTCCAATGACGGTGACGGATCAGCAGAGCGCCCAGCGATGTTCGGTTCGCTTGCCGGCAGCCCGCGTGCAGCGTCCGGCCCGGGCGGCGCTAACAAAGAAAACCCCTATGCCAGTCAAGATGTTAGCCGGAATGCACCATGCCCGTGCGGCTCCGGTAATAAATACAAGCACTGTCACGGCGCCGCGGCTTGATTCTATTGGATATTTTGCAAGTGCTTGAAAATATGTAAAATTTGTGTACTACTCCCGCCTATGGCGGAAGGTCGCAAAAACCCGCGTTATGAACTGCATGTCGAGGGACGGTATCGAACCGGCTCTGGCATCGCGCGCGACGTTCCCATCCTTGAGATGTCCGAAACGGGCTGCCGGTTTTATGACCGGTTCGGCCGGTTGGCTGCAGGCACAGAGTTAACGCTCAGAATTGGCCCCATCGGTCCGGTCGTCGCAACCGTACGGTGGTGCCGGGATTCCATTGTCGGTGTAGAGTTCGAAAATCCGTTATACGGCCCAGTGTTCGAGCATATCCGCAGTCAGGTCGATCAGGACCCGGCTGAACGCGAGAGCTATCGGCCACTCTGAGCTATCGGCTTTTCAGAAAAAAGGCTGGCTCCCCGAGTTGGATTCGAACCAACGACCAAGTGATTAACAGTCACCTACTCTACCGCTGAGCTATCGGGGAACAGCCTATATGCCGCGAACTGCGTCGGGCAGGGGTGCGCCTATATGCACCCCCTTGTGGTTTGGCAAGTCAATCTTGGTCAATCTTACCATCAAACGACAAATTGTTCGGCGACGATCCGTTCATCGAGCGAATGGCCCGGATCGAATAGCAGCGTGAGCTCTTTCTCGACCGCGATTTCGATGCTGACCTCGGCAATGTCGCGAATCTCTTTTTGGTCCGCCACCGCTGCAACCGGGCGCTTCGACGGTTCGTTGACTTTGAAACGAATGGTCGAGCGATCTGGCAGAATGGCACCGCGCCAACGGCGAGGGCGGAAGGCGCTGATCGGGGTCAGAGCAAGCAATTGCGAGTCGAGCGGGAGGATTGGTCCATTCGCCGAGAGGTTGTAGGCTGTTGATCCGGCAGGCGTCGCTACCAAAACCCCGTCCCCCACCAGTTCCTTGATCCGGACCCGTTCATCGACCGAGACTTCCAGCTTAGCCGTTTGACGTGTTTCACGAAGCAAAGAGACTTCATTAATCGCGTTCTCGACAACAATCTCGCCGGTCTGCGTGGTTGCTTCCATCCGCAGCGGGGAAATACCAATCGAGCGCGAGCGATTGATCTTATCGAGCAGTTTCACCCCTGCACGATATTTGTTCATCAAAAACCCGACTGTGCCGCGATTGATACCATAAGTAGGGATCAACCGCCCGCTATCGAGCATCGCGTGCAGCGTGTGCAGCATAAAACCGTCACCACCGAGCACGACCAACGCATCGGCTTCCTCGACCGGAACCCAATCATGCATGCTCTCAAGCTCTTTGGCCGTTTCGGCTGCCTTTGACGTATCCGAAATTGCCAGAGCCAGTCTTTTGAAACCGTGATTGCTGCTCAATCTGTCCTCCCGGCCGCATAATAGTGACCCGATAAGACCCTATGTAGAGCTGTGCCATTTGGCAACGCATTGAAATGCAGGGGCGAGCCGCGCATAGTCGGTGGTTAAGGGGAGGCATGGGCAGTGCTGCACGTAATCTCGAAACCGATATGCAAGACGATCTGACTGGTCTCGCTGGCATGGCCGCCGCGCGCGAGACGTTGGCGACCTGGCAGCACGACGCGGCGGGGCGCGGGGAAACTGCGCCCGTGCACGCGATGTTGTTGAGCCTGGGACGCTTCGATGCGGTCAATCTGGCCTATGGTGAGACAGTCGGCGACAGCGCGCTCGTTACCGTAGCGCAACGGATTCTGCACTTCGCCGAAGATGAGTTTGAAGAAGGCGAGTGGTTGGTTGCGCGGCTTGGCGGCGGGAAGTTCCTGCTCGCCGCGCATGAGGCGTGCAGCCGCGAACGCTGGCAATGGTTGGCCGAAGCGCTGGCGGACGCTGTGGCACACCCGATTTCCGGCCTGAGCAGTACCGGTACGCTACGGCTGTGGCCGCGCGTCGCACTTATGCGGCCAGCGCCAGGTGAAGGGCCGGCGATGATCTTTGATCGGTTGGCCGAAACCATCGAAGAAGCCCGCAGCAAGCAGGGTAGCCGTGTGCTTTGGGCGGATGGCGGGCTAACCGTTCCCGGCCGCCGGAGCGCTATTGTCGATGCGGATTTGCTCGCTGCGCTGGATCGCGACGAGATCGAAGTGCTTTACCAGCCGCAAGTTTCGCTCGCCGATGATTCGATTATCGGCGCCGAGGCTCTGGCCCGCTGGCAGCATCCTGAGTTGGGGCGCATCGGTGCTGGCCAATTGTTCGCGATTGCCGAGCGGACCGACCATGTAGCACAGCTTTCGCGGAATATTGCGAAGCAGGCGCTGACCGCAGCGGCGAGTTGGCCTGCTACCTTGCGGCTATCGATTAATGTCACGCCAGCAGATTTGGCTTCTACCAGCTTTGCAGATGACCTCACCTCTCTAGTTGAGGAGTGTGGCTGCGATCCAGAGCGATTGACCCTCGAAATCACCGAGCATGTGCTGCTCAATAATCTGGAGCAGACGGCTAAGACGCTTCTGGCATTAAAGGCGCACGGAGTGCGGATAGCAATTGATGATTTCGGCGCGGGGTTTTGCAACTTCCGCTATCTCAAAATTCTCCCGCTTGATGCGATCAAACTCGATCGCGCAATGATTGATGGTATCGCCAGCGACGAGCGTGATCTGGCGGTGCTGCGCGGCATCATTGCAATGGCCAAAGCACTGAAACTGGGTGTAATTGCGGAGGGTGTGGAAACCGAGGACCAGCGCGCGATTATTGAGCGTGAGGGCTGCGATTTTTATCAGGGATTCCTGCGTGCGACGCCGGTGAGCAATGATGAGTTCCTGACACTGGCCGCTGACTAGGCAGCCGCCTTACGCGCCTTCTCTGCAATACGGCTAAGGCCTTTGGTCAGCTGGAACAATCCGTTGAGGCGTGACTGCGGATCGCCCCATGCGCGATTGATGACCAGCTTCATATCGGGGCGCAGTTTGGCAGTGTCTTTTAACCGGTCGACATAGGCGATCAAGCCGGGGCCATCGGGAAAGTCGTCATTGTGGAATGTTACCAATGATCCACGTGCACCGACATCAATTTTGGCAATGTTGGCGGCGATGGCCTGATGTTTGATCTCGATTAGGCGGACAAGGTTCGAGGTTGCATCTGGTAGCGGACCGAAGCGGTCGATCATTTCGGCTGCCATGGCCTCGATTTCGGCTTTGTCTTTTGCATCGTTCAATCGGCGATAAAGCGCCATGCGAACAGCGAGGTCGGGGACGTAGTCCTCGGGGATCATGATAGGCGCGTCGACGGTGATTTGCGGGCTGATACTTTCCGGCTTGGCTTCCAGACCGGCCGCCCCCGCCTTTGCCGCCAAGATTGCATCCTCCAGCATCGATTGATAGAGTTCGAAGCCGACTTCCCGGATATGGCCCGATTGCTCGTCACCGAGCAGATTACCTGCGCCGCGAATATCCAGATCGTGACTGGCCAGCTGGAAGCCTGCGCCCAGACTGTCGAGATCGCCGAGTACCTTGAGACGCTTCTCCGCAACTTCTGACAGCTGCTGATCCTTGGGATAGGTCAGATAGGCGTAGGCCCGTAGTTTTGACCGACCAACACGGCCGCGCAATTGATAGAGCTGGGCAAGTCCAAACCGGTCCGCGCGGTGGATGATGATCGTGTTGGCGCTCGGGATATCGAGGCCGCTTTCGACGATGGTGGTCGAGAGCAGGACTTCATATTTGCCTTCATAAAACGCGCTCATCCGTTGTTCGACTTCGGTCGGTGACATCTGGCCGTGGGCGGAGATGGATTTAATCTCAGGCACATGTTCTTTCAGCCATTCCTCGACATCCGCCATATCGGAAATGCGCGGAACGACGATAAAGCTTTGCCCGCCGCGATGATGTTCGCGCAGCAGAGCTTCACGCATGACCATCTCGTCCCATTCCATCACATAGGTGCGAACGGCAAGGCGGTCGACGGGCGGCGTCTGAATTGTTGAAAGCTCGCGTAATCCGGTCATGGCCATTTGCAAGGTACGCGGGATCGGTGTCGCGGTAAGCGTGAGCATATGCACGTTGGCGCGCAGCTGTTTGAGCTTTTCCTTATGCGTCACACCGAAGCGCTGTTCCTCATCGACGATCACAAGCCCAAGGTCATTGAACTGCGTTGATTTGGACAGAATCGCGTGAGTACCGATCACGATGTCCATCGTTCCCGCTTCCAATGCCTCGCGGGTCTCGGCCATTTCTTTGGGCGGCACGAGACGGGATAAACGTCCGACTTTCAGCGGGAAGCCGGCAAAGCGTTCGGTGAAGTTGGTAAAGTGCTGTCTGGCGAGCAGAGTGGTGGGCGCAACGACAGCGACTTGCTGCCCGTTCATGGCCGCGACAAATGCCGCGCGCAGAGCGACCTCGGTTTTGCCGAAACCGACATCGCCGCAAACGAGGCGGTCCATCGGACGGCCGCTTTCCAGATCGCGCAACACATCGGCGATCGCGCGTTCCTGATCGTCGGTTTCCTCCCAAGGGAACTTATCGACGAACTGGTTGAATGTCGCATCGTCGACATCCAGCACGGGTGCTTTCTTCAGCGCGCGCTCGGCAGCGACTTTCATCAACTCGCCGGCGATCTCGCGGATCCGGTCTTTGAGGCGAGAGCGACGTTTCTGCCATGCTTCACCACCAAGACGGTCAAGCATAACCGCTTCTTCGGACGATCCGTAACGCGACAGCACGTCGATATTTTCGACGGGAATGAACAGCTTATCGCCGCCTCTATATTCCAGCATCACACAGTCGTGCTTGCTCTTGCCTACGCTGACAGGTTCCAGCCCGAGATATTTGCCGATCCCGTGCTCGGTATGAACCACCAGATCGCCGCGCGCGAGAGCGGACAACTCGGCCAGAAACGCATCGGCATTCTTCTTGCGCTTCTTGCGGCGCACAAGCCGGTCACCAAGCACGTCCTGCTCGGTAATCAGCTCCAGCTCGTCATTGGCGAATCCGCTATCGAGCGGGAGAACCATCGCGACGGGCTGGCCCTTTGCAGCGAGACCGAGTGCTTCTTGCCACGTATCTGCAAGCTGGGTGTCAGTGCCGGCTTCGCTCAGGATCGATGCGATGCGAGCGCGGCTTCCCTCGGAATAGGTCGCGAGCAGCGGTTTCTTGCCGGACTTACCGATCGCTTTCAAATGATCGGCGGCGGCGTCATAGATATTGTCGCCGCGCGCCCTCTCAGGTGAGAAGTCACGCGCGGAGCTAAAGCCGAAATCGACAGATTTACTGTTGTCAGGTTCCGCGAAGATCACCGCGCGATGGATTGGCCAATCGCTGAGCTTCGTTTCGAACTCATCGCGACTGACGTAAAGCGCATCTTCTGCCAGCGGGCGATAGCTACCAGCAGCCTGTCCGGCAGCTTTTTCGCGCGCCTGATGATAGTCGGCGATGTCTTTCGCCCGCTCGTCCCCGGCCTGAATTGCCCCGATATCGATAATGATCTGGTCTTGATCGGTCAGATGATCGAAAAGCGTGGAGAGTTTATCTTCAAACAGAGGAAGCCAGTGTTCCATCCCTGCCAGCCTGCGGCCGTCACTGACTGCCTGATAAAGCGGATCGCCCGTTGCTGCCGCGCCAAACATCTCGCGGTAGCGCCCGCGGAAGCGCTTGATACTGTCCTCGTCTAGCAACGCTTCGCTTGCAGGCAGCAGAAGATGCGACTGAAGAATGCCGGTGCTGGTTTGCGTCGAAGGATCAAACAGCCTCAGGCTTTCCAATTCGTCACCAAAGAAATCAAGGCGGAGGCCCTGATCCAGGCCGGACGGGAAGATGTCGACGATAGAACCGCGCACAGCATATTCGCCAGCATCAACCACCGTGTCTGCGCGCGAGTACCCCTGGCGTTGGAGCAAAGCCGCCAGACTCTCACGCCCGATTTCCGTGCCAGGTTTGAACTCGCGAACGCCTTCGCGAATGCGGAAAGGCGAAAGCACGCGCTGGAGAACCGCGTTGACCGTTGTGACGAGCAATTGCGATCCGCTTTTGCCCGCTTGCAACCGGTGCAGAGCGGCAAGCCGTTTGGCGCTGACCGAGAGTGCAGGGCTGGCACGGTCGTAAGGCAGGCAATCCCAGGCGGGGAATTCGACCACTTCCAGTTCGGGCGCGAAGAACCGGGCTGCGTCAGTGACCGAACGCATCGCATTGTCATCGGCGGCAACGTAAACGGCACGGCCACTCGAGGCGCGCGCCAGATCGGCGAGCACAAGCGGCAATGCGCCGCGCGCGACAGACGAGAGCGTGAGTGGCGCGGTGGCCGAGAGTATGCGGGTGAGATCAGGCATAGTCGCTTGTCGTATTCCGTATCAGCGAGGGATGTCGACGTAGTCGAGCTTCTGCATCAAATCCATATGGGTGCCTAGGAAGCTCTCGGGGGCCGGTTGCGTTTTTAATGCCCAAGCCATGATATCTACGTCGTCCTCGTCTAGCAGCGATTCGAACCACGCCAGATCGGCTTCCGACCAATCCCCATGATAGCGGTCATAGAACCCGCCGATCATGTAATCCGCCTCGCGCGTACCGCGATGCCATGAGCGGAATTTTGCGCGGGCAAATCGGGCGGTAAGGTCACTGGCGTCTGGCATGAAAGCGCGGGTAGGGCACTCGCCAATTGCGCGCAAGAAGCTATAGACGTGTGCATGCGTCCCGAAGTGCTCAATCCCTTGTTTGTCGAAGTCGATGCGCTGGATGGCGTCGGCCCGAAAGTGAAGAGGCCGCTCGATAAGCTGGGTTTGAAGCGGGTTCGCGACGTTGTGTATCATTTACCCGAACGGTTCGTGACTCGCCGCGCGGTCGAGAATCTGGATGAAGCCGATGTCGGCGAGCATGTTGTCGTCGCTCTCACGCCGACCGAGCACAAAAGCCCGTACGGGCGCGGCCCGTACCGCGTGTTCGCGCAGGACAGTATCGGCAACATTTGTACGCTGACCTATTTCGGCCGCGCGTCTTACACTGCGAAGAAATTGCTGCCCGTTGGCGAAAAGCGCTGGGTGGCGGGTAAGATCGATCAATACGACCAGATGCTCCAGATCGTACATCCCGATCACGTTGTCGAAGCGAGCGATGATACTCTGACCCGCTTGTATGAGCCCGTTTACGCGTTGTCCGAAGGGCTGACTCAGCCTCGTATCACGGCCCTGGTCGAACAAGCATTGGAACGATTGCCGGAGCTTCCTGAGTGGATCGAACCAGCACAGTTTGAAGCGCAAAAGTGGCCTGCTTGGCGCGATGCGCTGAGGCTCGTACATAAGAGCGAGCATGAGGCGGCGCGAGAGCGTCTGGCCTATGATGAGTTGCTGGCCAATTCGCTCGCCTTAATGCTGGTCCGTGCAGACAATCGCAAGCGTAAGGGTAAGCCTTTGCGAGGCGACGGATCGCTGCGGGACAAGCTGCAATTGCCGTACTCACTTACCGGTGCGCAGGCGCGGTCCGTGTCGGAGATAGAAGGCGATCTGGCGCAAGAAACACCGATGCTGCGCTTGCTGCAAGGTGATGTCGGTGCGGGTAAGACGGTGGTGGCGCTCAAAGCAATGCTGATAGCGGTGGAAGCGCGAGCACAAGCGGCTCTGCTCGCCCCGACTGAAATACTCGCACGCCAGCATTACGAAACACTGCGCACGATGGCGGGGCCAACAGGTGCTCAAGTCGCGCTGCTGACCGGGCGCGACAAAGGTAAGGCGCGCGAGTCCATCCTTATGGGATTACTCGATGGCAGCATCGATATCGTCGTCGGGACGCATGCGATCTTTCAGGACAGTGTGTCCTACAAAGAACTTGCGCTGGTTGTGATCGATGAGCAGCACCGTTTCGGTGTCGCGCAGCGACTGATGCTTGCCAATAAAGGCAAGAGCACACCGCACACGCTGGCGATGACTGCGACCCCTATCCCGCGCACACTCACGCTCGCGCAGTATGGCGAGATGGATGTCTCGCGTCTCGATGAAATGCCGCCCGGTCGGCAGCCGATCGACACGCGCGTCGTCGCCCAGGAACGGCTTGCAGACGTGGCCGATGGTGTCGCACGGCATATTGCGGGCGGGCAGCAAGCCTATTGGGTATGCCCCATGGTCCGCGAGAACGAGACGGAAGACATCGCCGCCGCCGAAGCGCGTTATGCCAGCCTGAAGGAACGGTTCGGCGATGATGTCGTGCTGGTACACGGCCAGTTGAAGCCTGAGCTCAAAGACGCCGCGATGGAGCGCTTTGCCAGTGGACACGCGAAGTTGCTCATTGCTACGACAGTAATTGAAGTCGGTGTCGATGTGCCCGCAGCCACCCTTATGGTGATCGAGCAGGCCGAACGCTTTGGTCTCGCGCAATTGCACCAGCTTCGCGGACGGGTAGGGCGGGGCTCTGAAAAGTCGGTATGCCTGCTGCTGCGCGGCAATGCGCTTTCCGAAACCGGCCGTGAAAGACTCGCCCTGATGCGCGAGACGCAAGACGGGTTCCGGCTGGCCGAGGAAGATCTGCGCTTGCGTGGAGGCGGCGAATTGCTCGGCACACGCCAATCAGGTGACACACCTTTCAAAGTGGCATCGCTGGAGCAAATCACGCGTCTTCTACCGAAGGCTCACGCCGATGCCCGAGTCCTGATGGAGCGCGATGGCGGCTTGACCGGGTCACGCGGCGAGGCTGCACGGATGCTGCTCTATCTATTCGAACGCGATTGGGGCGTGCAGATGCTGCGCGGGGGGTGATGTCCTTAGAAGGCCACCTGCGCGCCAATCAGCGCCACGTCGGTTGCCGCATCGCGATCCGACCACGTTGCACCGCCGGGCAGATTTCCGCCTGACAGGAAGTTAAGCGGCGCAAATCCGTCCACATGAACCACCTCGCCAAACACGTTGAGATTATCAATCGGGAACCACGACAGACCAAGCACGGCTTGGTTCTGCCTTTCCCATGGAGCGCCTTCTGCTCCGGCGGTAAATTTCGAGAACTCAGCCGAGAGAGCAAAATTACGGCGCTGCGTAGTTTGGTTCGGCTGACCGAAGGCGAAACGCGATCCGACTGTGAATGCTTCGGTTTTTTGCGCTTCAAACTGGCTCAGTGGGTTTGTCGGGTCGGGCACTTGGGAACCGGGCCAGACTTTGGTCGTCCGGGCAAATTCGCCGATAACAGAAAGATCGCCGAAATTGACTTTGCCATATGCGGCCCAAGCCGGAACATTGTCGTCGCACGGATTGAAGTGGAAGATCGGATATTGCTGGCAATACGGGCTACCATGTTGGTAGCTGCCACCAGCCATTACCGAGTTACCATTACCCGGCAACGCCAGTGTGTAGCGTCCATCAACTGCGAAATTGTTGAGCTTGGAAGGCACATTGGTGCCGTTCACGGACGTGTTGGCCGAACGGAACTGTGCTCCGCCCTGGATGGCCATCGCGCGGAGTAACAGACCGTCTTTCTTCAGGCCGACTTGCGCACCATAGGCGAGGCCGGCAAAGGCGTGCCAATTGGTCGAATTGGTAAAGGGGCTCACGGTATCTTGCAGGCCGAACGGCGTGTCCATCTTGCCGATCAGGGCATAGACAGGCGACTTTTCGAGATTGCCCAGCATTACCCACCCGCGGCGCAGCTGGATCTGGTTTCGGGTTAGGGCCGTTATCGTGCCGGGGCCAAAGCTTTGCTGCGGGTCATAGAGCAGCTCTGCATAGGCAGTGACATCGTCGGTGATGCGGGCCGTGACGGCGAGCTGCGCGGAGTGAAGCACCGCCTCGGTTACACTCTTGCCGATCTGGTTTGCGCTGGTGGGGTTGCGCATCAGATAGCCGAATTTATCAGGAGTGTTGCTGCGTTGATAGGTCGCGATGGCTGTCGCACTGCCCGACAGCACTACACGGTCGTCGAGCAGCCCTTCGGTAATTGCCTCAAGCTGGACAACCGCTTTGGTGTTGGTGTTTTCCGCATGATCCAGCATCCGATACGCATAATCCGACGATACACCGACCGTATTTCGGGAGGTTCGCTCTTCGCTGTCTTGCGATCGTGCTGGCGGGACCGGTGGTAATGGCGGTTGTGCAGCATGTGCCGCGATGGGCACGATAGGAACAACGGGAGTAGCTGGAACGGCGACGGGAACAGTATCGCGCGTCGTCATCTGCGCTCGCAAAGCGCGATTCTCCGCTTCCACCGCGTTCAGTCGCGCTTCAAGCGCGGCCAATGCTTGCTCGACTTTCTCATCTCCGGCGAAAGCGGGGTCTCCGCCGCCGATTAGAAGCGCTGCAGCTGCAACTGTTGAAAGGACAAACTTCATCGGGGAATGCTCCAAAAATAGGTTCAGAGCACGCATTAACTACGATGTTTTCAAAAGCCGTTAACGAAACGCCCCGAATTATCGATTTGTCAACCTTGCGACCACGGCCTGTACCGCCATCCAGACATCTTCCCAAGTGTAGGTGAAATTCTCTTCACCGCCATAATAGGGATCGGCAATCTCTTCTCCCTCGCGGCCAGGAACCGTATCCATCAGTAGCGCTATTTCTGCTGCTGAGCCGGAAGGCGCCACTGCGCGAATATTCCGCAGATTAGAGTGATCCATTGCGTAAATATGGCTGAACCGCGCGAAATCATCCTGATCGAGCTGACGTCCCTGATAATGGGAGATATCGATCCCGTGTTGTGCCGCCGTGGCGATACTGCGCGGATCGGGCGGGGACCCTATATGATAGGCAGCGGTGCCGGCGGAGTCCGCCGCGAAATCCAGCCCCGCCTCTTCTGCTGCTTTGCGAAAGGCCGCTTCTGCCAAGGGAGAACGGCAAATATTACCAAGGCATACGAACAGAATGGCTGGTTTGGTTGCCATGGCCGCGTGCTAGCCTTGTGTCTCGCGATTCGCATCCAAAGCACTGGCCACGATATCGCGCACGGGTACAACTGCTTTCAATCGCGCGCCGAGCATTGCTGTGCCGCTGATTTTACGCTGCACAAACAGCGTTTCAACAGGGGGCATATGCCAAGCATCGCGGTCTGCAGCAATTTGCATACCTTTGTCAGTTAGCACTTTCACGAATGCCCGGTCACCGAAGTCGAAGGGTCCGTCTGCACCGAATTTGTCGAGAATAATCTGCGTCATGAATCGGACGCTGTCCTCGTATCGTTCCACCGCCAATGGCTTGATGAAGCCAGCTGATATTGATGCCGCAATCACGCCGTCCATATCATCCGCCAATCCGGCCCTGAGCAAATTGCGATAGGAGCTTTGCACATCAGCATCGATCTCCCGCGTCGCACCGAAATCGAGTAGCACGATTTTGCCGCTCTCCGGTTGATAGAGGAAGTTGGCAAAGTTCGGGTCAGTCTGCATCACGCCGAATTCGAACAATTCGCGCGCGACCAACGTAACGACCCGTTCGGCCACCTCGTTTCGCAATTCTTGGCTTTCAGTCTCAACGCTCTCAATCGGAACGCCCGGAACATAAGTCATCGCGATAATGCGGTCTCTGGTCAGCTCCTCGTCAAGCTCCGGCACGATGAACCTGTCATCATCCGCTAGCAGCTGTGCGTAACGCTGCATTTGCGCACCCTCGCGCACGTAATCTGCTTCCTCGTGCAACTGCGCTTTGGCAGCTACCAGCATGGGATTGAGATCGAGATGATCGGGAACCATGTTGGATATTCGCAGCAGCGTTGCAACATTGTCGACATCGGAATCGATGCTTTCACGGACGCCGGGGTATTGGACTTTAATTGCAAGAGTGCGGCCATCATGCGTCACAGCTTTATGAACTTGCCCGATCGAGGCGGCAGCAATCGGTCGAACCTGAAATTCCGCGAATTTCGAACGCCAATTTTCGCCCCATTCGGCTTTAAGGACTTGCTGCAACTGACGTGGTGGCATGAAGTTGGCATTGTCGCGCAAAGTGGAGAGAATGCCGGAAAGTTCAGGTGGCAGCAGATCACCCGCATCCATGGAGATCATCTGGCCAAGCTTCATCGCAGCACCGCGCAAATGTGACAGCCGGTCGGCCAACCGCATCGCATTGCCGGGGGTAAGCATCATGTCCTGTAATTTTGGCAATTCGCCCGTCGCTAACCGCCGAGCACCTTCTGCCAACATTCCACCAGCAATCCCTCCAGCCAGGCGGCCAAATCCGGATAAGCGGCCAAAGCGCGAACTGGGAACCGCGCGGTGGCGTCCGGGTTTGTTGGAGTCTGACATTGAAATTATATGGGCCCTGGAATTGCGCGGGCAAGAGAGCGCCACTTGTTATGGATAATGACCGATCTCCCCAATCGTTCCGCACCGCATTGGCGTTGGGGTATGCCGGATTGCTGCCGCAAGCCGCAGCATTGCTGCTTGCCGTCCAAGGCGGCACCTGGCGTGAAATCGCTCTGAGCGGCGGGTATTTTTATGCCGCATTGATTTTCAGTTTTCTTGGCGGAGTTTGGTGGGGCCAAGCACTCAGCAATGGCAAAGCGCCACGTTGGATATATGCGGCAGCGGTATTGCCAAGCCTTCTGGCTCTGGCGCTTAGCTTGCTTGCGCTATCGGAGGCTTTTCCGAGTCATAGCGCGTTTGTTGCTTTGGGGGCGTTAATCGCTGGTTCGCCCTTGGTCGATCGCGCGATTGGTAAAGGCGGCGCGCAATGGATGCGCTTGCGCTGGCACTTGTCGCTTGGTCTCGGCGTACTGACTCTGGCTTTGGCGTTTTGGGCGTAAATTGTAGGACAATTGACCGAGAACCGTAGGCTCTGATCGTTACTTGACCAGATCGTGCGCGCCTTTCGCTATGCCGCCGTTGGAATGCGCAACGCCGGGAATGACACGGTAAGTCCAGTTAAACTCGGCATCCATTTCTTCGGCTAGCGCTTTGGCGGAACTAAAGTAGCTTAGCCCGCGCGCGAACCTGTGCGGCCCCTGCGCCATTGCGTCCTTGGTGCGGCGAAGGCTGTCATGCTTTGTATCGGTATCCTGATCCCCCAGCAGCACGACGACATCCTTGGCCAGCAACACTTTGATTTCGTCATCGGTCACACCAAGCCCGCCTAGTCCGTAGGGAAACGCGATCTCCCGGTCGGGCACAGTGTACCAACCCGCATTCGCTACAAGATAGCGGCTCACCCGGGCATCCGGCTTGGCGAATAGAAAACGATGCACGAACTGTGACCCGGCGGAATGGCCGTATAGCGTATAGTTAGTCTGTGAACCGCCCATGCTAGCCACAACGCGGTCGAAAATCGGTTCAATTGCTGAAAAGGACCAGATGTCCTCCGGGTTCACTTTCTTGCCGCCTTTGGTCCAGATATTGCCCAGATTATAGGAACGCGAGCCGGGAAAATTGCCTTTGGCGAATTCCGGGGCGATGATGATGAAGCCGTCTTCATCCGCGAACTGAACCCATTCTTCCAGATAGCGGCGCGGATCGCGCTTTGCGCCGTGTAGCACGAACATGATTGGCGCTGTCTTTCGGTCGGCACCCTTTGGAATATACGCCCATATCGGAAGGTCAGGGCCATCCCACGCGTCGAATAGAAAACGGCTTCTCCCCTCAGCCAGTATTTTCGAAGACCAGACGCGCATATCCGGCGCGCTTTTGACGCTGGCAGATTCCTGAGCGCTTGCGGGAGCCGGCCAAACGCCAGCCAGCACTGCTGCGGATAGCAGCAATGCTATGGTTGCTAATCTGTGGTGCAAACGTGCCAACATATTTTCTCCTGCGTGTGAGTTACCACATGCTTCTTATATTCTGCTAGCGACACTCTGGAGTGCGCGTCGTTGGCGGGGTGACAAGCGGCGAACCATGAGGCTAGGAGAGCCGCATGGCCACCGCAGCGTCCACGACCGATTCTTCCGCCCGCCACCCCGAATGGCAATATCTCGATTTGATGCGGGAAATTTGGGAGAACGGCAGCGAGCGGCGCGATCGTACAGGGGTAGGGACCCGTTCAGTTTTCGGGACAATGCTGCGCTTTGATCTGGTCAATGGACGGATGCCGCTGCTGACGACAAAGCGCGTTTACTGGAAAACTGCTACGCGCGAGATGCTGTGGTTCCTCACCGGCGACACCAATATCCGCGAATTGTGCAAACAGAACGTACAGATTTGGACCGACTGGCCGCTCGATAAATATCGCCGCGAGACTGGCGAAGAGATTTCGCGCGATGATTTTTCCAAGCGCATTGTCGAAGAAGAACCGTTTGCAGCGCGTTGGGGTGAGTTAGGGCCCGTTTACGGCAAGCAGTGGGTCGATTGGCCGACCTATCAGTATCAGCCGGACGGCTCATACCGAAGGGGCCCTGGGATCAATCAGGTCGCGGAGGTTGTCGACTCGCTCCGCAACAACCCGGGCAGCCGGCGGCATATTATCGAGGGGTGGAATGTTGCTCAGCTTGACGGGATGGCTCTGCCGCCGTGCCACAAGACCTATCAGTTCCATGTTGCCGATGGGCGCCTGAATTGTGCGCTCTACCAGCGTAGTTGCGACGTGGCGCTGGGATTGCCGTTCAACCTTTGGTCGGCGGCGCTTTTGCAGCGGATGATCGCCCAGCAGACCGATTTGGAGCCGGGCGAGTTTGTGTGGATGGGCGGGGATACGCATCTCTACCTCAACCACACCGATCTGGTGGAGCAACAGTTGGCGCGCGAGCCCGTTGGTAAGCCGACACTGACAATTGCGCGTGAGCCCGACACAATATTCGACTATGCAATTGATGATTTCGTGGTTGAAAATTACGAACCACAGGGCGCTCTCAAGGCACCTATTGCGGTATAGCATGCGCGGCTCGCTACGCTTGACCGCGATTGCTCTGTGAAATAAAATAACGCAGTTACGTAAGATTGCGTCTTGCATTGCCGAGGCACATTGGGAGAGCAGTTTATGGCCGAGCGGCCCAAGGGATCAGCGGAGCAGGGGGCGAACAAGCCCGCTCTGTCGCTGCACGTTCCCGAACCCACCTATCGCCCCGGTGATCCGGTCGATTTTGCGCATATCACTGTGCCCGATGCCGGGAAGCAGGCGCGGCCCGATGAAACCTGCGATGCGATCGAGACATCCGATCTGTGCTACGATCTGGTGCGCGTGCTGGGCAATGACAACAAAGCGCATGGTCCGTGGGATCCAAAGCTTGATCCCGATACGCTGCGCACGATGCTCGGCCATTTCGCGATGGTCCGGGCTTTCGATGAACGGATGTTCCGCGGTCAGCGCCAAGGCAAGACCAGCTTTTATATGAAGTGCACCGGTGAGGAGGCGACCTCCATCTCGGCCGCTATGGCACTTGCCAGCGACGATATGGTTTTCCCGTCCTATCGCCAGCAGGGTATCCTGATTGCGCGCGGCTATCCGTTGATCGAGATGATCAACCAAATCTACTCGAACAGGGGTGACAAGCTGAAAGGCCGCCAACTGCCGATCATGTATTCGAGCCGAGAGCACTCGTTCTTCTCGATCTCGGGGAACCTCGCGACGCAGACACCGCAAGCTGTGGGCTGGGCGATGGCCAGCGCGATCAAAGGCGACAGCCGGATCGCCGCGACGTGGGTGGGCGAGGGCTCGACCGCGGAAGGAGACTTCCACGCAGCCTGCACCTTCGCCACCGTCTATAATGCACCGGTTATCCTCAATGTTATCAACAACCAGTGGGCGATCAGCAGCTTTTCTGGTTTTGCCGGTGCCGAAAGAACGACTTTCGCCGCCCGCGCGTTGGGTTATGGTCTCGCCGGACTGCGCATTGATGGCAACGATCCGCTTGCCGTGTACGCGGCCGAGAAATGGGCCGCGGACCGTGCACGTGCAAATGCCGGTCCGACTTTGATCGAGCATTTCACATATCGCGCAGAGGGACACTCCACGTCGGACGATCCAAGCGGGTACCGTTCGGCGCAGGAGCGCGAGGAATGGCCGCTGGGCGATCCGGTCACACGCTTGAAGAACCACCTGATCGAACTCGGCGAGTGGGACGAAGACCGTCAGGCTGCGATGGACCTGAAATGCGCAGAAGAAGTGAAGGCGGCGACCAAAGAAGCCGAGAAAAACGGCATCCTCGGGCACGGCCTGCACCATCCTTTCGCGACAATGTTCGAGGACGTGTACGAAGATCTGCCGTGGCATCTCAAAGAACAAAGCGAGCAGGCGATCCGCGAACGAGAGACCAAGTTTCCGGAAGGGAGGCCCGGCTCGTGAGCACCGAAACACAAAATCCGGCCGAGACAGAGGCGGGAACCGGCGAACGGCGTCTCAACATGATCGAAGCGATCAACGAAGCGCTCGATCTGAAGATGGCTGAAGATCCCGATATTATCGTCATGGGCGAAGATGTCGGCTATTTCGGCGGCGTATTCCGCGCGACGGCTGGCCTGCAGGAAAAGCACGGCAAAAATCGCGTGTTCGATACGCCCATTTCCGAATGCGGGATCATCGGTGCTGCGGTGGGGATGGGGGCATACGGCCTGCGTCCGGTGCCCGAAATCCAGTTTGCCGATTATATTTATCCCGGTTTGGACCAACTGATTTCAGAGGCCGCCCGGCTGCGCTATCGGTCCGCCAATGACTATATCGCGCCGATGACCGTCCGTTCACCCTTTGGTGGCGGAATTTTCGGCGGGCAAACACATAGCCAGAGCCCGGAAGCGCTGTTCGCGCATGTTGCCGGCCTCAAAACGGTTATTCCGGCCACCCCCTATGATGCCAAAGGGCTGCTAATTGCGGCAATCGAAGACAATGATCCGGTGATCTTCTTCGAGCCCAAGCGGATCTACAATGCTCCGTTCACAGGCTATTACGACAAGCCGGTCGAGCCATGGAAGAAGCACCGCGACAGCGTCGTTCCCGAAGGCAAATATTCGATTCCTCTCGGCAAGGCGCGGATCGCTATGGAGGGCGATGCGCTGACTGTGCTTGCCTATGGCACCATGGTTCATGTCACCGAGGCGGTGTGCCTCGAGAAGGGCATTGATGCGGAGATCATCGATCTGCGCACCATCGTTCCGCTTGATATCGAAGCGATTGAAGCCTCTGTCGAGAAAACCGGAAAATGCCTGATCGTCCATGAAGCAACGCGAACCGCAGGCTTTGGCGCGGAACTATCGGCGCTGGTGACCGAACGCTGCTTCTATCACCTCGAAGCGCCGGTCGAGCGCGTAACCGGCTTCGACACACCCTATCCGCACAGCCTTGAATGGGCGTATTTCCCCGGTCCTGTCCGTATTGGCGAGGCCCTCGACAAGTTGATGAGCGAGTAACGCTATGAGCCGTTTCACATTCAATATGCCCGACATTGGCGAGGGTATCGCCGAAGCCGAAATAGTGGCGTGGCACGTCAAAGTTGGCGACACGGTCGAGGAAGACCAGGAAATCGTCGACATGATGACCGACAAGGCCACCGTGCCGATGGAAAGCCCGGTCAACGGCAAAATTGTCGAGGTCGCTGGCGCAGAAGGCGATATGGTTTCGATTGGCGCGATGTTGGTCGTCGTCGAGGTCGAAGGCGATATTCCTGACGATGTGATCGAGGAAAACGAGGCTGCTGCGGAAATGGCGCCAGAACTCGCGGACGAGCGCGAGGAAAAGGCGCCTGAGCCCGAACCGGCTCCAGCACCACCACCACCACCAGCTCCTGCACCCGCTCCAGTAAATGCCAAGCCGGCGGCGAAAGTTCTGGCAAGCCCGGCTGTTCGCAAGCGCGCGAAAGAAATGGGCATCGATCTCGCTGAAGTGAAACCGGCGGAAGATGGCCGTGTCCGTCACGCTGACCTTGATGCATTCCTGTCTTACAACGCTGGAAGCGGCTTTTCCCCCGCAGGCGGCAAGCGCGATGACGAGCCGATTAAAGTTATCGGTTTGCGCAAACGTATTGCCCAGAATATGGCGGCGTCAAAGCGCAACATTCCGCACTTCTCTTACGTTGAAGAGGTCGATGTTACCGACCTTGAGGAAATGCGCGCCGATCTCAACGCCAATCGCGGCGATAAACCCAAATTGACGATGATGCCTCTGGTGATAACCGCAATTTGCAAGCTGATTCCGCAATTTCCGATGATTAATGCGCGCTATGATGACGAAGAGAATATCGTCACCCGCCATGGAGCAGTGCATCTGGGCATGGCGACGCAGACCGATGGGGGATTGATGGTCCCGGTCATTCGCGATGCCCAGTCGAAAAACCTTTGGCAGCTGGCGCGCGAAATTGGCCGCTTGGCTGGTGCTGCACGCGATGGCTCGGCGAAATCGGAAGAGCTGTCCGGCTCAACACTGACTTTGACTTCGCTCGGCCCGTTGGGCGGTGTTGCGACAACGCCAGTTATCAATCGTCCGGAAGTCGCGATTATCGGTCCGAACCGGATTATCGAGCGCCCGATGTATGTGAGCGATGGCAATGGCGGGGAGCGGATCGAGAAGCGCAAGCTGATGAATATTTCGATCAGCTGTGATCACCGTGTCGTCGATGGCTATGACGCAGCGAGCTTTATCCAAGAGTTCAAGAAGCTGGTCGAAACCCCGGTGCTGTTGTTGACCGACTGATTTCAGCGGACGATCGCGCTGTACGTGATCGTGCCTTTGCCGCGAACGGCCATGTCGGGCGTTATCGTCCAGCGTAGGTGAGTCACATCTTCGACCGATGCAAGGCGTGGTCCGCTATAGTCTTCGATGGTGAGTTGACCGATCCGGCCCCAGTTGCGGCCTCCATCGACCGAGATATCCTGCGAGCGCAGGCTGCTGCGTTCGAAAGCCAATTCCGCAGGAACGGCGCTGGCGACGGTGAAGCTGGTATGGGGGCTATTCGACTTCCACTTGACCAGCAGAATCACACGGTCGCCCTTTTTGAGTGTTTCAGCAGGCTCAATCGAGCGCTGGGTACCGCTTTCAGAGGTGCGCTCGACAAACATTGCTTGAGTGAGGCGCGGGGCGTTTTGCGCCTGTGCCGATGCGCTAAAAGCCAGCGAAATCGCGCCGAAGGAGAGTGCCAGAGGTCCAAATCGCATAGTGCCGGTTCCAAACGAGCGCGATATGAACGCCCGAATATGCTGTGACAGCGAGAGTGAAAAATATGGTTAACGCGGCGTAAGAACTCGCTGGTTTTAGCGAGACCAAACTTCATCGCATTTTTAGCCCGATTTTGCTCGTTTTGTGCGTTGACAGATTTTGGAACCTGCCCTAACTGCGCCTCTCCCAAGCGCATGCTTGCATGTGGGGGTGTAGCTCAGTTGGTTAGAGCGTCGGCCTGTCACGCCGAAGGTCGCGAGTTCAAGTCTCGTCACTCTCGCCATTTTTTGGCACCACTTATGTGGTTTGAAAGTCCCTCGATGTCTTCGGATGTCGGGGGTTTTTCTTTTGCTGGGGCTCAATCCTTCTTTTTGCCCCATTTGCCTGTTTCCATCCAGACCAGAAACCGTCCGAGCGGCAACAGCCAGACCAGGCCGAAGAAGATATAGACAATTGTTTGCCCCCAAGTCGGCCAATCACCGATCAGATCCGGTAGATATCGCGCCAGCACGATCCCGTAGATCATCAGTCCGATGAATAGGCCGAGAATGCCGAGAGGAATTCGTCCGGTGGGTTCTTCGCGCATTAGAATGGTCCGTAAAGCCTGGTAGGGGTGACGATGGCGCTCAATGCAATATCGTGTGGTTCGGTCGGGATATTATCGACCAATTGTTCATCCCACGCCATCCCGATTGTTAGTGTTTCGGTGTTCTGTGCCAGCCAACGATCATAATGGCCGCCGCCTTGGCCCAGACGGTCGCCTGTATCGGTGAATCCAAGTAAAGGAGCAAAGATCACATCCGGCGTGAGTTTCTCAGCTTCATCAGACGGTCGCTTTAGGCCAAATGCGCCCTCCACCAGGTCAGTTTCTCCAAACGGATCGGTATGCTCCGCGAACTGCATCGGGTCATCGGGCGACGCAAAGGTCGGGAGGGCCAGTTTATGTCCTGCCTCTGAAAAGAACTTCGCGTAACCGCTCGCGGGTGCCTCGTCGGGTCCCGCATGATACAGGCCAACGACTGCATCCGCCGGTATTAATTCCATCAAAGGCGCAGGAGGGCGCTTGAATAGCAAAGCACGAATGTTTTCCGAGATGCTGGCCGCATGGGCGCGGCGCGCGGCTCTCAGTTGCTTTCTCAGGCTGGCCTTGGCTACGGTCGGGTCAGTCATCGGTGCTGTTGCTCATTCAGTTTTGAGGGTGACGGGACCACTATGGATCGTTCTCTGGGAAATCCGCCGACGCCAAAAGGGTCAGGTGGGCACCGTATGCGTCAAGGCCCCGAACGAATCGTTACCTTGGGCAGGGACAGTTCCCTTGGATTGCTTATCGCCTCAGGGATGTTCTGCAGCGCGTGTCGAGCAGTCCCGTCAGATGTAACTTAGGAACTCGCGGCCCCGGCCTCAAGCTTATCCGCACAAGTTTCGAGTAAATCGGCAAAACGTTCGAGCGCGGGGGCTAGATCGGGATCGTCCATTAGGGTCGCGCTGAAGCCTGATGCCGCAGATGCGTTACGCGCTTCGTCTAATTCCGCAGAAAGGGCTGCTTTCTCTTGCTCCAGGCCAGCAACATGCGCTGTCGCTTTCTCCAGCTCCGACCGGCATTCTTCCGATTCTTCGCGCCGCTGGGTTAGTTCGGTTCGAACCTCTTCAACCTCGCTTGCATGGTTTTCTTGCGCGAGTTTCATCCCGTCGAGTTGGGATTGCAGGGATGAGATCTGTTGTTTTAGCTCATCCTGAGAGGCGAGTGCAGCTTCGCCAGCCTCCGCCGATTTTTTGGTCTCGTGCAATTCGTCCGCCAAAAACAGGGCGCTGAACAACAGCTTCTGTGTCTCGGCAATATTCTGGCTATCGCCGAGCTGCGCGATTTTCTCGTTGATTACAGCACCCAGCGAACTGACGTGATCTTCTTCGCCTGCGCCGCATGCCACCGCATATTCGCGGTCGCCAATAGACAGTTTGACCTCGCTCACTGGCCGAGCTCCTCGATCAATTTATCGAGATCATTCATAGTGTTAGAGACCGTGTCGCGTAAGCTTTCGTGCTTGACGACGAGCGCGGAGACGGACGGGGGAGTATTCGGTAAGTCGTCCGCAGCTTTGGCGATGCGGGCCAATGCCGTTTCAATGCGCTGGACAGCGGACTCGATGCGTTCCTGGCTCATGCAACGCAAAATACCGCAAATGCTGTGCCTAGGCAAAGGTTTGGGCGATCAACTTGATACCGCCTGTTGATAATTCGATGTGACTTGGCGTCAGCAGGGACCTCGAAACCGGGCATTTTTGAGTACGGTTTCGATCACGCTTCCGATTACGGGCGGGGATCATGGAAGCACTGTCCTTGACCTTGCTTGGCGGGTCGGCGAAGGCTTCGCCCGCGTCGAATCGTTTGAGACACGCGCCCGTAAAAACACTTGCTGCTGGAGCTTCCTGAATGAGCCTCGATCCGTCCCGCATGGCACCCATGGCTAACGCGATCCGCGCGCTTTCGATGGACGCTGTCCAGGCAGCCAACTCGGGGCACCCCGGCATGCCGATGGGCATGGCCGATGTTGCAACGGTTCTATGGGCAAAATACCTAAAATTCGATCCCTCCGCACCCGACTGGGCCGACCGCGATCGGTTCGTTCTTTCGGCAGGTCATGGCTCAATGCTCATCTACTCGCTGCTGCACCTTTCGGGCTACGCGCAGCCGACAATGGATGATATCCGCAATTTTCGCCAGCTTGGCTATCCCTGCGCCGGACATCCGGAAAACTTTCTGCTCGACGGCGTTGAGTGCACAACCGGACCGCTGGGGCAGGGCGTGGCTATGGCGGTAGGCATGGCGATCGCCGAACGCCAACTGAACGCGCATTTCGGCGATGATCTGGTTGACCACCGGACTTGGGCCATCGCTGGTGACGGGTGCCTGATGGAAGGCATTAATCATGAGGCGATTGGCCTCGCTGGTCACCTGAAACTCGGCCGGTTAATTGTCCTGTGGGACGATAACAATATCACGATTGACGGTTCTGCCGATCTTTCCACCAGCGAAGACGTGAAGGCGCGCCACACCTCGGCGGGTTGGCACGTTGTGAGCTGCGACGGGCACGATGTCGCAGACATAAGCCGTGCAATCGAAGAAGCGATGGCGGATCATCGCCCGTCTCTGGTCGCCTGTAAGACGGTGATCGGTAAAGGCGCACCGAATAAGCAGGGCACCTCGGCAACGCACGGGGCACCGCTTGGCGCAGAGGAGATTGCAGCTGCGCGCGAAACGCTTGGCTGGAATCACGAGCCCTTTGTCGTTCCTGACGATATTGTCGCAGACTGGCACGCTACAGCTCATCGCGGTGTGGAAGCACATAGCGCGTGGCAATCGCGCTACGAAAATTCAGCCAAAAGGGAAGAGTTCGACGCGCGCATGGCAAACCCTGCGGACCGCGCTGGACGAGTGATCGAGGATCATATTCGCGGCTTAGCGGCAGAACCGCAGAAAGTCGCGACCCGTAAAGCATCGGAAATGGCGCTTGGCCCGCTCACAGAAGCCCTGCCGCAGATGATCGGCGGCTCAGCTGACCTTACCGGCTCGAACAACACCAAAACGCCCAGCACCCTGCCATTTAGTGCAGATGATTATTTGGGTCGTTATTTGTATTACGGCATCCGCGAATTCGGCATGGCCGCGGCGATGAATGGCATGGCGCTACACGGAGGCGTGGTGCCCTATGGCGGCACCTTCCTGATCTTCAGCGATTATTGCCGCAACGCGATCCGACTATCGGCTTTGCAAGAGATTGGCACCATCTATGTGATGACACATGACTCGATTGGTCTCGGGGAAGACGGTCCAACGCACCAGCCTGTCGAGCAAGTGATGAGCCTGCGCCTGGTCCCTAACCTCAATGTGTATCGCCCATGCGATACGATTGAGACTGCAGAATGTTGGACGCTAGCACTGCAAACGCCTGAAACGCCGTCTATTCTTGCGCTCTCACGCCAAGGTCTTCCGCAGATGCGCGGCGAGGGCGATGAAAACTGGACATCGGCGAGCAACCGCTCGGCGAAGGGTGCGTATCGCCTAAAGGCCGCCGGTTCTGATCGCAAAGTTGTACTGGTGGCAACGGGTTCCGAGGTGCACCTTGCTGCGGAAATTGCTGGTGAACTCGAAGCTCAAGGTATCGGGGCAGATGTCGTCTCGATGCCGTGTACCGAACTGTTCGATGCGCAGGACGATGCTTACCGTACAGACCTACTCCCTGCCGATGTACTGAAAGTTTCGATAGAAGCTGGTACAAGCTTTGGTTGGGAACGTTACACGGGCACGGACGGGATCAATATTGGTATTGATCGCTTCGGTGCCTCCGCACCGGCGAGCGATCTATTCAAGAAATTCGGTTTCACTGCGGATGCGATTGTACCGCAAATTATCAATAAATTGAACGGTTAAGTTGGAGTAATTCCCATGACGACGAAGGTAGCCATCAACGGTTTTGGACGCATCGGGCGTCTTGTAGCGCGTGCGATTCTAGAACGCAGCGATCATGACTTGGAACTGGTCGCAATCAACGATCTGGCAGATGCCAAAGCGAACGCGCTCTTGTTCCAATATGACTCTACACATGGCCGCTTTCCCGGCGAAGTCAGCGCAAGCGATGACAGCATTACAGTCAACGGCAAGAAAATCGCTGTGACGTCAGAGCGTGACCCCGGCAATCTCCCACACGCCGCGATGGGTGTGGATATTGTTCTGGAATGCACCGGTTTCTTCCAGTCGCACGAGGCCGCCGAGCCTCACCTAGCGGCGGGCGCAAAGCGCGTTTTGATCTCCGCTCCGGCAAAAAATGTTAGTGCGACAATCGTGTATGGAGTCAACCATGACGTCCTGACGTCAAGCGATGTCATTGTTTCTAATGCATCTTGTACCACAAATTGCCTTTCGCCAGTCGCAAAGGTCTTGAATGATCTTGTCGGTATCGAGCGCGGTTTCATGACCACGATCCACAGCTACACCAATGATCAACGTATGCTCGATCAGATGCATGGTGACATGCGCCGCGCTCGCGGTGGTGCGCAGAATATGATCCCGACGACGACCGGTGCTGCACGCGCGGTTGGTCTGGTTCTTCCAGAACTCGCAGGCAAGTTGGACGGCAGCTCTGTCCGTGTACCGACACCGAACGTCTCACTGGTCGATCTGGTGTTCACGCCAGGCCGCGATACGACGGCAGAGGAGTTGAATGCTGCTTTGAAGGCGGCTGCGGATGGTCCGATGAAAGGTGTTCTCGATTACACCGATCAGCCGCTCGTGAGCAGCGATTTCAACCACTATCCGGCCAGCTCGACTATCGACAGCCTTGAAACCTCGGTCATGGAAGGCAAACTTTGCCGCGTTGTCAGTTGGTATGACAATGAATGGGGCTTCTCCAATCGTATGATCGACACCGCCGGTGTGATGGCAGGAATGCTCTAAGGAGCGGTAGATGAGCAGCTTTCGTACTCTGGATGATCTTGGAGATGTAACTGGCAAAGTTGCGCTCGTCCGCGTTGATCTGAATCTTCCGATGAACGGCGGTTCGGTTACCGACACGACCCGCGTCGAGGCTTCGGCACCGACAATCCTCGAACTCGCGGAGGCGGGCGCGAAAGTATTGCTGCTGGCTCACTTTGGTCGTCCGAAAGGGCAACGTAACTCGACCATGTCAGTCAGCATGACGCTTGATGCAGTCGAGGAGGTGCTGGGCCGCGAAGTGATGTTTATCCCGGAGATCCAAGGACCTGTGGTCGAACAATCAATCGGTATCCTGCGCAATGGTGACATTGGCTTGCTAGAGAACAGCCGCTTCTGGGCTGGCGAAGAGGCGAATGATGCTGATTTTGCTGCAGGTATTGCTGCCAATGGCGATTTCTTCGTCAACGACGCCTTCTCAGCAGCACACCGCGCGCATGCTAGTACAGTCGGCGTGGCAAAGATCCTGCCTTCTTACGCCGGCAGGGCGATGGAGAAAGAGCTCAAGGCGCTTGCGTCCGCACTCGAGATGCCCGAACAGCCCGTCGCGGCGGTGGTGGGCGGTGCGAAAGTGTCCTCTAAACTGGCTGTGCTCGAGCACCTGGTCGGCAAGGTCCAGCATCTGATTATCGGCGGCGGAATGGCCAATACGTTTCTCGCCGGACGCGGGATCGATGTTGGCAAATCGCTGTGCGAGCATAATCTGACCGATACTGCGAATGCGATTATGGAAGCAGCTGACTCTAGCGGCTGCACGGTGCATCTGCCTTATGACGTCGTCGTGTCGCAAGAGTTCACCGCCAACCCGCCTAGTCTTCGTATTTGCAACGTCCATGAAGTCGCTGAAAATGAAATGATTCTGGATGTAGGACCACAAGCTGTTGAGGCGTTAGCTGACGTCTTGAAAACCTGTCATACGCTGGTTTGGAATGGCCCGATGGGTGCTTTCGAGACCGAGCCATTCGATGCAGCGACAGTGGCTCTGGCGAAAACCGCCGCTGCACTGAGCGCCGAAGGATCGCTGGTTTCGGTTGCGGGCGGCGGAGATACTGTCGCTGCGCTCAATCATGCCGGTGCTGCTGATGATTTCTCTTATATTTCAACCGCTGGCGGCGCTTTCCTTGAATGGATGGAGGGCAAGGTACTACCGGGTGTGGCGGCGCTTAGGGGCTGAGTTCACCGATAGTCAGGGTTCGGCGCGTCGAAACGGCGGCCTTCTTTCCATAGGTCGGTTGAGTTACCGTGCGCGGGAATGCCGCCGGCGTCTTTTAGCATTCGTGCGAGATGCATCATATTCCAAGTTGCAAAGGTTGTGTTGCGGCGGGTGAAGTCGTTATCAAAGCCGGCATAGCTGCCATCGTCTAGCTGATCGCCATAGGACGGCCCCGGTCCGGCTTCGCCGATCCAACCCGCATCCGCTTGTGGCGGAATAGTGTAGCCAACGTGCTGCAGCGAGTACAGCACACCCATGGCGACATGCTTGATGCCGTCTTCATTCCCGGTGACCATGCAGCCGCCGACTTTCCCGTAAAATGCGTATTGGCCCCTATCATTGGTTTTGCCAGAGTGCGCGTAGAGCCTCTCAATCACACGTTGACAGACTGATGATTTTTCGCCGAGCCAAATTGGCGATCCGAGGATGAGAATGTCAGCCGCTTCGACCTTCTCCCAGATTTCCGGCCAATCGTCCCTGTCTGCACCGTGCTGGGTCATATCGGGATAGACACCTGGGGCAATTGTAAAATCTACAGGGCGTACACGTTCTACCTGTACTTGATTGCGAACCATGATTGTCTCGACAATGCCAAGCAGCTTGTCGGTGTGCGACCCGCCGGGGGATGGTTTCAGCGTGCAGTTTAACAACAGTGCATTTATATCGCTGAAATCGGTTTTATTTTCATCGCAGAGTTTTTCTTGGACGGCATCTAACATTGGGCGGTCTCCTTGTTGATTTGCTTTTGCCGCACAGCAATCGTGCAATAGGGCCGAGAGGCGGTTGCGAAGGCCAATTTCGCTCGGTAAAGCGCCGCACAGACTTGATACGCATTCGTATGCACTAAAGCAGGATAGCACGCATGAATACCGCTGAAATGACCGCCAAGATGGCTGCTGGCCAAGGATTTATTGCCGCACTTGATCAGTCTGGTGGGTCAACGCCCAAGGCGTTGAAAGGCTACGGCGTCGAAGAGAGCGAGTATTCGGGCGACGAAGAGATGTTTGCCAAAATCCACCAAATGCGCTGCCGGATTGTAACTTCGCCCAGTTTCAATGGCAACAAAGTGGTTGGGGCGATCCTGTTCGAGAAAACCATGAATGGCTGCACCGACGATGGTACGCCAGTCCCGACACAGCTTTCAAATCGAGGGATCGTGCCCTTCCTAAAAGTCGATGCGGGCATGCATGAAGCGGAAAACGGTGTTCAATTGATGAAAGACATGCCGCGCCTCGACGAGCTGTGCGCTCGCGGCAAAGAGCTTGGCGTCTACGGCACCAAGATGCGCTCGGTCATTCACGAAGCTAATGCAGACGGGGTCGCGGCCAATGTCCGCCAGCAGATGGATTTTGGTCTGCGCATTCTGGATAATGGCTTGATGCCGATCCTGGAGCCGGAAGCTTCGCTCTCCAGCGAGAGCCGGGCGGAAGCAGAGGAAATGCTTCTTACAAGCATGCAGGAGCAATTGGACCGGCTTGGTGACGATCAGCAGGTAATGCTGAAGCTGACCATTCCGGCCAAGCCGAACCTGTACCAACCGCTTGTTGATCACCCCAAAGTGCTGCGCGTTGTGGCGCTGTCGGGCGGTTATTCTCGGGAGGAGGCGGTGCGTGAACTTGCCAAGAACACCGGCATGATCGCTAGTTTCAGCCGCGCTTTGCTAGAAGAGCTGCGTGCGCAAATGGACGATCAGGAATTTGATGCTGCTCTGTCGAGCGCAATCGATGAAATTCACGCTGCATCAATCGCTGGCTAATCTTGTGCTTGGCGGCGTTGGTGCAAAGCTCTAAGCCGCTGTCATGTCCGATAACAGCCGCGTGCCGACCCAGATTTACCTGATTTCGCCGCTTGATGTCAGCGGAGATTTTCCCGCGCGTTTGGAGCGAGCATTGGCTGTAGGCGGGCCGGTCACGGCTTTTCAGTTCCGAGTGAAGGGGCTAGGTCAGCACGAGGCGGCCGAGCTTGCCGCACCGCTGCAAGACATTTGCGCGGCGCATGAAGTAGCATTCATCGTCAATGACAGTGTGGCGCTTGCAAAGCGTTTGGGTGCTGATGGTGTGCATCTTGGCCAATCGGACGGGTCTGTGAAAGATGCACGCGAAGAGTTGGGCCATGAAGCGCAGATTGGTGTGACGTGTCACGGCAGCCGTCATCTAGCGATGGAAGCTGGCGAGCAAGGCGCGGATTATGTGGCATTCGGAGCCTTTTACCCTAGCACGACCAAAGAGATTGAGCATACCGCCGAGATCGAACTGCTCGAATTCTGGAGCGGATTGTTCGAGATACCCAGCGTGGCGATCGGCGGGATCACACCTGATAATTGCGGCCCGATTGTCGAAGCGGGTGCCGACTTTATCGCCGTATCCGGTTCTGTTTGGAACGGTGACGAGGTCGCTGGGATCAAGGCTTTCGCTGATAAGCTGACCGGGTAACTAACCCGATCCTCCGCGTCTGACGCAGCGAATGCGGCCCGGCTTGCCGTCATTCGCTATCCATTGCAGCTTGGATTTGCCGGTGCGGTCAAACCGCATGCCTTTGAGCGGGCCCCCAGTGAATGTCACGCGTTTGCCTGTCAGCAAATAAGTGCCTGCGCCCTCAGCATTGCGATAGGTCGAGGCGTTGCTGATCGTGAAGTTCTTATCTGGCAGATCGATCCATGCCGCGCCTCCGGCGTCGCCCGGTAGCGAGCAGACGTAGAACCCGTGCGGGAGCGTGCCTAATCGCCCCATCCGGTCTTGAGAACTGGCAGGCATTGCCGTGAATGAGCAGGCGATTAATAAAATTGCGGACGGCAGAATTGGCTTGATAGTCATGTCGGCTATTCCGATAGGGAAATTATAGCGATAGCGCCAGCCACCTTGCCCGTTGCTGACTGCTCGGCTAAGGGCGCAGTTCGGCGCATCGCTTGACGATACGTGTTCCCATTACAAGGCTCTTTGAACCATGAAAATCAGCGGCGTGGACATTCGTCCCGGCAACATCATTGAATATGAAGGCGGTATCTGGAAGGTCGCCAAGATCCAGCACACCCAGCCCGGTAAAGGCGGCGCGTATATGCAGGTTGAAATGAAGAACCTTCAGGACGGCCGCAAAACCAATGTCCGTTTTCGTAGTGCGGATACCGTTGAGAAAGTCCGTCTGGATACGAAAGAATTTCAATATCTCTACGAAGACGGCGAGCTGTTGGTTTTCATGGACGGAGATACCTACGAGCAGATCAATCTCGAATCCGATCTACTTGGCGATGCCAAGGAGTTCTTGCAGGACGGTATGCAAGTAACGCTTGAGCTGTGGGAAGAGAAGCCGATTAGCGTAGCCCTACCAGACCAAATTGAAGCCGAAATCGTAGAAGCGGACGCGGTGGTGAAGGGACAAACTGCCTCATCCAGCTACAAACCTGCTGTTCTTGACAATGGTGTACGGGTAATGGTTCCGCCACATATCGAAGCGGGTACGCGTGTGATTGTCGATGTGTATGAGCGGACTTACGTTGGTAAGGTAAGCTAAACCCACATCCTTTAGGGGAATTTGCAATGGCAGATGGCAAACATCCAAAACTGGCCGGGATCGAGATGGAGACCAGCTATATTCTTGGCGTAATCTATGACGATGAGTCATTGACGCTGGAAATGGATTTCCATTTGCTGGAGGATCATCCCGCTTATGAGCAGTCGGAAACCGATGAGGGGTGTTACAAACAAGGCTTCATCCGCTTTGCCGATATGGACGATCTCCGCCTAAAGAAGGCAAAGCCCGCCGAAGGGGGTGACGTCGATCTTAGTGATATATACTCAGCCCAGTTTGAAGGTGAATACGCCTTTCTTTCAAGCGGTTGGGGCGAAATTGAATTGACCGCGAAATCTATCCAGATCGCTCTGGACTGACGCGCGGCAACTTAGGAATTAGACATGGCAGCATTATCGGGCCTGATCCGCGTGATGGAACGCGCCGCGCGCAAAGCCGGTCACCGTCTCCGCCGCGATTTCGGCGAAGTCGAACATCTTCAAGTGAGTCGAAAGGGCCCAGCAGACTTCGTGTCCAAGGCGGACATGCGGTCCGAACGCACGCTGTATGACGAGTTGCTGGAAGTACGCCCTGATTGGGGCTTTGTACTGGAAGAAGCCGGAGTGATCGAAGGTGCGCCTGATATGCCGCGCTGGATAATCGACCCACTCGACGGCACCAGTAATTTTTTGCATGGCATCCCGCATTTCGCGATTTCGATTGCCGCCCAGGAGCCTAAGCCCGGTGGCCAAGGCTGGGGAGATGTCATCGGGGCGGTGGTCTATAACCCCGTGACCGACGAGACGTTCTGGGCAGAGAAAAACCGCGGGGCGTGGCTGCAAGATGCGCGTCTGCGGGTTTCCGCTCGCCGCAGCCTTAGTGATGCCTTGATCTCGACTGGCATCCCCTTTCAGGGACATGGTGATTTCGCGGAGTGGAGCAAAGTTTTCAATGCGATTGGTCCGCAGGTCGCGGGTATCCGCCGTAATGGTGCTGCTTCACTCGATCTGGCCTGGCTTGCGGCCGGTCGCTATGATGGGTTCTGGGAAAGCGGTTTGAATGATTGGGATACCGCAGCAGGCTGCCTGCTGGTTCGTGAAGCCGGCGGTTTCATCAGCGACTATCGCGGCCGCTCTGAACCGATCCATTCCAAGCAGGTTCTCGCCGCCAATGATGCACTGCATTCTAAGATGCATAAATTGCTGGCAGGCGCTCTGAAAAAATAGCGTGGCCAAAGTAAGAAAATGCGTGCTTGAAGCCAGAGCAAAGCGCCGCTAAGCCGCGCCAGCTTGCAAAAGCGAATACAGCACGGGATGCCCCTGTGGTGGAATTGGTAGACGCGCTCGACTCAAAATCGAGTTCCTAACGGAGTGTCCGTTCGAGTCGGACCAGGGGCACCATATTTACCTTCATCTGAAATAAATGCGGTCTGTATTCGTTATTGAGCGAAAATCGCTTGTGTTTCTGCCCATCCTTTGAGATTCAGCATCGCAACGATGACGGCCCTTCCATCATTTCACGCAATAGCAGCGATGGCAGTCACGATCGCGATGTTTATCGCCTTCGCGCGCGGTCGCTTGTCGACCGAAATTGTCTCGCTTCTGACCATCGCGGTGATTGCGGTTGGGCTGTATTTCTTCCCGCTAGAGGGGACTAAGCCCACCGACGGACTGACGCTCGCATTCTCGGGCTTCGGCCATTATGCGCTCATTACGATTTGTGCGCTGATGATTATGGGCCGCGGGTTGGTAGTGACCGGCGCGCTCGAGCCGGCTGCGCGTTTCCTTGAAGGCGTGTTCAAGATCAATCTTCAGCTTGGTCTTCTGGTCTCGCTGCTGATTGCCTTCTTTCTGTCCATGGCGGTGAATGATACGCCAGTGCTGGTGCTGTTGCTGCCGATATTCGTTGCCTTGGCCAATAAGGGCGCGATGCCAGCCTCGAAAACGCTGATCCCGCTGAACGCTGCGGTTCTGATTGGCGGAATGGCTACTACGATCGGCACGTCGACCAATATCTTGGTTGTGTCGATTGCGGTCGATCTGGGCATGCCGCCGATGGGTGTCTTCCACTACACTCCCATAGTTTTGATCGCGGCGCTTGTAGCGTTGCCGTATCTGTGGCTGGTTATGCCGCGGCTGCTCGGTGACAATCGCGTTGAATCAGAGGACACCGTGCGGCGTTTCTACAGCCGCTTGCGGATTGGATCCGACAGCGATCTGGTCGGGAAAGACATTGCTGCAATCTTGCCCAAACTGCCCAAAGGCATCCGTTTCGAAAACGCGCCCGAAGGAGTGATTCAGCAAGAGCAGCAACTGAGTTTATCCGGGACACATCAGGATTTGGAAGATGTGATGCGCGTGCTCCAAGGCGAAATGGCGCCGACATGGGTAACAGACCGCATCCATCGGCGCTCGGTCGAAACTCGCCAGGACATCAATGTTGTCGAGATGACGGTTACGGCAGACTCGCGCTTGATCGGCCGCAGTTTGCCAACATCGGGCATTGCGGACCTGTACGGGGTTGCCGTGCTCGGTATTCACCGGCCCGAGCGTCTGCTTGGCGAGAAGCGGCAATATAGCGGCGGCGGCGACTTGCGCATCATAGAGGGCGATGTTCTTCTTGTTATGGGCCTTCCTGAAGATCTGCGCGAGTTTGCGCGTAGCGACAGCCTTCTGGTGCTCGACGGAGCGCGCGAATTGCCGCGCCGGTCAAAGGCCGTGCTCGCTGGCGGGATTATGTTCGGTGCGATTGCAACCGCTTCTGTAGGTATTCCGTTCTATGGTTCTGAGGGGTTTTACCTGCTCAAGATGCCAATCGCGATTTCGGCGCTTGCCGGCGCGATCCTGATGTTCTTGACCGGTTGTGTGAAGTTTGACCGGGTTGGTCGCGCGTTATCGGCCAAGGTCATTGTACTGGTGGCAGCAAGCATCGCTATCGGGCGGATCATTCTGGAAAGCGGTGCGGCAGAGTGGCTCGGGCAGCTGATGTCGATGGGACTCCAGCATTTGCCAGCGGCCGCCGTCTTGGCCGCAATCATGCTGTTCGTGACTTTGCTGACCAACTTTGCGTCAAACGCGACTGCCGCAACGGTGGGTACCCCAATCGCGTTTAGCATTGCCGCGCAGCTTGGCCTGCCACCTGAGCCCCTTATTTTGGCCGTCCTGTTCGGCTGCAATCTCTGCTACGCTACACCGATTGCTTATCAGACCAATATGCTAATTATGGCAGAGGGTAGCTATGAGTTTAAGGATTACATTCGAACGGGTGTTCCATTGGTGATTTTGATGGTGACGACATTGTCGATCTTGCTGGTGATGTCATACGGTATGTAATTCGATTTGGGCGGTAGTTGGCCGCCGGGAGAGAGAGAATCATGTTCAAAAAAATTCTGGCAACCGGTGCCGCGCTGGTGGCACTCTCTTCTTCGGTGCAGGCCAACGAACTACGCGAAGCTGTTACCGGCGATATGCCAGATTTGATGGAGCTTTATCGCGACCTTCACGCGAATCCCGAACTGAGTTTCCAAGAGGTGGAAACCGCAGCAAAACTGGCCAAGCGGGTCCGCGCAATGGGCTTTGAGGTCACCGAGCAGGTCGGCCAAACAGGCGTGGTTGCCGTTATGCGCAATGGCGAGGGCCCAATAGTTATGCTGCGCGCAGATATGGATGGTCTGCCAGTCGTCGAGCAAACCGGGCTTCCCTTCGCATCCAAACGGACTGCTATTCCTGCATCAGGCGTTGAAACGGGCGTAATGCACGCCTGCGGTCACGACACCCATATGACCGCATGGATCGGCGCTGCGCAGCTGTTGAGCGAACGCAAGGATGAATGGTCCGGTACATTGGTGATGATTCTTCAGCCCGCGGAAGAGCTTGGTGAAGGAGCTTTGGCAATGCTGGAAGATGGCCTGTTCGAACGCTTTCCCAAACCTGACTACGTCCTTGGCTTTCACGACGCTGCACAATTTCCGGCAGGGATGATCGGCTATTCACCAGGTTTCGCACTGGCGAATGTCGATAGCGTCGACATCACTATTCCCGGCATCGGCGGTCACGGCGCATATCCGCATACGACAAAAGACCCGGTAGTGCTCGGTAGCGCGATCGTAATGAAGCTGCAGACGCTTGTAAGCCGGGAGAGCAGCCCGCTGGATCCGGCAGTAGTCACGGTTGGCAGTTTTCGGGCAGGTGCCAAGCACAACATCATTTCAGATGAGGCCAAGCTGCAAATCACGGTGCGTTCCTACACGGACGAATCGCGCAAGCTGCTGCTCGACGGCATTGCCCGGATCGCAAAAGGCGAGGCGATTGCGGCGGGCATGCCCGAGGACAAGATGCCGACCGTGACTGTGCAGGATCCTTATACCCCGGCGACTTACAACTCGCCTGAGTTCACCGAAGAGGTCATGGCTGGATTTCGAGAGCGTTTTGGTGAAGAGCGTGTGAGGAAAGTTCCTTCGGTTATGGGCGGCGAGGATTTCGGTCAGTATCTGCGCGCCGATCCTGACAATATCAAATCGCTGATTTTCTGGGTTGGCGGAGTTCCGGCCGAGGATTTCGCCAAGGCTCAAGCTGGCGAGGTGGATTTACCGTCACTGCACAGTCCGTTCTGGGCGCCCGATGCTGAGAAGATCGTCTCTACTGCGACCGAAGCAATGACGGCGGCTACGCTGGATATTCTGGCACCAAAGATGGGCGGGTAGTGAGCGTCAGTAGTCGGCGCTCTGGCCGCTTCGACCTGAGCGGCGAAGCGATTCTGCGCTGGAGTTTTTGACAACGCTTTCGCTGACGATTGGACTTACGCCATTGTTTAACTTGGCGAGAATTTCCGTTTTTTCATTGTCGGAAAGGGCTAGGAACTGTTCTTTGGTCAACCCTAATTGTGCGAGTTGTTCGTCAGTTATGGATTTGACCAGTTTGGCATAACGCTGCGTTTCGTGGCTACTGCCTGTCGCAAAGCCTGTTCCATAGATATTCTGTCCGACATCGCTGTAGAACCCGGCCAGTCCGGGTGAGGGTCCGCCCGCATTGGCGTTGCGGATCACAAGCTTTGGGGTGCCAAGATCGACCTCCTCCACATATTCCTGAGCAGCGACCGCTGTTTCAGTAACTATGGCGCGTTTTTCGCCGTCGGCAAACAGCGCGATTGCCGCGGTCAACGCGACTGTGACAATTGCGAAGTGGCGATACATTTTTGCATCGAACACTATCATGGATTGGGAACGTGCCATTCTCACGCCTTAGCTAAGAGACGTTAACCACGTGCCATACGACGTGGTTAGCAAACCGTTGCCGCGACTGTGCTGCAGATGCATTTACGGCCGCCGGGGCAGGGAACCCCGACGGCCGTATTCTCCTCCCCAGGAGACCTTTATATCGGTTTAGCTGTACGTACCGAGCCGGTGGTGCAGAGCGTTGATTTTCGCGAGCTCTTCGCGGTCATCAGTGGTCTTGGCATGGCTGGCCAATGCGGTCCGGAGCAGACGGAAATCTGCTGTCGAAAGCAATGCACGGGCGCGACCCGGTTCAGTCGGCTTAGTTTCTGTATCGGTCATGGATTCTCTCCTTGAAATTCCGAGCGGCGATTATGCAGCCGCGAACTGGTTCATTGTGTTATTGGCACCGCCAGCTTTGAGGGCTGCTTCACCGGCAAAGGCTTCTTTGTGATCGTCACCAATATCGCTGCCTGACATATTCTGGTGCTTCACGCAGGCTATACCCTCGCGGATTTCCTTGCGTTGGACGCCTTTGACGTAGCCGAGCATACCTTCGTCGCCAAAATATTCTTTGGCGAGATTGTCAGTGCTGAGCGCCGCCGTGTGATAAGTCGGCAGAGTAATCAGGTGGTGGAAAATACCGGCCTGAGCAGCGGCATCGCGCTGGAAGGTGCGGATTTTCTCATCAGCTTCAATGGCCAGATCGGTGTCGTCATAATCGACACTCATCAGACCATCGCGGTCGTAACCCGACACATCCTTGCCGGCTTCAGCCCATGTATCATAGACTTGCTGGCGGAAGTTGAGTGTCCAGTTGAAGCTTGGCGAGTTGTTATACACCAATTTCGCATTGGGGATCACTTCACGGATGCGGTCAACCATACCGCCGATCTGGCCGATATGCGGCTTCTCGGTTTCGATCCATAGCAGGTCTGCACCGTTCTGGAGCGAGGTGATGCTGTCGAGTACACAACGATCTTCGCCGGTTCCCGCGCGGAACTGGAACAGGTTCGATGGCAGCCTCTTCGGACGAAGCAGCTTGCCCTCGCGGCTCAGGAACACATCGCCGTTCTGAATGTCCGACGGATCGATCTCTTCGCAATCGAGGAAGCTGTTATATTGGTCGCCTAGGTCGCCCTCTTCCTTGGTAACTGCGATTTGTTTGGTAAGACCAGCGCCGAGCGAGTCTGTTCGGGCAACGATGATGCCGTCTTCCACGCCAAGTTCAAGAAACGCGTAACGGATTGCACGGATCTTCTGGAGGAAGTCCTCGTGCGGAACGGTAACCTTGCCGTCCTGGTGGCCGCATTGCTTCTCGTCCGAAACCTGATTTTCGATTTGTAGCGCGCAGGCACCCGCTTCGATCATTTTCTTGGCGAGCAGGTATGTCGCCTCGGCATTGCCGAAACCAGCATCGATATCGGCGATGATGGGAACCACATGAGTCTCGTAATTGTCAATTGCGTGCTCGATACGCTTTGCTTCGACTTCATCACCAGCGTCGCGGGCGGCGTCCAATTCCTTGAACATTCCGCCCAGCTCCCGCGCATCAGCCTGCTTAAGGAAGGTATAAAGTTCCTCGATCAGCGCCGGAACGCTGGTCTTTTCATGCATCGACTGGTCGGGCAGGGGGCCAAACTCGCTGCGAAGCGCGGCGACCATCCAGCCAGAAAGATAGAGGTAACGCTGTTTCGTGCTGCCGAAGTGTTTCTTGATTGAAATCATCTTCTGCTGGGCGATAAAGCCATGCCAGCAACCCAGCGACTGGGTGTAGTTCGCTGGATCGGCATCATAAGCGTCCATGTCGTCGCGCATAATTTTCGCGGTGTACTTCGCGATATCGATGCCGGTATTGAAGCGGTTTTGCAGCTGCATGCGTGCCGCAGTTTCAGCATCGATAGCGTTCCACGGCGAGCCTGCGCCGTTG